>VXOS01000053.1 GCA_009839925.1 Chloroflexota bacterium
TCCCGAGCGAGTCGGCGAGCTGCTCCAGCAGCTCGCGCTGCTCCTCGGTGAGCTTCGTAGGCGTCACCACGTGCGTACGCACCAGCAAGTCGCCGCGGCCGCTGGCCCGCAGGTGGGGAACCCCGCGCCCGCGCACGCTGAAGATGTGACCGGGCTGCGTGCCGCTGGGCACGTCGATCATGACCGGATCGCCCTCCAGCGTCGGCACCTCGATCTCCGCGCCGAGGGCAGCCTGTGCGGGATTCAGCGGCAGCTCGTAGACGAGATGATCGCCACGCCGCTCGAAGTGCTCGTGATCCTCGATATCGAGGTCCAGGTAGAGATGGCCGGGCGGGCCACCGCGAGTGCCGGCGTCGCCCTCGCCGCTGAGGCGGATCTGGTGCTCTTCGTCGACTCCGGCGGGGATATTGACGGAGCGCGTCACGGTGTCCGCGCGCATGCCGCGGCCGGCGCAGCTCTTGCAGGGATCGGTCACCACCTCGCCGTCCCCGCCGCAGCGGTTGCACAGCGCGGAGTTGACGAAGCGCCCGAACAGCGACTCCTGCACGCGCCGAATCTCGCCCTGGCCGCCGCACTCCGGACAGCTCGAAGGCCGGCTGCCGTTCGCCGAGCCGCTGCCGCCGCAATCCTCGCAGCGGCCGATGCGCTGGAACTGGATCTCGCGCTCCGCGCCGAAGACCGCCTCTTCGAACGCGACCGCTATCGAGGCGCGCCGGTCGGCGCCGCGCTGCGGACCGGGCCGGCGCGAGCCGGTGCCTCTGAAGAAGGCATCGAAGATGTCGCCGAAGCCGCCGAAGCCCTCGAAGCCGGAAAAGCCGTGCTGCCCGCCGCCGTTGAGTCCGGCCATGCCGAAGCGGTCGTAGGTACGGCGTTTCTCCGGATCGGAGAGCACCTCGTAGGCGGCGTTGACCTGCTTGAAGCGATCCTCGGCGCCCTCGCTCTTGTTGCGATCGGGGTGGGACTCCATCGCAGCCTTGCGGAAGGCGCGCTTGATCTCCTCCTGGGAGGCGTCGCGCTGGACCCCGAGGGTCGCGTAGAGGTCGACTTCCGTGGCCATCAACCTCTCAGTTTACCGAAGAGTCCGGTACAGCGCGTGCGGCGCGGCGCGGACAATCCAGCGCACCCCTTCCTCCGGCTCCCTCTCCCTGGGGAGAGGGCGGGGGTGAGGGGGAAGACTCCCGCGCGTCTCCGAGAGCCCCCATGGCGCAACGCAATCCCGGAAGGTGGATCCTCCCTCACCCTAACCCTCTCCCTCGGGGAGAGGGGACCGGAAGGGATGCGCTCGCTGCGCTGACGAGAGCGTTTCGCAACGGTCTCCTCAGCACACGGGGCCGGAGGCTAGACCTCGCGGAACTCGCCCTCGACCGTGCTGGCCGCTTCCTCGTCGTCGTCCGCCTCGGCGGCGGCCCCGTCGGCCGAGGCCTCGCCCTCCGCCGCTGAGGCGGTGTAGACCGCCTCGCCGATCTCCTGCATCGCCTGCGAGAGCGCCTCCACCTTCGGCTGCAGCGCCGCGGCGTCCGCGTCGGCGTCGGCGAGGACGGAGCGGACCTCGGCGATGGCCGCCTCGACGCGGCCCTTCATCTCGTCGTCGATCTTGTCCGCGTGCTCGCTGAGCGTGCGTACCGCCGAGTAGGCGAGGTTGTCGGCCGCGTTGCGCAGCTCCACCGCCTCGCGCCGCGCGGCGTCCTCGGTCGCGTGCTCCTCGGCCTCGCGCGTCAGGCGCTCGACTTCCTCGTCGCTCAGGCCGGAGCTGGCCTGGATCGTGACGTGCTGCTCCTTGCCCGTGGCCTTGTCGCGCGCCGAGACCGTGACGATGCCGTTCGCATCGATGTTGAACTCGACTTCGATCTGCGGGACGCCGCGCGGGGCGGGCAGGATCCCGTCGAGGATGAAGCGCGCGAGCGACTTGTTGTCGGCCGCCATCGGCCGCTCGCCCTGCAGCACGTGGATCTCCACCGAGGGCTGGTTGTCGGCCGCGGTCGAGAAGGTCTGCTGCGCGCTCGTCGGGATCGTCGTGTTGCGCTCGATCAGCGAGGTCAGCACCCCGCCCAGCGTCTCGATGCCGAGCGTCAGCGGCGTGACGTCGAGCAGCAGCACGTCCTTGACGTCGCCGCGCAGGACGCCCGCCTGGATCGCCGCGCCGATCGCGACGACCTCGTCCGGATTCACGCCCTGGTGCGGGTCCTTGCCGAAGAATTCGCGCACCTTCTCCTGCACCAGCGGCATGCGCGTCATCCCGCCGACGAGGACCACCTCGTCCACGTCCGACGGCTGCATTCCCGCATCCTTGAGCGCGTCCCGCACCGGCCCGATCGTGCGCTCGACGAGGCCGTCGACAAGCTGTTCGAGGCGCGCGCGGGTGAGCGTGATCTGCATGTGCCGGGGGCCGCTCTGGTCCGCGGTGATGAAGGGCAGATTGACCTCGGACTGCTGCGCGGTGGAGAGCTCGATCTTCGCGCGCTCGGCCGCCTCCTTGAGGCGCTGCAGCGCCATCCGGTCGCTCGACAGATCGATGCCCTGGTCGCGCTTGAACTCCGCCACCAAGTAGTCGATCACCGTGTTGTCGAAGTCGTCTCCCCCGAGGAAGGTGTCGCCGTTCGTGGCCTGCACCTGGAACGTGCCGTCGCCGATCTCGAGGATCGAGATGTCGAAGGTGCCGCCGCCGAGGTCGTAGACGGCGATGACCTCGTCGCCCTTCTTGTCGAGGCCGTAGGCGAGCGATGCGGCGGTGGGCTCGTTGATGATGCGCAGCACCTCGAGGCCGGCGATGCGTCCGGCGTCACGTGTGGCCTGGCGCTGCGAGTCGTTGAAGTAGGCGGGCACGGTGATCACGGCCTCCGTGACCTCCTCGCCGAGGTACGCCTCGGCGTCCGCCTTCAGCTTCTGGAGGATCATCGCCGAGATCTCAGGCGGCGAGTAGTCGCGATCGCCCATCGTCACGTGCGCGTCGCCGTTGCCCGCCGCATTGAGGCCGAACGGCGCGACCTCGCGCAGCTGCGTGACCTCGGCGTCCTCGAAGCGCCGGCCCATCAGCCGCTTCACCGAGAAGATCGTGCCGTCCGGGTTCGTGACCGCCTGGCGCTTCGCGACCGTCCCGACGAGCCGCTCGCCCGATCCGCTGACCGCGACCATCGACGGCGTCGTGCGGCCGCCCTCGGCGTTGGCGATGATCACGGGCTCGCCGCCCTCCATCACCGCCATCGCGCTGTTCGTGGTGCCAAGGTCGATCCCGATCACTCTTGCCATCTCGTACCCCTTGTCGCGTTCCCCGTCCGGTCGTGGTTCACACCGGGAGCAGGGCTCCCGGTTCGTCGCTCCTGCTACTCCCCGGCCCGTCCGCCCTCGGCGGACCCGGCCTCGCCGGCCCCGACCACCACCTGGGCCGGTCGCAGCACGTAGTTCTCGATGCGGTAGCCCTCGCGCACGAGGGCGATGACCTGGCCTTCCGGGCCCGGTGCGGAGGAGACGGCCTCGTGCACCAGCGGATCGAACGCGGCGCCCTCGCCGCCGATCTCCTCGGCGCCGGCACCGGCCAGCATCTCCTTGAACTTGCGCTCCACGAGCCGGATGCCCTCGATCCACTGGTCCTCGGCCAGGGCGCCGTCGACCGAGGCCAGCGCGCGACTCAGGTCGTCGAGCGGCGGCAGGCAGCGAGCGATCGTCTCGGCAAGCTGCGCGCGCGCGCGTTCCCGCCAGCGCTCCTCCGTGCGGCGCCGGTAGTTCTGCAGATCGGCAACCGCGCGGGCGTGCTGCTCCGTCAGTTGCGCAACCTCCGCCTCGAGGGCGGCGATGCGCTCGACGTCGCCGGGCGTCTCGACGCCGGCCTCCTCGGCAGGCGCGGCTGCTTCCCCGGCGGTGTCTCCTTCAAGAGGCACGTCGTCTTGCTCCTGGTTGTTCGTCATCGGGTTGTGTGTGCGACGGGCGGATGACGCCTCAGCCATCCAGTTCGTGCAGCAGGTCGGTCATCAGCCGGGCAAAGTAGCGAACGCGCGGGATGGTGTGCCCGTAGTGCATCCGCGTCGGGCCCAGCACCGCGACGGAGCCGACCGCCCCGCCGGGCTCGCCAAAGGCCGAGATGACCATCGTCCAGTCGTGCAACCAGCTCCGCTCGTTCTCATCGCCGATCAACACGCGCGCGCCGGGGTCGGGGCTGTGCGGCGGCCGCAGCGCACCTCGCAGCTCGTACGCCTCGAGGTGCTCCACCGCGTCGAGCATGCGATCGGTGGTGGAGAACTCCGGCTGCGCCAGTGCCGCCCGGATGCCTTCGATGAAGAGCTGGGCCGCGCTCGCGCCCTCTGCCACGAGATCGGCGATCTCAAGCGTGAGCCGGCGATCGTCGTCGTCCTCGAACTGCGGGGCGATCGTGCGGATCCGCTCGGAATCGGAAAGCGAGAGGCGATCGTTGAGGCGCGAGGCGCGGGCAAGCAGCTCCGGCTGACCCTCGTCCTCCGGCACGGCGACGATCCGTTCCTGGATGCTCCCGTCGTCCAGCACACCCACCAGCAGCGCGGCGCCCGGCCGCAGGTGGACCAGTTGCGCCTGCCGCAAGTGCGGCACCGGACGCTGCGGACGCGCGACGACGGCAACGTTGCCAACCGCCGCCGCGAGGACGGAGGCCGCAAGCTGCAACCACTCATCGAGACCCGGCGCTACCTGGTAGAACTGGTGCTCGATCGTCCGGCGCTCGTCGGCGCCGATCGGCTCCTCGGCCATCAGCTCCTCAACGTAGAAGCGATAGCCCGTGTTGGAGGGGATGCGGCCGGCCGAGGTGTAGGGGTGCGTGATGTACCCCTCCTGCTCGAGGGCGGCCAGCTCGTTGCGCACGGTTGCGGTGGAGACGTCGAGGTTGTGGCGGTCGACCAGCGCGCGCGAACTCACCGGCGCAGCCGTGCCGATATACTCGTCGACGACGAGATTGAGGATGTCCGCCCGGCGCTGAGTAAGCACGGGCCCTCCATCCCGACTAACCCCACGGATTAGCACTCTCATAGGGAGAGTGCTAACACACTGGATTCTAGCGGCCAGACGCCCGACTGGTCAACGCTCGGACGGGCCCGGAGAGCGCATGGACCGAGATCCGGACCCCCAGGCCGCCGCCTCGCCCGCCGCCGACGATCCCGTTCGCGCGGACGAGGCCCGCGACGCCTTTTCCGAGCTCTATGAGGCGCACGCCGGCCGCGTCTACCGCTACCTCCTGTCCCGCACGAGCAGCGTCAGCGACGCCGAGGAACTGACCTCGCGCACCTTCACCAACGCCTTCGCCAGCCTCGGCAGCTACCGCGGGCGCGGCAAGTTCGAGTCCTGGCTGATGACCATCGCGCACAACCTGCTGGCCAACTGGTACCGCGACCGCGGCCGCAGGCCGCAGGCAGCCCCGCTCGACGAGGCGCTCGCCGTCCCCTCGGACGCGCCGGGACCGGAGTCGGCGCTTGAGGCGCTCGAGGACACACAGCGCGTCCGCGACGCGGCGGCGGCGCTCGCGCCCGACCGCCAGCGCCTGATCACGCTCAAGTACGTCGATGGCCTGACGAACGCCGAGATCGGCCGCATCCTCGGCCGCAGCGAGGGCGCCGTGAAGGCCCTTCACCACCGCACACTGCGCCAGCTCGCCGCGGCGCTCGCAGCCGACTCGGAGTAGGCGCACAGCCCTCCTCCGGGCGGCAGGGTGTGGCGGCAGCCGCGCCCGCTCGCTACGATCGCGAAACCCCGGAAGGGCTGCGCCGATCATGGACGTCAACTGGCTCGGACACGCCTGCGTGCGGCTGCGCACGCGCCAGGCGGCCGTGGTGATGGACCCGGCGAGCAGGGACGCCGGCTTCGACATGGGCCGGCCCGGCGCCGATATCGTCACCATCAGCCGCCACCACCCGCACCACTCGCACGCTACCGGCGTGCGCGGCCAGCCAATCATCATCGACGGCCCCGGCGAGTACGAGATCGAGGGCGTCCAGCTCTTCGGTCTGCCCAGTCCGTTGCCTCGCGACGGCGGGGACGCGCCGAGCGAGCGCAACACCGCCTACGTCGTCGAGGCGGAGGGTCTGCACGTCGCCCACCTCGGCAGCGGCTGCACGCCGCCGCGCGAGGACGAGGCCGGGCTGTTCAGCAACATCGACATCCTGATCGTCCCGATCGGCGGGGATGAGTCGGTCGCGCCGGAGCGGGCCGCCCGGACCGTGCGCGATCTTGAGCCGACGATCGTGATCCCCGTCGGCTACGACGGGCCCGCGGCCGTGGGCGAGCAGCCTGCCGCGCTGCGCGCCTTCCTCGACGCCACCGGCCTCAGCGGCGGCGAGCCACTGGCGCGGCTCAGCATCCGCCCGCGCGGGCTCGGCGAGGAGCAGCGCGTCGTGCTGCTGGAAGCCTCGCGCCGCTAGCGATCTTCCGAGGCGGAATCGTCAGTCCGGCAGGTAGAGCAGCGGGTTGCGGCGCACGCCGTTGACCTTGAGTTCGAAGTGCAGGTGCGGGCCGCTCGTGCGCCCGGTCAGGCCGGCATGGCCGAGGACAGTCCCCGCTTCGACCGCGTCCCCGTGCTTCACCGCAAAGTTGCGCAGATGCGCGTAGAGCGTCGTGAACCCGCCCCCGTGCGCGACCTCGACGTACAGCCCGTAGGAGCAGCATGCGGCGCCACCCACGAAGACCACCGTTCCGGCGGCCGACGCCCTGATCGGCGTGCCCACCGGTGCGCTGATGTCGATCCCCAGCGGGTGGCTGGGACCGAAGTACGAAGTGATCACGTTTCTGGTGGGCCAGCTGAAGTTGTAGCGCCACTTCGCTGCCGCGATCAGGCCGGGAGTTGGCTGCGAGGGCTGCGCGAGGCGGCCATTCGGCACGAGAATCGTCGTACCCGCGACGATGCCGCCATCCCTCCCGAGCTCGTTCGCCTCGATGATATCGACGACCTTGGCGTCGTACTCCTCCGCGATCTCGAGCAGTGTCTCGCCGTAGCGCACGCCGTGGAGGATCCCCGGCCTGCTCGGCATCTGCAGCTCCGCCCCGACCCGCAGGAAGTCCGCGTCGGTAATGACGTCGATGTTGTTCCAGAGGATGTAGTAGCCGGCGAGGTCGAAGCGTTCGGCGAGGCCGCTGACCGTGTCACCCGGCTGCACCTTGTAGCGGTACAGCAGTGGCTGCCGGACGAGTTCGCCTTCGTCGGCGAGGGGAGGTGCGACCGGCGGGCTGGCCACGTCGCTCGTACTCGCTGCATCGGCCGCCCAGGCGCCATCGATCATCGGATCCGCCCGCCCGACAAACCCCCAGCGTGTTGGCGGGGTCTCCGGCCGCGGCGGGATCGGCCGCGGAACGGCCGCCGGCAGCGCGGCAGGCCGCGCCCAGACGGCCACGCCCGCAAGGCCCGGCAGCGAGATCTGCGAGGCCCTCAACGCCGGCCCTGGCCGGGCTGGACTCGCGGCTCCCGGGAAGAACCCCGCGATCAGGACGCCGGCCAGGACGAGCGCGACGACCACGGCGCTCGGCACGGGCAGCGCAGCCGCAATCCGCGAATCACCATCGCCGCCGATCCGCGGGCGCTGCTGCAGCCGCAACTCGCGCCCGTTCACCCGGCGCGGGAGGACGGGTCCGATACTGGTGATGCACCCCTCCTCCGGTTAGACGCTGTGGCGCGAAGACGACGCTTTCAACCCTTCGGCCAACGATACACGCGTGGGCTCCGGACTGGATGTTCGTCACGCCGGCAGCTGTCGCCAGCCGCCACGCGGCAGCGACACCCTGGTGCGAGGGCGACCGATTCGTCAGGGCAGGTAGACCAGCGGGTTGCGGCGCACGCCGTTCAGCTCGATCTCGAAGTGCAGGTGCGGGCCCGTGGTGCGCCCCGTCAGCCCGGCGAAGCCGAGCACGGTGCCCGCCGTGATCTCGTCGCCGCTCGCCACCGCGAAGCTCGCGAGGTGGGCGTAGAGCGTCGTGAATCCGCCGTCGTGCTGGACCTCGACATAGAGGCCGTATGAGCAGCAGCGCGTGCCTCCCACGAAAATCACCGTGCCGTCCGCCGCCGCCTTGATTGGCGTGCCCACCGGCGCCCTGATATCGATCCCCAGCGGGTGGCTGGGACCGAAGTACGAAGTGATGATGTCCCTGGTGGGCCAGATGAAGTTGAACTCCGAACTCGTCTGCGGCGACACGGCAACCACGCGCGACGGCGCCGGTGTCGAGGCGGCAGGCGGGCGGACCACGGCAGCAGGCCTCGTGACGATCCGCCCACCCGGCACGAGAATCGTCGTGTCCGCGAAAATGCTGCCCTCCCGGTCCAGCCTGTTCACCTCGATGATGTCGACGATGCTGGCGTCGTAGCGCTCGGCGATCTCCAGCAACGTCTCGCCGTAGCGGACGCCGTGGAGGATGCCGCCCACGCTCGGGACCTGGATCTCCTCGCCCACGCTGAGGAAATCCGCGTCCGGGATGATGTCGATGTTGTTCCAGAGGATGTAGTTGGCCGTGATGCCGAAGCGCTCGGCGATCCCGGTCACGGTATCGCCCTCCTGCACCTCGTAGCGGAAGAACAGCGGGCGAGGTTGTGTCTCGCGTTCCTGGAGTTCCGTCGGGGTCGGCGCAGCCACGGCTGCCCGGATCGCCGTCCTCGCGAGGTCGACCTCGGAGGCGGATTCGGACTGATCCGCTGACGCAGCCGCCGCAGGCCGACCCGTCTCGGCCGAGCCCGGGTATGTGAGCAGCGAGTTGACGAGCGGCGGCTCAATGGGCTCCGGGGCGGACACCGCAGGCGCCGCCGGCTGCTGCCAACTCGTCGCGCCCGCCATACCCGGCAATGAGATCTGCGAGGTCCTCAGTCCGGGGTTCGGCTGCGTGGAACTCACCGTCACCGGGAAGAACCCGGCGATCACGACCAGGACCAGCACCAGGCCGACGAACGCCGCATAGATCGCCGGTGGCGCCACCGGTAGCCATGAGAGCCGGGCGGCGGCGATCTGCCGGCGCTGCGACAAGCGAACCTCACGCCCCGGCTTCGGGCGCGGTCGGGGAAGCACGGGGCCGATACTGCTGATGCGCGCCTCCTCCGGCCGGAGGCGACCACCCCCAGGGCCGCGCAAATCAACCGTCCAGGTAAGCGATCTACCCGACGGGGAAACAGGATTTTAGCACGAGGCCCGGTGGCCGGCCGCCGCGCGGCGGCGTGGAGGAGATCGCGGGCGTGCCACTCGGCCTTGCGCCGCTAGAGAATCCCGGACTTCAAGTTGCCGAGGAACTCTTCGTTCGTCTCCGTCTTGGCGACGCGCTCGAGCACGTCCTCGGTGGCATCGGAGCCGTTGTCGCTGATCATCGCGGCCATGCGTCGCAGCAGCCAGACTTGCCTCAACTGCTCCTCGGAGAACAGCAGATCCTCGCGCCGCGTCGAGGAAGCGAAGATGTCGATCGCCGGGTAGACGCGCTTCTCTGCGAGCCGCCGGTCGAGGCGGATCTCCATGTTCCCGGTGCCCTTGAACTCCTCGAAAATCACGTCGTCCATGCGCGAGCCGGTCTCGACGAGGCAGGTCGCGATGACCGTCAGCGATCCGCCTTCCTCGATGTTGCGCGCGGAGCCGAAGAAGCGCTTCGGCGGGTACAGCGCGATCGGGTCGATGCCGCCCGACAGCGTGCGGCCACTGGCCGGAATCGCGAGGTTGTAGGCCCGCGCCAGGCGGGTGATCGAGTCCATCAGGATCACCACGTCCGTGCCGCCCTCGACGAGCCGGCGCGCCCGCTCGATCGCCACCTCGGCGACGCGCGTGTGGTCCTCGACCGGCTCGTCGAAGGTAGAGGCGATCACTTCGCCGCGCACGGAGCGGCGCATGTCCGTGACTTCCTCGGGCCGCTCGCCGACGAGCAGCACCATGAGGTGGACCTCCGGGTTGTTGATCGCGATGCCGTGCGCGATCGACTTCAGCAGCATCGTCTTGCCCGCCTTCGGCGGCGAGACGATCAGGCCCCGCTGCCCCCGCCCGACGGGCGAGAACAGGTCGACGATGCGCTGGCTCAACTCCGTGTTGGTGGTCTCCAGCTGCAGCATGTCGTCCGGGAAGATCGGCGTGAGTTCCTCGAAGTTCGGGCGCCGCCGCGCGACTTCCGGATCGACGCCGTTCACTGCCTCGACACGGAGCAGGCCGTAGTACTTCTCGGAGTCCTTGGGCTGGCGCACCTGGCCGGTGACGTAGTCGCCGCCGCGCAGGCCGAAGCGGCGGATCTGGGACTGGGAGACGTAGACGTCGTTCGGTCCGGGAACCAGCCGCTCGCCGCGCAGGAAGCCGAACCCGTCATCGACGACGGCCAGCACGCCGCCCGCGTAGATCGTCCCCTGGCGCTCCGCCTGGTTGCGCAGGATGCGGAACAGCAGGTCTTGCTTGTTGTAGGTGCCCGGGTTCTCGACGCCTTGCTCCGTCGCGAGCTCGACCAGCTGGTCCTGCGTGCGCCCCTCGAGCTCCGCGATGTCCAGGCTCGGCGGAGGCGGTCCGTCCGGGCGAGCGCGCTCGCGGCGGCGCCAGCGGCCGCCGTTGCGGCCCTCGCGGCCCTCGCGACCGTCACGCCCCTCGCGGTTCTCGCGGCCCTCGCGGTTCTCGCGCGCGCTGCGGCCCTCGCGGTTCTCGCGAGGTTCGCGCGCCTCACGACCATCGGCGGCGCGGGTGGCGTCGCCGGGCTCTTCGGCAGTGCGGGTGGAGGCTTCTCGGCGCCCCCGTGGAGAAGAAGGTGTCATGCGCGTTGTGCGCCGTCCTGTTCGACGGCATCCAAAACCGGGGACAAGTGGACGTGAAGCATTCTACCTCACCAGACCGCAAGTTGCACAGTGCGATGCACACCTTGGCCACAGCGCGAACGACGACCACACCCTGAGCAAGACAGGGAGTCGTTGGCAGCTCTCGACGCGCACGCCCGATCCGTCGCACGGTCCAGACGAGGTTCGCAGTGCAGATCGTTCCGGAAGGGCGTAGCCTGAGCAAGGCGACGCGGCGGGGCGCCGGAAGGTCGCCTTCGTGCACGAACACGCACTCGTTGGCGAACTCGCCATCATCGGCGTGCTGGCCGTGGCGACAGCGCTCGGGCTGCACCGGCTCGGGCTACCCGCAACCATCGGCTTCCTGATCACCGGCAGCATCGCCGGCCCGCACGGCCTGCACCTCGTCAGCGACACCGATCGGATCATGCAGATCGCCGAACTCGGCGTGATTCTGCTGCTCTTCGCGATCGGCCTCGAGTTCTCGCTCTCCCGGCTGCGCTTCATCTGGCGCACCGTGGCGATTGGGGGCTCGCTGCAGGTCGGCGCTACGGCGGCGGCGGCGCTCGCGATCCTCGTGATTGCCGGCGACAGTGTCGAACGCGGTCTCGTCTTCGGGTTCATCGTGGCGCTTTCGAGCACGGTGGTCGTGTTGCGCGTGCTGGCGGTGAGGGGCGAGCTGGCCGCCCCGCACGGGCGCTTCACCGTCGGCGCGCTGATCTTCCAGGATCTGCTGATCATTCCCCTCACCCTTCTCGTCCCGGTCCTCGCCGGCGGCGACGGCAGCCGCTTCCTGCTCGATGCGGGTTGGGCGCTGCTCCGCGCCACGCTCGCGATGGCGATCTTGTTGGGTGTCGCCCGCCTCCTGATCCCGCGGCTGTTCGCGGCGGTGGACGCCACGCGCACACGTGAGGTGTTCCTGTTGACCGTGATCTCGGTCGCCCTCGGCTCAGCCTGGCTGATGAACCAGCTCGGGCTCTCCGTCGCGCTGGGCGCGTTCCTCGCCGGCCTGCTGCTTGCCGATACGGACTACCGGCATCGCGCCACCAGCGACATCATCCCGCTGCGCGATGTCTTCACGAGCTTCTTCTTCATCTCGCTCGGCATGCTTGTCGACTGGCGGGTGTTCGTGGAGCAGCCGCTCCTCGCGCTCCTGATCGTGCTTGGCCTGGTTCCCGGAAAGGCGCTGATCGCCTCGCTCGCCGCGGTCGCGATGCGCTACCCCGCACAGGCGGCGTGGCGCGCCGGCTTCTACCTCGCCCAGTTCGGCGAGTTCGGCTACGTGGTCCTGATCCTCGGGGCGAACGAGGGCCTGATCACCTCCGACGAGGTGCGCCTGATCGTCACCACCGGCGTGCTCAGCATCATGCTGTCGCGGCTGCTCATGCGCTGGACCGGCGAGATGCATGCGGGCGAGGTGCTGCTCCGGCCACTCGAGCGGCTGCTGCGCGTGCGCGGAATCGACGAGCCGACACCGGATGACGCCGCCCTCTCCGGGCACGTCATCATCGCCGGATTCGGCATCGCCGGCCAACTGCTGTCCCGCACGCTGGCGCAGGTAGGCATCCCCTACCTCGTCCTTGAGCTCAACGCGGAGACCGTACGAGACGCCCGTCTGGGCCACGAGCACGTCTACTACGGCGACGTCACCAGCCAGGAGGCCCTGGTGCACGCGCGGATCACCCACGCACGCGCCCTGGTGCTCCTCATCAACGACCCACCCGCCGTGCGGAGCGCAATCATCGCCGCCCGCGAGGAGAGCCCGGTCATCCCGATCCTCGCGCGCACCCGCTACGTCGCCGAGCGCGGGCAGCTCCTCGCTCTCGGCGCCAACCAGGTGATCTGCGAGGAGCTCGAGAGCGGCGTCGAGATGTCCGCCAACGTGCTGCAGGTGCTCGGGCTCGATCCCCCGGCGATCCGCCACCAGATCAGCGATGCGCTGAGCGCCGCCGACGGCGTCGACCTCAGCGGCGGCAGCGGCGACTGGATCGAGGCGCTGGGCGACCGACCGCGCTAGGCGAGGTCCGGCCGAACGCTCAGAACGGCTTGTAGATCGCGAGCCACGTCATCACTGGCACGGTCAGCACCATCAGCGTGCCGAACACGACCGGCACGCGGTCGTTGATCGCGTCCTCGAGTTCCTGGCTGGTCTCGCCTCGCTTCTTCGCCTGCAAGGCCAGCAGCCGCACCCGCCGCAGACCGACGCCGAGCAGCGGGAGGAAGATGAAGACGTCGACCGCGTAGATCAGCTCGAGCGCCAGCAGCCAGCCGGTAGTCACGAGGTTGATGTTCTCCGCGGCCGCCCAGGCGAAGCCGGTCAGCCCCGTGGCCAGCAGGCCGGACAGCAGCCAGCGCGTCTCGTTCTGCTGCGCCTCGGTCAGCAGCGTCGCGCGCAGGTTGATGTCGGAGGTGCCCCAGGCGCGCCAGACGGCGACCATCACCGAGCCGAGCCCGGCCATCATCCAGAACAGCGCCAGCACGTGTAGCAAGCGGAACAAGGTCATCGCGGCTCCGCGATCCAGGCGCGCCCGTCTCGACTCAGGGCGTGACGCTCACGAGGACGCAGCCTGCGAGGCCGCCTCCCGCGCGGCGCCCGCGCGGTACTCCAGCGCCGCACCGACGAAATCGCGGAACAGCGGCTGCGGGCGCAGCGGCCGCGAGGTGAACTCCGGATGGAACTGCGTCCCCAGCATCCAGGGATGATCGCGCAGCTCCATGATCTCGACCAGCTCGCCGTTCGGCGAGCAGCCGGAGGCGATCAGGCCGTGCTGCTCCAGCACCGGCAGCAGCGCGTTGTTCACCTCGTAGCGGTGGCGATGCCGCTCGCGCACCTGCTCCCGCCCGTAGGCGGCGGCGGCGTGCGTACCCTCGACCAGCCGGCACTCGAAGCCGCCGAGGCGCATCGTCCCGCCGTAGTCCTCGATGCCGCGCTGCTCCGAAAGCAGCGAGATCACGGGGAACGGGGTCCGCGGATCGGCCTCCGTCGTGTTGGCCTCCGGCATTCCGGCCACGTTGCGGGCGAACTCGCAGACCATCATCTGCAGCCCGAGGCAGACACCGAAGTAGGGGATGCGCTGCTCACGCGCGTACGTCGCGGCGGAGATCTTGCCCTCCAGCCCGCGGTCGCCAAAACCCGGACAGACGAGGATGCCGTCGACCTTGCCGATCGCCTCCTCCGGCGGGCGGGTGTCGAGCTCCTCCGAATGCACCCAGTGGAAGCTCATGCGCGCGCGATGGAAGACCGCGGCGTGGATCAGCGCCTCGCGGATCGAGAGGTAGGCGTCGTGCAGCTCCACGTACTTGCCGACCACGGCGATGCGCACCTCGGAGTCGGGGTTGCGCAGCCGCTGGACGAACTCACGCCAGTCGTCCAGATCGGAGGAGGGCGTCTCGATGCCGATGCGCCTCAGCACCAGGTCGGCGAGCCCGCACGCCTCGAGGACCAGCGGGATCTCGTAGATCGAGTCGGCCGTCTGCAGCGGGATGACCGCCTCGCGCTCGACGTTACAGAAGAGGCCGATCTTCTCGCGCAGCGCCTCGGGCGCCGGCTGGTCGGCGCGAGCGATGATCACGTCCGGCTGGATGCCGAACGAGCGCAACTCGCGCACGGAGTGCTGCGTCGGCTTGGTCTTCAGCTCGCGCGTCGAGCCGATGTAGGGCAGCAGCGTGACGTGAATCGAAGCCGTCGCGTCCACGCCGAGCGTGTGCCGCATCTGCCCGATCGCCTCGATGAACGGCTGGCTCTCGATGTCGCCGATGGTGCCGCCGACCTCGACGATCACGACTTGGGCGTCCAGCGCGCTTCCCGCCTCGCGGATGCGCCGCCGGATCTCGTTGGTGACGTGCGGGATCTGCTGGATGGTGCCGCCGAGGAAATCGCCGTGCCGTTCCTTGCGGATCACCTCCTCGTAGATCTGGCCCGAGGAGGTGGAGTTGGCCTGCGTGAAGTTCTCGTCGAGGAAGCGCTCGTAGTGTCCGAGGTCCAGATCGGTCTCGGCGCCGTCGTCGGTGACGAAGACCTCGCCGTGCTGATAGGGCGACATCGTGCCGGGATCGACGTTGATGTAGGGGTCGAGTTTGAGGACGGAGACGCGGAGGCCGCGGGCGCGCAGGATGCGGCCGAGCGAGGCGGTGACGATCCCCTTGCCGACGGAGCTCACGACGCCGCCCGTGACGAAGATGTACTTCGGCATCAGCCCTCGGATGGTTGGGGAGGACACGGACCATATTCCGCGCGCGGCGCGAAGGTGTCAACGATCGCGAGGTGTGGGAGCGTCCCAATGCACTCCCTACGGATCGCCCGTGTAGTCCTCAATCTCGCCCAGGGCCGGTACGCGCCCGATGCCCCAGAGGATCACGTCACGACTTCGCTCGAAATCAGCATGGAACTCGAACCAGACCATGCACTCCGGCACGTTCGGAAATCCGGGCTCTGTGAGGAGCAACCCCTCACGGATCGGTCCGTCACCTGCAACAACCCTGATCCGTGGGTGCTCCAGGCCCTCCCGGTACGCCTCGATCTCGCGATCGAGGACGTGCTTGATGCCGCGGTCGAGCAGATGTCCCCGCGCCACGGCTGCCGGGGCCACCGAGCCAAGTTGCTCCGAAAACTCGGGCGTTACCTCGAAGTGGTGTGTCCAGCGGCCAGGCGGCTGCTCACGAGGAAGATCTCTTGGCACGTCGTTCCGCCAGCGCCCGCTGCCAGGCCGCGACCTCGGTCGGCGTGGGCTGGCGGTCCGAGATGTACACGGTTTCGTAGGGGATCTCCTCGCGGTCGCGCGCGAGCCTCCACCCCGCCTCGAGGTGCGACAGCGCGCTGACTTGCGACGCATTGAGCTCCCGGAGGTCGGCGAGCACCGCATCTACGATGGCAAGTTCGGCGGGATCGAGGACCTCGCTTGCTTCCGACCCTCGCAGTGGGCGGATCACCTTCTGCGGGCGATTGAAGTAGCGCCGCTCGAAGCGTTCGAGTTCCCCCCCCGCCTCCATTGAGCGCAGGGCTGGAAGCAGTTCCCGGGGGGCAGGTCCTCTGTCCAGGCGCTGGTACGTAGCCCCGGTGATCGACTCGCCGAGCATTCCGAACGCCTTGAAGTCGCTGAAGTACAGGATCTTGTTGAGCTTCGTGGCGCCGAAGCGCGGATCCTCCTCCGACTCCTCGGCCACATAGAGAACGAGTTCCCGAAACTTACTGCTGTCGAAGGTCCTGGCCAGTGCCTCCTCCGTTATCGTGACTGTGTGCCACCAACACGACCAGCCTCTTGCACGGCTAACCCGTAAACACACTCTAGCCGTGTCTCACCACAACTGCCAAGGGCGGATCTCACGCAACCATCGGCATTTCTTGCCGATGCTGTACGCCCGCCGTAGGCTGAGCCGCGTGCGTTCGAGGGCCCCCGAGGCCCCGCGACTAGAGAGGCGCACAGATGCCACCCGCCGAGGCGATCCAGCCGCAGATCAGCACGCTCCCCAACGGCCTGCGCGTCATCACCACCCCGGTCCCCACTGCCCAGAGCGCCAGCGTCGCCTTCTTCGTCGGCGTCGGCTCGCGCGACGAGGACCCGCGCACCAACGGCGTCTCCCACTACCTGGAGCACATGCTCTTCAAAGGCACCTCGACGCGCCCCACCGCGCCGGAGATCAGCGAGGCCATCGAGGGCGCCGGCGGCGCCCTCAACGCCTACACGACGCGCGAGCTGACCTGCTACTGGAACAACATGCCCTTCGAGCGCGCCAGCACCGGCGTCGAGGTGCTGGCCGACATGATCCAGCGCTCCCTGCTCGACCAGGAGGAACTCGACCGCGAGCGCACCGTCGTCCAGCAGGAGATCCGTCGCGGCCACGACGCCCCGGCCTCCCGCGCCGCCGAGCTGATGGTGCGCGCCGTCTACGGCGACCAGCCGATCGGCTGGCCCGTCACCGGCTCGATCGAGACGGTCGAGGGGCTGGCTCGCGACGACTTCGTTTCGCACGTCGAGCGCTTTTACGGCGCGGAGAATACGGTGCTGTCCGTCGCCGGCAACGTCACGCACGAGTGGGTGACCGAGGCCGCGGCGGAGTGGTTCGACGGCCTGCGCGACGGGGCCGCCCGCACACCTTCGGCCGCCGAGCACGGCCTCCCCGACGAGCCGATCATCATCGAGGAGCGGGAGATCGAGCAGACCAACATCCGCCTCGCCGTGCAGGGCCCGGCGCGCCGCGACCCGGACCGTTACGCGCTGGCGCTGCTGCACACCGTGCTCGGCCGCGGCATGTCCTCCCGGCTCTTCCAGGAGGTGCGCGAGCGCCGAGGGCTCGCCTACTCCGTCGCCTCGGGCGTCGCGCAGCACAAGGACATCGGCTCCTTCATCGTCAGCGCGGGCGTCTCGCGCGATGAGCAGGAGGAGGCGCTGCAGGTGATCGTCGGCGAGCTGCAGCGCGCCGCGAACGAGCCCGTGAGCGACGAGGAGTTGCAGCGCGCAAAGGACTTCGCCGCCGGCACCTTCCGGCTCTCGATGGAGACGCCGATGGCGCTTGGCCAGCACTTCGGCTCGCAGCTGCTGCAGGACGGCGAGATCGAGCTGCCGGGCGACACCGTCGAGCGCCTCCGTGCGGTCGAGGCCGGCGACATGCAGGCCGTCGCGCAGCGGCTGTTCGGCGGCGAATACGCGCTCGCCGTCGTTGGCCCCTCGGCCTCGGCGGATCGCCTGAGCGCGATCCTCGCTGCCTGAGCCGGCCACGATGAGCGCCCCTCGCACGAACCTGATCCTGCTGCCGGGCGCACCCATCGCTGCCACCCGCGCCGACGCCGTCACCACCTCTCCCGACGCAACCGCTGCTGCACGCGCGGCCGGCGTCCCGATCCATGTCCGCCTCGCCCACCCTCGCGAGGGCCTGCTGCGCGAGCAGCTCGAGGGACTCGACGGCCCGGTTGCCTGCGTCCTGCTCGCCGCAACCGCGCAGCCTCAGGATCTGCGAGCCGCCGATGTCGAGCTGCGCCGCCACGAGCTTCACCGCGGCCTCGACGCGGGCAGCATCGGGCTCATCCCGGAGATCGGGAGCGCGGCAGCGATCGAGCGGCTACCGCAGCTGCTCGCCGCCGTCGACCGCATCGCGAGCGTCGGTCTCGACATCGAGGCGGTCGCGGCCGACCTCGGTGCGCCCGACGCGCGCGGCGATGCAGTGCAGGCGCCGGTGCTGGCTCGGGTCGCCCTCGCGGCGAGCGCCACAGGGCTGCCCTGGACCGTTGGGGCGCTTGGCTTCTCTCCCGGCGATCGGGCGCGGCTCGCGGCTCGCGCCCACGCGCTCGGAGCGGCTGGCGTCTACGTGCTCGCCGAGTCCGAGGTCGCGGGCCTCAACGCGCTCTTCGCCGCCGGCTCCTAGCTTCGGCCGCTACTCGATCCGTCCCAGCCGCCGCAGCAGCGCGCGGATCTCGCCCACCACACGGCGGTGGCGCCGCCCCAGCGTGCGCCGCGCACGCGCGACGTACGCGCCTCCCGCGGCATCGAGGAGCTCGCTCGCCAGCGCGGCCTCCACCTCGTCCCCGTCCTCCCAGCGCGCTCTGATGCGGCCGGCGGCATCGACGCGCACCACGAGGTCGAGCAGCAGATCGAGGTAGCGCACCTCGTCCCCCTCGATCGCGACGTCCCGCAGCACGTCGAAGCGGCTCAGCACCTCGCGGCCCGCGTCCGGCGCACCGGGCGGGCGCACGATGTGGTAGCAGCCGTAGGGGCGGCGCGGCCAGAAGCAGCCGTAGGAGTCCAGCGAGTTCTCGCCACGTTCGATGCGGTAGAGCACGAGCAACAGGCTCGGGCTGCGGTGCACCAGCTCGGTCGCGAAGCGCTCCTCGCTTCCGTCGAGCTTGCGCTTGACCTCGATGATCTCGCCCTCGGCCATCCAGCCCGACCCCTCGGCGCTAGACTACGAGACGGGAGGCCGCGATGACCTCAGGTGCTGCGCGCAGCGCCGTTGTGACGGGAGCGAACCGCGCAGACGGCATCGGCCTCGCCCTCGTGCGCGAGCTGCGCGAGCGCGGCTGCGCGCCCGTCGTGGGCACCTACCGCGATCCGGCCACCAGCGACGCACTGCTCGCGCGGGCGGCCAACGATCCCGCCGTGCTCGCGGCGGAGCTCGACGTGACCTCGGGCAAGTCGGTCGCGGCCTTCGCCCGCTGGTGCGCGGAGCACCTCGAACGGGTCGACCTGCTGGTGAACAACGCCGGTCTGGGCAGCGTGCCCGGTTCGATCGTGACCGCGCCGATCGCGGAGCTCGAACAGCAGGTGCAGGTGCACGGCGTCGGGATGCTGCGCGTGACGCGCGCGCTGCTGCCACTGATGGGCCCCGGCGCGGTGGTGCTCAGTATCTCGTCCAGCCTCGGCAGCATCGCCGAGATGAACGCCGGCTCCACCTACTACGCGCCGGCGAAGGCCTTTCAGAACGCACTCACGAGGCAGCTCGCGGCGACCGTGCGGCGCGACGGCGTGATTGCCTTCTCCGCCAGCCCGGGCTGGGTCGCGACCTCGATGGGCGGCGCGGGGGCGCAACTGACGCCCGAGGAGTCCGCGCGGCAGCTCGCCGATCTGCTGCTCGGCGCGGGGCCAGAGGACGCCGGCACGTTCCGCAGCCTCGATGGGGGTGTGATCGCCTGGTGAGCCGCGCCGGCAGCGGTCACTCGAGAACCACGAGCCAGGCGATCAGCGGGTCCGGGCCGCCGTTCGGATCCGGGTCGAGCCCGACGGCGACCCGGTCGCCCGCTCGGAGCTCGTGCGGGCCCGCGACCACGAGGTAGCGGGCGCCCGGTGCATCCCTGGCGCTGACTCGATCTCCGAAGACCAGGTCGCCCTCGGGTATGGCATGGTCGCCCTCGAGATCCTCGAGCAGAATCGAGGCGCCCTCGACGGCAACGACCGTGCCGCTCACGACCGCCTCGCCGGCCCAGCGCATCACGCCATCGCCGCCGATGTGCACCCGGTGCGCCCCGCCGAGGGCGTCCCGCAGCACGACGCGGAAGCCGGGCGTCAAGACCGCGGCGCAAGCGACACCCGGCTGCGCAACGCCAAGGCAGGCGTCGGGCCAGACGACCGCCTCGGCGACATCCACAAGGAGGTCGGTCGCCGCTGCGCCCAGCCACTCGGCCATCAACTCGATCGCATTGCCTGTTACAAGCTCCAGCGGTTGCCCGTCGCTCGCCAGCTGATCGCCGCTCGGCGTGGCGGTCGCAATCGCGGTCGGACCCTCCGTCGCCGAGGGCGCTGTGGTCGGCGTCGGCGGAACGGTCGGCGCCGCGGTTGGCGTCGCCGCCGCCGTCTCGGTCGGCGCTGCCGGGCCGGAAGCCGTCGGGGAGTCGGCAACGGGGCTCCGAGGCGGCGGGCTCTCCGTGGAGGAGCACGCCGCGAGCAAGAGCACGGCCGCAAGCGCGAGCGACAGCCGGGCGATCATCGGTGCTTCCCCCAATCCCCAGCTTCGAGGATAGTGCGGCGCGGCCTGCGGTATCATGTCCGGGACACCGCGCATCGGCGACGGCGCCGCGCGCGGTGTGTTCGTGCGCCTCGCCGTGAGGGGCGCGGGCCAGCAGCACGCGGACGCGAGGACAAGCGATGCCGGCAACGGTCATCATCGGCGGACAGTGGGGCGACGAGGGCAAGGGCCGCGTCGTCGACTTCTTCGCGCGGAGCTGCTCCGTGATCGCCCGCTACTCGGCGGGCAGCAACGCCGGCCACACCATCGTCAACGAGCTCGGCAAGTTCGGCCTGCACCTCGTGCCCGCGGGCATCTTCCACGCGGACACCACCTGCATCATCGGCAACGGCGTGGTCGTCAACCCGCAGACGCTGATCGAGGAGATCGAGATGCTCTCCAGCCGCGGCGTGGACACCTCGCGCGTGCGGCTCAGCGACCGCGCGCACGTCGTGATGCCGTGGCACCTCGCGATCGACAAGCTGGACGAGCAGCTGCGCGGCGAGCGTGCGATCGGCACGACCGGCACCGGCACCGGCCCCGCCTTCACCGACAAGGCCGCGCGGCTCGGCATTCGCACGATCGACATCGTCAAGCCGGAGGCGCTCGAGGAGAAGCTCAGCTTCATCCTCCCCTACAAGAATCGCGTCATCACGGAGCTGTACGGCGGCGAGCCGTTCGATTACGACGAGGTGCGCGCCGACTACCTGGAGTACGGCCGCCAGCTTCGCCCCTACGTGACCGACACCGCCGCGCTCGTCCAGGACGCCCAGGACCGCGGTGAGCAGATCCTGCTCGAGGGCGCTCAGGGCACGCTGCTCGACCTCGACAGCGGCACCTACCCGTACGTCACCTCGTCGCTTCCTACCTCGATGGCGGCGGGCGCCTGCCTCGGCGTCGGCGTCGGCCCGACGGCGATCGACCGCGTCGTCGGTGTCTACAAGGCCTACCAGACGCGCGTCGGCGACGGGCCCTTCCCAACCGAGCTGTTTGACGACGACGCGCGGTTGCTGCGCGACCACGGCGTCGACCAGGGCACCGGCGAGTACGGCACGACGACCGGCCGCCCCCGGCGCTGCGGCTGGTTCGACGGCGTGCTCGCCGGTTACACGGCGCGCCTCAACGGCGTGACCTCCGTCGCCCTCACCCGCCTCGACGTGCTCGCGCAGTTCGAGCGCGTCAAGGTCTGCGTCGGCTACGAGCTGGACGGCAAGCGACTCGAGAGCCTGCCGCCCGCGCTCCTCGAGGCCTCCGCCGTACGCCCCGTCTACGAGGAGCTGCCCGGCTGGCAGCAGGACGTCTCGCACATCCGCCGGCTCGTCGACCTGCCACCCGAGGCACGACGCTTCGTGCGCCGCATCGAGGAACTGATCGGCGTGCAGGTGGACATGATCTCGGTCGGGCCGGAGCGCGAGCAGGCGATCGTGACGCGCGACATCTTCGGCGTGCCGCTCTAGGCGGCGCCTCGAGGGAACGCGGAGAGGGGAACGACGATGGAACACCTGCTGCCCGGGTTTCACGTGCTGTTCGCTGCCCTGCTCGTCGGAGGTCAGGTGCTGCTCGCCTTCGCCGTCATCCCCTCCACCTGGCTGATCGAGGACGAGGGGCTGCGCCGCCGCGTCACGCTCGTTGTGGCGCATCGCTTCACCTGGATCGTCGGGATCTCGCTCGTCGGGCTGGTCGTGACCGGGCTCGCGCAGTTCTACACGGACATCTTCGTTCCGCCCGACATCCGCGAGAACCTGACCGAGTACCACTTCGGCCGTGTCTTCATGGTGAAGATGCTGTTCGTCACGATCCTGATCATCATGATCGCCGTGCACGGCGCGGTGTTCGGCCAGCGCATCGCCCGCATCTCGGACGCCGTGCAGGCAGGCGAGATGGACGCCGGCGATCTCGAGCATGCGCGCCGGACCTCGCTGGTCTTCTCGACGATCATGGTGCTGGTCTCGATCGTGCTGATCTTCCTCGGCGCCACCCTCGGCAATCACGCCTACGCGCACAACCCGCTCTAGCAGCGTGAGCGCAGCCACCGAGGCGCCACGCCGCCTGCGCACGCTGCCCGACCTGCTGCGCCCCGGCCTCGACCTCGTCTTCGTCGGCATCAACCCCGGCGAGCGCTCGGCGCGGCTCGGCCACTACTACGGCCACCCCGGCAACGCCTTCTGGCCCGCCCTCTCGGTGAGCGGCCTCGTGCCGGAGCCCGTCGGCCCCGAGGACGACCGCCGCCTGCCTGCTGACCACGGCATCGGCTTCACCGACGTCGTGAAGCGCGTGCAGACGGACAGCACGCGCGTGAGCGACGCGGAGCTGCGCGCATCGGCCCCGGCCTTCCGCCGGCGCATCGCCTACGCCTCGCCGCGCGCGGTCTGCTTCACGACGACGCGCGCCTTCGACGTGCTGCATCCGCGCACGCGGCCCTCGCGGAGCTGGGGCCGCCAGCCCGTGCAGGTCGCGTGCGCGGACGCCTGGGTGATGCCCTCCACGTCCGGCCGGGCAGCCGGCTACCGCGACGAGGCGCACCGCGTGCTGCGCGAGCTGGCGATCCACCTCGGGCGGGTTGCCTCGTGAGCGAGGAGCGGCGCTACCAGCCGGACGACGACTGCCCGCTGTTTAGCGAGCGCCTCGAGGAGCTGCTCGTCGCCGTCACGCGCGGCGAGTCACCGAACGCCGGGCGTTTCTGCGGCTACTGCTACCACCCGCTCGGCGAGCGCACGCGGTATTGCCAGCACTGCTCCATGAGCACGGACGAACGCGCCCCGGTGGACTCCGTACCCGAGGAGATCATCGAGATGCTGCGCGCGCAGCGGCAGACGGAGAGCCGGATCGTAAACGCCTTCGCCTACACGGGACTGATCATCGCCGTGCTCGGCGGGCTGGCGCTGGTCCTCGGCGTCCCGTTCCTGCGCGCCAACCTGATCTGGGCGACGGTCGTGTACGCGGTCGTCCTGCTGATCGGTGGGCGCGGGCTGGCGGGCTTCCTCGGCGGCTACTACGGCGACCGCATCGGCTACGAGCGCGCCCGCCGCGCCCTGCGCGAGCGCTGGGCGGAGTGGGTCGTCGAGCGGGACGGCGAAGCCTAGACCGCTGCCGTCACGTCGATGCGGTGCTTCGCGAGCTCGGCGCGGATCGCGGCCTGCGAGGCTTCCGAGGGCGGGAGCAGCGGCAGCCGCGGCTCGCCGGCTGTGACGCCGACCTCGTTGAGGGCGAACTTCACGGGGATCGGGTTCGACTCGATGAAGAGGATGTCCATCAGCGGCAGCAGCCGCTCGTGGAGCGCCTGCGCGTCGTCCTGCCGCCCGTCGGCAGCCGCCGCAACCATCTGGTGGATCTGGTCGCCGATCAGGTGCGAGGCCACCGAGATCACGCCGTAACCGCCCATCGCGACCAGCTGCGCCGTGTCGCCGTCATTCCCGGACCACATGCGGAAGCCCTCGGGCGCGCCCTCGAGGATAGCGGCGATCTGGGCGAAGTCGCCCGACGCCTCCTTTACGCCCACGATGTTCGGCGACTCGGCGAGCCGCAGCGTCGTCTCGGCGGCCATGTTGAGCGAGGTGCGCGAGGGCACGTTGTAGAGGATGCAGGGCAGCGGCGTGGCCTCGGCGAGCGTCGTGAAGTGACGCACGAGGCCCTCTTGCGGCGGCTTGTTGTAGTACGGCACCGTCAGCATCAGCGCGTCCATGCCCGCGTCCGCACCCTGCGTCACCAGCTCCAGCGACTCGCCTGTCGAGTTCGTCGAGGCGCCCGCCACCAGGCCGGCGTCCGGTCCGACCGCCGCGCGCACCGCGCGCCAGACCGCGACCTGCTCCTCCATGCTCAGCGAGGGCGCTTCGCCCGTGGTGCCGGTAATCACGAGGCCGTCCGAGCCGGAGGCAAGCAGCGCCCGCGCGAGGCGGCCCAGCGCCTCCTCGTCGACGCCGTCGTCGTTGAAGGGCGTGACCATGGCCGTGAGCACGCGTCCGATCTCGTTTGTCATGGCACACCTCCGCCGGGTTCTGCCTGGATGGGTGGGCGCAATGCGCCCGCCTGCCGGTCTGTTATAGCCCTCTGGCCTGGAGTTTGCCCCGCCGGATCAGCTCCTCGGCAATCTGGAGGGCGTTCGTGGCCGCGCCCTTGCGCAGGTTGTCCGTCACGCACCAGAAGGCGACGCCGTGCTCGACCGAGCTGTCGGCGCGCAACCGCCCGACGAAGGTGCGGTCGTCGCCCTCGCTGATCAGCGGCGTCGGGTAGACTGCCTCGGCCGGATCGTCGAGCAGCTCGAGGCCGTCCTGCGCCTCGATCGCCTCGCGCAGCGCGTCGAGCGGCGCGGGGCCGTCGAATTCGGCGTGGACCGCCTCGGCGTGCCCGACCATCGTCGGCACGCGCACGCAGGTGGAGGAGAAGGCCAGCTCCGGCAGGTGGAGGATCTTGCGCGTCTCGTTGCGCATCTTCGCTTCCTCGCGGGTGTAGCCGTCCTCCTCGAAGTCATCGACGTGCGGCAGCACGTTGAGGGCGATCTGGTGCGGGTACTCCTGCGGCGCGGGCAGCGGGCCGCCGCGCCCGTAAGCGCGCAGCTGCAGCGCCAGCTCTTCGACGGCGGCGGTGCCACTGCCGGAGACGGCCTGGTACGTAGCGGCGGTGACGCGCTTCAGCGGCGCGACCTCGCGCAGCGCGTGCAGCGCCATGGCGAGCGGGGTGGTGGTGCAATTGGGGATCGAGATAATGCCCTCGTGCCACTCGACGTCGTCGCCGTTGACCTCGGGAATCACGAGCGGGACGTTCGGCTCCATGCGGAAGGCCGAACCGTCGTCGATCAGCACCCCGCCCGCCTCGGCGATCCGCGGCCCCCAGTGCCGCGAGGCCGCGGCGGTCGCCGAGCAGAAGACAAGGTCCGCGCCCTCGAGCGTGTCTTCGCCCGTCACCTCGACGGTGATCATCTCGTCGCGGAAGCGCAGCTCGCGGCCGGCCGAGCGCTCGGTCGCGAGCAGCCGCAGCCTCCCGATCGGGAAGTCCCGCTCGGCGGCCACCTCGAGGAACACGGCCCCGACCGCGCCCGTCGCGCCGATGACGGCGACATCGAGTCCAGCGCTGCTACTCATGGCTCGATCATATCGCGTGGCGTGCGGGGTGCGCGACGCCCTACGCCAGTCCGATCAGCGCGTCGAGGCCGTAGACGAGGCTCTCGCGCTGCATTACCTCGCGGACGGCGAGCAGCACGCCGGGCATGAAGGAGTCGCGGCCCGTTGAGTCGTGGCGCAGGGTCAGCGTCTGGCCCGCGCCGCCGAAGATCACCTCCTGGTGCGCCACCAGCCCCGGCAGCCGCACCGAGTGCAGCGCCACACCACCCAGTTCGGCGCCTCGCGCGCCCTCGACCGCCTCGAGCTCCGAGCTCCGGTGCATAAAGTCGCTGCCGCGCGCCTCGCGCATCAGCTGCGCCGTGGCGACGGCCGTGCCGGAGGGCGAATCGACCTTGCCGTCGTGGTGCAGCTCGATCACCTCCACAGCGTCGAAGTGCGGCGCGGCGAGCGTCGCGAGGTGCATCAGCACCACCGCGCCGAGGGCGAAGTTGGGCGCGACCACGCCGCCGAGGCCGTGCTCCGCGAGGCGCTCGCGCAGCGTCGCGACGAACTCGTCCGGCTGGCCCGAGGTGCCGATCACCGGACGCACGCCGTGCGCGAGGCAGGCCTCGGCGAGCGTCGGCGTGAACGCCGCGTTCGTGAAGTCGACCACCGCGTCCGGGCTCAGCTCTCCGAGTAGCGCCCCGGGGTCCGGGGACAGCGGGTAGGTCGCCCCGCTCGCCGCCTCGATCTCGCCCGCTTCACCTGCGAGCGGCTCGACGATGCCGACCGGCTCGATGTCCTCGGCCGCCTCGAGCGTGGCGAGGACCTGCGCGCCCATGTTGCCGCTTCCGCTGACCACTGCCCGGATCATCGCCTGCCCCCTGTCCGCGCCGCGCGCCCGCAACGACTGCGCCCCGCCTGTCGGGGCGGGGCGCAAGTGTAGCGACTCAGTTCTGGGCCTCGCGGCTACCAGCGGCGACCGCCGCCTCCGCCTCCACCGCGGCTACCGCCGTCGCGGCCTCCGCCACCTCGGCCTCCGCCGCCACCGTCGCGACCTCGACCGCCGCCCGAGCCGCCGCGGCCTCCGCCGTCGCGACCACGGCCGCCGCCGCCACGGCCTCCACGACCGCCGCGACCCTCGCCGCCGCGGTTGCCACCACGGCCTCCGCCGTCGCGACCACGGCCGCCGCCCGGGCCGCCGCGGCCTCCGCCGCCGCCACCACCACGGCCGCGACCGCCGGCGAAGGCGGGCTCGCGCTCCGGCTCGTCGGCGCCGTCGGCGAGGCCGACGCGCTCGCTGCCGTCCTCACCTTCGCGAAGGCGGGCGAGGTTGATGCGCCCGAGGTTGTCGATCTCGATCACCTGGACGCGCAGCACGTCGCCCTCGGAGACCTCGTCCTCGACACGGTTGACGTGGTAGTCGGCCAGGTCGGAGATGTGCACCAGGCCGTCCTTGCCCGGGAGGATCTCGACGAACGCGCCGAAGGCCATGATCCGGCTGACGGGGCCCTCGTAGACCTCGCCGACCTCGATCTCCTTGGTCAGCCCGCGGATGGTGTCGATCGCCTTGCGGACGCCCTCGGCGTCGGTGCCGGCGACGAGCACGGTGCCGTCGTCCTCGACGGTGATGTTCGATCCGGTCTCTTCCTGGATGGCGTTGATGACGCGGCCGCCCGGGCCGATCACCGTGCCGATCTTCTCGCGGTCGATCTCGATCCGCTCGACGCGCGGGGCGTACGGAGACATCTCCTCGCGCGGCTCCGCGATCGCGTCGAGCATCACCTCGAGGATCGTCATGCGCGCCTCGCGCGCACGCTCGAAGACCGTCTCGAGCAGTCCGTCCGGCAGCGACTGCAGCTTGATGTCGAGCTGCAGCGCGGTCACGCCGCGCTCCGTGCCGGCGACCTTGAAGTCCATGTCGCCGAGGCCGTCCTCGATGCCCGCGATGTCCGTGAGCAACCGGTACTCATCGCCGTCGCCGGTGATCAGCCCCATCGCGATGCCGGCGACGGGCGCCGTGATCGGCACTCCCGCGTCCATCAGCGCCAGGGTCGAGCCGCAGACCGACCCCATCGAGGTCGAGCCGTTGGACATCAGCGCGTCGGAGACGACACGCAGCGCGTAGGGGAACTCCTCGCTGTCCGGGAGCACCGGCTCCAGCGCCCGCTCGGCGAGCAGGCCGTGGCCGATCTCGCGGCGGCCGGGGCCGCGCAGGAAGCGCGCCTCGCCGACCGAGTACGGCGGGAAGTTGTAGTGGTGCATGTAGCGCTTGAACTGCGTCGGCGCGAGCGTGTCGAGGCGCTGGCGGTCGCCGAGCGGGCCGAGCGTGGCGACCGAGAGGATCTGCGTCCCGCCGCGGCGGAACAGCCCGCTGCCATGCGCACGCGGCAGCAGTCCCACCGAGGAGTGGAGGCCACGCACCTGCTCGATCTCGCGATCGTCGGGGCGCAGTCCGTCATCGAGGATGCGCCGCCGCACCAGCTTCTTGATCTCGCCTTCGACGGCGTTGCGCACGGTGCGCGCGTTGAGCTCGTCGTCGCCGATCGCCGCGTAGACCTCCTTGCCGAGCGCGTCGACACCGCGCCAGCCCTCACCCTGTACGGCGGCCAGCATCTCGGCGTCGCGGCCGACGAGCGCCTCGGCGACGCGCTCCTCCAGATCCGTGTCCGGGGCGGGAGGCTCGAACGCGGCCTTCTCCTGGCCGAGCGCCTCGGAGATCTCGCGCTGCAGCGCGTTGAGCTTCGCGATCACTCCCTGGGCGTACTCGATCGCCTCGATCACCTCGGCCTCGGGCACCTCGCTGGCGCCCGCCTCGATCATCACGATCGAGTCCTCGGTGCCGGCGACGATCAGGTCGAGGTCGGACGCCTCGATCTCCTCGTAGGTGGGCAGTGCCTTGAACTCGCCCTCGACGCGCGCGACGCGCACCGAGGAGACCGGGCCCTCGAACGGGATGCTGGAGAGGCCCAGCACCGTCGAAGCGGCTGTCGTGCCGAAGACGTCGGCCGGGTTCTCGCGGTCGGCCGAGAGCGTGGTGAGCACCACCTGGATCTCGCGGCGGAAGCCCTTGGGGAAGAGCGGGCGGATCGGGCGGTCGGTCATCCGCGCGGCGAGGATCGCCTCGTTGCCGGGCCGCCCCTCGCGACGGAAGAACGAGCCGGGAATCTTCCCGATCGCGTACATCCGCTCCTCGAAGTCGATGGTCAGCGGGAAGAAGTCGATGCCCTCGCGCGCATCGTCCTCGGCGACCGTCGCGAGGATCATGGTGTCGCCGTAGCGCACGGTGCAGGCGGCGGCGGCGTTGAGGGCCAGCAGCCCCACGCCGACGGTGAAGGGCTTGCCCTCGATCTCCGTGCTGAAGGTTCGCTCTTCGGTCTCAAGTCGCTGAGCGTTGGTCATGCTCGCCTTCCTCGGGTGCGCGCGCATGTGGCCGCCCCGCTCTGTCGTAGCTGCTGGTAACTGGATGTGGTGATGCGGTCTCGCTCCCTACTCCCGACGCGCGCGCACGGCGCGCGTCTTGCGTGCAATCAGTTGCGCCGGGAGGGGGAAGGGGCGGCAGGGTGCGCTAGCGGCGCAGCCCCAGCCTGCCAATGAGCGTGCGGTAACGCCCCACGTCCTTCTTGCTGAGGTAGCGGAGCTGACGGCGGCGCTGGCCAACGAGCTTCAGCAGGCCGCGCCGCGTGTCGTAGTCGTGCGTATGCGTGCGGAGGTGTTCCGTCAGATGGTTGATGCGATCGGTGAGTAGCGCGACCTGCACCTCGGGGGAGCCGGTGTCTCCCTCGTGTGTCTGGTACTCGGCAATGAGGTCGCGCTTGCGCTCCACGGAGGTCATGCGTTGGTTCTGGTCTGTCCTTGTTCTGCTGCTATGTCCACCACGCCTGCACACACGCTCCGGTCTTCCCCGACCGGGCGATGAGCCGCTCGCTCCCTCCGGCGCCTGCCGTCGGGTCGGGCGCATCCTCGCGCCCGCGGCTCCGCAAACACGCTACCACGCAGTTTCCGCGAGGGGCAATGCTGCAGCGCACGGCGCCGCGGCGCGGTCGCCGCGACTCCTACGCCCCCGACCTGAGCCCTCGGGTCGGGCGCTGTGCGGGTCGCGGCAACGACGGCCGGGATGGGACCATCCCGGCCCACTTCCCCAGCCAATAGCGGATCACCGGGTAGCCACCCCGATGCAGCGCCAGCGTCAGCCCCAGCGCCACGCCGCACACGACCAACCCCGCGAGGCCGTCGAAGATGTAGTGGTTGCCCGTCCCCACGACGGCGATCGATTGCAGCACGAAGGTGACGATCGAGGCCGCGCGCAGCCACGGGTTGCGCGTCGCCGCGAACACCCCGACGGCAAGCAGCAGTGCCCAGCCGACGTGCAGCGACGGCACCGCCGCGAAGGGATTCACGAACGGCTGCAGCGACTGCGCCTGGTAGGAGAGGTTGTCGTAGACCGCGAGCGTGTCGATGAAGCCCCATTCGCTCAGGAAGCGCGGCGGCGCGACCGGGTAGAGCCAGTAGATCACGAGGCCGATCCCGCCCGAGATCAGGATCGAGTCGCGCGTCAGCGTGTAGGCGCTGCGGCGCTTCCAGAACATCACCAGCGCCACTCCGACGATCAGCGGGAAGTCCATCCAGAAGTAGACGAAGTTCAACGCGCGCCGCAGCAGCTCGTACTCCAGCACCCAGGCCTGGAACGCCGGCTCGACGAACAGTCCGTACGAGTACTGCAGGTTCACGATCCAGTGCGCGTTCGCGAAGGCGTCGGCCGTGCGATCCACCACCGCGCCGCGCACGAGGAAGTAGAGCAGGAACCCGAGCGCGACGAGCCCCAGCTCCGAGGCGTCCCACCAGCTCAGGCCCTTGCGCCTCGGATCGGTCGAGAGGAAGAGATAGCGCGCAAGGCGCGCTCGCAATGCGTTCATCGCGATGCCCTCGTACCTGTGTCCCCGCTGGCCCGGCCGCCTGCCCGCATGCCGCGCCGTGCAGCAATGATAGCGTACGATCACACGCGTTCGTACTCGCATATCCCAAGGCTGCGAAAGGAGCCCCCCGGTGGAGATCAACGTCACAAGCGGTGACCTGGCGGACCAGCACGTCGACACGATCGTCGTCGCGTTGCCCGAGGAAACGCGCCGCCTCGGCGGCGCGGTGGGCGCGCTCGACCAGGCGCTCGACGGCGCGATCAGCGCGCTGCTGCGCTCCGGCGTGGCGCCGGGGCGCGCGAACGAGGCCACGCCGATCGCCACCGGCGGCCGCATCCCCGCCGCCCGCGTCGTGGTGCAGGGCCTGGGCAAGCGCGCGCAGCTGAGCCCCGACCGGCTGCGCAACCAGACCGCCGGCCTGGCGCGCGCCCTGCGCAGCCTGGACGCCGGCAGCGTCGCAATCTCCACGCAGAACAGCGCCCGCGCCACGAGCGACGCCGAGGAAGCCGGACGCATCCTCGCGGAGGCCTTCGAGCTCGGCCTCTACCGCTTCGATCAGCACCGCACCCGCGCGCAGGACAAGCCCCGCGGGTCGGTCACGGCCCTGACCATCGTGGAGACCTCGGCGCGCCGCGCTCGCGCGGCGGCGCAGGGCGCCGAGCGGGGCGCAATCCTCGCCGAGGCGCAGAACTTCACGCGCGACCTCGCCAACGCGCCCGCCAACCTGATGACGCCGAGCGACGTCGCCGAGCGCGCCCAGGCGCGAGCCGACGAGGTGGGCCTCGAATGCGAGGTGATCGAGCGTGCCGCGGCCGAGCGGATGGGCATGAACTCCTACCTCTCGGTGGCGCAGGGCTCGCAGCAGCCCCCAAAGTTCATCGTGCTGCGCTACCGCGGCGGTCGCGGCCGCCGCAGCGTCGGGCTCGTTGGCAAGGGCATCACGTTCGACACGGGCGGCATCTCGCTCAAGCCGCCGGCGAACATGGAGCGGATGAAGGGCGACATGAGCGGCGCGGCCGCGGTGATCGGCGCCATCGGCGCCATCGCCCGCCTCGAGCCCGCCGTCAACGTGACCGCGCTCGCGCCCTGCACCGAGAACATGCCGAGCGGGACGGCGACCAAGCCCGGCGACGTCTTCTACGCGATGGACGGACAGTCGATCGAGGTGATCAACACCGACGCCGAGGGCCGCCTCGTGCTCGCCGACGCGCTCGCCTACGCGAAGTCGCAGGGCTGCACGCCGCTCGTCGACGTGGCGACGCTGACCGGGGCGATGGCGATCGCGCTCGGCAACGTGCGGGTTGGCGTCTTCGCCAACAACGACCGGCTCTACGCCGACCTCGAGCGCGCCGCGGCGGCCTCGGGCGAGCGGCTCTGGCGCTTCCCGCTCGACGACGAGTACGACGAGCAGATCCGCTCGGACGTGGCCGACATCAAGAACACCGGCGGCCGCGGCGCCGGCTCAATCACCGCCGCGAAGTTCCTGCATCGCTTCGCCGGCGACACTCCCTGGGCGCACTTCGACATCGCCGGAGTGATGGACGCGGACCGCGACCGCGGGGTGCTGGTCAAGGGCAACGCCGGCGCCGCGACGCGCACGCTCGTGCACTACGTCCTCAACCGCGCGCGCTAAGGCGCGGCACGGGCACGCGGCCGGGCGGAGCTGCGAGGAGAGGCTAGGCGACCTCGCGGGCGCGCTCGACCAGCTCGCGCAACGTCGCGATGTCACGCTTCGTCTCGGGGTCGACCTGGACGGAGCGCTCCATCTTGCTCCAGCCGTGGTGGACCGTGGAGTGGTCGCGGCCCCCGAGGGTCTGCCCGATCTCCGCGAGCGAGCGGTGCGCAAGTTCGCGCATCAGGTACATCGCGAGCTGGCGCGGGTAGGCGACGCGCTTCTCGCGGCTCTTGGACAGCAGCGCCTCGCGGTCGATCTCGAAGTAGCGGCAAACCACGTCCAGGATCGCCTCCGGCGAGGGCGGTAGCCGCGGCTCCGTCGGGTCAAGCGAGGCGAGCGCGGACTGCACGAGCGCAGGCTCGATCGGCTCGCCGGTGAGGCGCGCGTAGGCGACGACGCGTGTCAGGGAGCCCTCGAGCTCGCGGATGTTGCTGGTGAAGCGCCGTGCGATCACGTGCAGCGCGTCGTCGTTCACCCGCACGCGCTGCTCCTCCGCCTTTGAGCGCAGGATGGCGACGCGCGTCTCGAGGTCGGGCGCCTGGATGTCGGCGATCATCCCCCACTCGAAGCGCGACTTCAGCCGCTCCTCGAGGTCGGGAATCAGGACCGGGCTCTTGTCCGAGGTGATGACGATCTGGCGTTCCGCCTCGTAGAGGCTGTTGAACGTGTGGAACAGCTCCTCCTGCGTCGCCTCCTTGCCGCCGACGAACTGAATGTCGTCGATCAGCAGCGCATCGGCGGAGCGGTAGCGCGCACGGAACTCCTCCTGCGTGCGCTGCTGGATGGCGGTCACGAGGTCGTTCGTGAACTGCTCCGCGGAGATGTACGTGATCTGTCGGCCGGCGCGGACCAGGCGGTGCCCGATGCCCTGCAGGAGGTGCGTCTTGCCGAGGCCGACCGCGCCGTAGAGGAACAGCGGGTTGTGCAGCGTGCCGGGAGAGTCCGCGACGCCCTCGGCGGCGGCGAACGCGAGGTGGTTCCCGGGCCCGACGATGAACGTGTCGAAGACGTAGCGGGTGTGCAGCCGTGGACGCGGGTAGACGGGCCCGGCAGGCTCGGCCGCGCCACCGCGCTGCAGCAACGGGGAATCGTCCGCCGGGGCGCGCAACGGCTCGAAGGCGACCTCCATGGGCCGATCGGCGATGTCGGTGAGCGTGCGAACCATCAGCGGCCGGAGGCGCTGTTGCAGCCACTCGGTGACGAATTCCGAGCGCGTGCCGATGATCAGCGTGGAGCCGTCGACGCGTACGCCCTCGGTGTCCGCTAGCCAGGTTTGATAGTTCGCTTCGGAAACATGCTGCCGGAGGTAGCGCAGTGCGGACTGCCAAAGCTGCGCCGGGTCTTGTTGCACCCTCGTGGCCCTCCGGCGCTCCAGCGACAGCCCGGCGCAGCCCTGCGCGCCAGGTGATCGCACCCCGTGCGGATGTCAACGAGCAATGCACACGTGTTGGCAAACACGCGGACGCGACCTGATGCCCCGCCGTGTCTATCCAGGGCCAGCCACACCCTCGCCCCCGCGATTCCAGCTCCGGGGGTGACCCTTACGTGATTTCAATGCCCTTGGCAGACGGGAGGCTAGCGAACCGACAGGCTCCGCGACAAGCCTGTTATGTGAGTACCGCGCCGCTTTCCCCAGCACTCGCCGCTCTGCAGCCTGATGTTGGGATGAACTGTGTATAATCCGCGCTCTCGGAACACCCCTTGCCAGCCCGGCAGCACACGCCGATCGCGATCGCCCACCGCACCCGCCTCACTTGCCCCGGAGCCGAACCTTGCTTCTCGCCATCGACATCGGCAACACCAGCATCTCGATCGGCGCCTACGACGGAGCGCAACTCGTCCTCCGCGCTCGCCTGCCCACCGACGCCGCCCGGCCCGCCGCAGAGTACGAGCGCGGGCTCGTCGCCGCCCTTCGCGATAGTGGCGTCGAACCCGCGCGGATCACCGGCGCCGCGCTCTCCTCCACCGTCCCGGCCCTCGAGGACACGTTTAGGGCGGTCTGCCGCAGCAGCTTCGGCTGCGTCCCGCTCGTCGTGGGCGCAGACGTGCACACCGGTATCCCGATCCGCTGCGACGAGCCGCACGAGGTCGGAGCGGACCGCATCCTGCACGCCGTCGCCGCGCTCGCCCGTCACGCCCCGCCCCTGATCGTGGTGGACCTCGGGACGGCGCTGGTTGTCGATGCAATCTCCGCGGACGGGGACTACCTCGGCGGCACGATTGCCCCCGGCATCGGGATCGCCTCGGAAGCACTCTTCGAGCGCGCGGCCAAGCTGCCCAACGTCGCGATCGAGCGCCCGGGCATGGCCGGCGTGATCGGCCGCAACACCGAACACTCGATGCAGTCGGGTATCGTGTACGGCTACGCGGAGATGGTGTGCGGCATGGTGCGGCGCTTCCAGGCAGAGATCGGCCCGCAGGCCACGGTGATCGCCACCGGCGGCTACGCCCCGGTGATCGCCGACGCCGCCTGCTGCATCGACGCCGTGGAGGACGACCTCAACCTCGAGGGCCTGCGCCTGGTCTACGAGGCGAACCGGTGACCGCGCCCCTGAGCGGCCGCACGATCGTGCTCGGCGTCAGCGGATCGATCGCCGCCTACAAGTCCGTCGAGGTCACGAGCCGCCTCGTCCAGGCGGGCGCCGAGGTCGAGGTCGTGATGACCGAGGCGGCCACGAAGTTCATAGGACCATTGACGTTCCGGGGGATCACCGGACACGAGCCGTTCGTCGATCTCTGGGCGACGGCCGGGCCCCACGCCGAACCGCACGTCGCCCTCGGGCGAAGCGCCGACCTGTACCTGATCGCACCCGCCAGCGCCTCGACGATCGCGCGGATCGCGCACGGCATCGCCGACGACTTCGTCTCGCTGACCGCGCTGGCGATGCGCGCGCCGGTGCTGATCGCGCCCGCGATGGACGCACAGATGTGGGCGAACCCCGCGACGCAGGACAACGTCGCGCTGCTGCGCGCGCGCGGAGTCGAGTTCCTCGGTCCCGTCGAGGGCCGGCTCGCGTCCGGCGAGGTGGGCGCCGGACGCCTCATGGAGCCCGCTGCGATGGTGGACCACGCCCGGGCGCGCATCGGACGCGAGTACGGCGACCTCGCGGGCACGCGCATCGCCGTCACCGCAGGCGGCACTCGCGAGCCCGCCGACCCCGTGCGCTTCATCGGCAATCGCTCAACCGGCAAGATGGGCCACGCCCTTGCCGAGGCGGCGTGCGACCGTGGCGCCGAGGTCGTGCTGATCACCAGCGCCGAGCTCGCAGCCCCCGCAGCGGCCGAGGTCGTCCACGTCGAAACCGCCGAGCAGATGCTCGGAGCGCTTCAGCAGCACGTGCCCGGCTGCGAGGCGCTGATCATGGCGGCCGCCGTCGCCGACTATCGCCCCGCCGAGTCGCTGCCTCACAAGCAGAAGCGCGGGGGCCTCGAGCACTGGAGCCTGGACCTGGAACGCAACCCTGACCTCATCGCCTCGATCCAGCGCGAGGGCCTGATCAAGGTCGCCTTCGCCGCGGAGACGGACGACGTTCTCCGGAACGCCGCCCACAAGCTGGTTGCGAAGGACGCGCATCTCATGATCGCGAACGATGTCAGCGCGAAGGACGCCGGCTTCGCCGTCGACACGAACCGCGTCGTCATCCTCGACCGCGACGGGGGCTGCGACGAGCTGCCATTGCTCTCGAAGTACGACTGCTCACATCGGATCCTCGACCGCCTCGCCCCCCTGCTGGCCCACTCCGCAGATGCGTGACCCGCGCCCGCCCGGCGCCTGCGGGCGGCTTGTGGACAACTCCCGCTCGGCTGTTTGCAGGCGTCCCGTAACGCGCCAGCTCCGGCCACGCTCCCGGCCCGCTCCGAATCGGCCGCCTTCTCCTCCGCTCCGGCTACCCACGATGTGATCACGAGTGTTGGCTCTTATGCCGCACCTCGCCCACGCTCTCCTGACCGATTCTTGCAACGACCGCGGCCGTGCGGTCTGCTTCTCCACGCCGCCCACAGCGCTACTACTACGGCGTTCCCGCATCCACATCACCGGCTCCCCCCGTGCTCCCGTGGACAAGCACCCTCGTTTCGTGTGGAGTAGATCCCGTGATCGATCAGGTTGAAATCGAAGTAGTTGCCGGAAAGGGCGGCGACGGGATCGTCTCGTTCCGGCGAGAGAAGTTCGTGCCGCACGGTGGCCCCGATGGTGGCGACGGCGGTCGTGGCGGCGCCGTGGGGCTCGTCGCCGACCGCTCGATCACGGGACTCGGCGCCTATCGCGCCAGCAGGGTCAGGGCCGCGCAGCATGGGCAGCCGGGAAGCTCGGTACAGCGCCGAGGCGCGTCCGGGGAGGATCTGTGGCTGCCGGTGCCGCTGGGTTGTGTCGTGTGGGACCTGGACTCCGGCGAGGCAGTGGTTGGGGAACCCGGCGCAGAGGAGCGGCGGCCGTTTGCCGATCTCGCGGAGAACGGCGCGCGGGCGATTGTTGCGAGGGGCGGCCGCGGCGGCTGGGGCAACAAGCGATTCGCCACGGCGACCCGACGCACGCCGAGGTTCGCGCAGCGCGGGATGGCCGGCGAACGGCGGAGGCTGCGGCTCGAGTTGAAGCTGCTTGCCGACATCGGTCTCGTGGGGTTGCCCAACGCAGGCAAATCGACGCTGCTGGGCGCTTGGTCGGCGGCGCATCCGAAGGTGGCGCCCTATCCCTTCACAACGCTGGAGCCCGAGCTGGGCGTCGTCGAGCTTGGCTACGACTCGTTCGTCGCGGCGGACATGCCGGGGCTCATCGAGGGCGCGAGCCAGGGGGTGGGGCTGGGGCACGAGTTCCTGCGCCACATCGAGCGTACGAGGGTGCTGGTGCATGTCCTCGATATGGCGCGGGACGACCCGTTCGCCGACCGTGAGCTGATCGACCGCGAGCTGGCGGAGTTCGGGCACGGCCTCGCCGACAAGCCGCAACTGCTGGCCCTCAACAAGATCGACGACCCGGACGCCCGGGCGCACGTCGAGCTCTTGGAGGAGCTGCTGGACGCGCAGGAGACGCCGTGGCTGGCTGTCTCGGCGGCCTCGCTGGAGGGCACGAGGCAGCTCGCGGAACGGGCCTTCCAGTTGCTCCGGGAGCAGCTGCTGCGCGAGGAGGCCGAGGTTGCGCCGCCGCCGCGAGTCGAGCCGCGCGAGGTCCGGCGCGAGCGCTTCCAGATCGAGCGTGACGAGTTGGGGGGCGTCGTGGTGCGCGGCCGCACTCCCGAGTGGCTCGCGGCGACGTTCGACCTCGAGGATGACGAGGCGCGCGAGGAGCTGCTCGACCGCCTGCGGCGGCTCGGACTGGCGCGCGCGCTCTCTCGCGAGGGCGTGACGCCCGGCACGACCATCCACGTCGGCGCTGTAGCGCTGGTCTGGGAGTAGCGGCGATGCGCATTGGCGTCCTCGGCGGCACGTTCGACCCGCCGCACCTCGCGCACCTCGTGCTGGCCGCGGCCGCGAGGCGCGCGCTCGGCCTTGAGCGCGTGGTGCTGGTGCCGGCGGGCGACCCCTGGCGCAAGGCGGGGAGCGGCGTATCGCCGGCGGCCGATCGCCTGGCGCTGACGCGCGCGGCCGTCGAGGGCAGCTCGCCCTGGGCCGAGGTCAGCGAAATCGAGGTGCGGCGGCCGGGCCCCAGCTACACCGCCGAGACGCTCGAGGAGCTACAGGCGGAGGCGGCCGGCAACGAGTGGTGGTTCATCCTCGGCTGGGACGCACTCGCCGACCTGCCCGACTGGCAGCGGCCGGAGCGCATCATCGAGCTGGCGCGGCTCGCCCTCGCCGAGCGAGGCGACGAGGCGGGCGGGAGCGCGCTCCCGCCCGCGACGGTCGAGGCGTTCCCGGACCTGGCCGAGCGCGTCGACCGCGTGCCCATTCCGCGGCTGGACGTGTCCGCCTCGGAGCTGCGCCGCCGGCTGCGCGACGGTGAGCCGACGGCGCCGCTGCTGCCGCGCGGCGTGAGGGAGCTGATCGCGGAACGCGGGCTCTACCGCGCCTGACGCGCGCTACGCGTCCTCCGGCGGCCGCCCGAAGAGGATCGAGGCGCGCGGGACCGGCGGGAACAGGAACGGCCGCAGGCCCGCCTCGATGGCGAACGGGAAGCCCGCCTCCTGCGCGAAGCGCAGCAGCGTGCGTCCCGAGCGCAGCTGCGGCGATCGCACATGGCGGCCCAGCCAGCGCCGGTTCCAGGCATCGAGGAAGCGCCGCCCGGTCGACGCGAACTCCCAGATCAGCGCCAGCCCGCCGGGCGCGAGCACGCGCCAGACCTCGTCGAGCAGGTCGCGCAGGCCGTCGTCATCGAGGTGCTTCACCAGGTAGCCGCAGAGCACGAGGTCGAACGCGCCCGATGCGATCGGCAGGCTCGTCGCGGACCCCTGCACGAGCGCGGGCGGCCGTGCCGCTCCCGCCGCGTCGCGCTGCGCGTGGCGCAGGATCGCTCGCGAGAAGTCGAGACCAACGGGTTGGTGGTCGAAGCGAACGCGGCCATCCATGAAGCGCAGCACCGAGGCGCGTCCGCAGCCGATGTCGAGCACGCGCAGGTTCGGCTCCATGTTCAGCTCGTCGGGCAGTCGCAGCAGCGGGCCGTTCATCACGAACGCGCCCTGCGGGCCGAGCGCCCAGCGCAGCCCCGTTGCCGCCAGCCCCGGGCGGCTCAACAGGTGCTCGTACTCGTGGAGGCGGGCGCGCTCGAAGCTCATGTGTGAATCGTGGCACGCCGGCGATCGGCGCTCAATCGCCGGTCACGGGCGGCCCTGGCTCGCCGAGGTCGAAGGAGAGCCGCACATGCGCGTCCTGCGCCGCGGCCCAGTCGCACATCGCCGCCAGCTCCCCGAGCCGCGGCGCGAGGTCCTCGTAGCCCTCGAGCAGCTCGTTGAGCTGGCGGTCGCCGGCCGTGGTCGCCGCCGCGACGGCGCGGCAGCAGTCGGCGAGGGCTGCCGGGTCCTGCCACATCCGCTGTAGCTCGCGGCGGTCCGCTTCGTCCTCGACGCGGCGGTCGGCGTAGCGCAGCAGCGGGCGCAGCGCGACCTTGTGCAGCGTCTCGATGCGGCTCGCGGCCTTCGCCAGCTCGTGCTGCGCCCCGAAGCGCAGCGAGAACGCCCACGAGGCGAAGTACAGCACCACCGAGGAGTCTCCCCCGAACGCGATCGGGCAGGCCTCGTCCGTGTCGAACTCGACGTGGAGGGGCGGCAGGGCGTGCTCGGCGGGGCTGGTCATGCCGGGTGTACGGGCCGCTAGACGTCGAGGTTGGCGTGGAGGGCGCGAGCGATGATGAAGTCGCGCCTTGGCTTCACCTCATCACCCATGAGGCGGGTGAACAGCTCGTCGGCCTCGGCGGCGTCGTGGACGTGCACCTGCAGCAGCGAGCGACGGTCCGGGTCCATCGTCGTGTCCCAGAGCTGGTCCGCGTTCATCTCGCCGAGGCCCTTGTAGCGCTGCAGGTTGCCCGACTCGGCGCGCTTCGGGTTGAGCTCGAAGAAGGTCTCGCGCTCCTCCTCGGTGAACAGCCAGTCGGTCCGCCCGCGGTGGCTGAGGCTGTAGAGCGGCGGTTGCGCGACGTAAAGTCGGCCGTCCTCGATCAGGCGCGGCATGTAGCGCCAGAAGAACGTCAGCAGCAGCGTGCGGATATGTGCGCCGTCGACATCGGCGTCGGTCATGATGATGATCTTGTGGTAGCGCAGCTTCGAGTCGTCGTAGCCCTCGCCGAAGCCGGTGCCGACGGCGGTGATGATGGTGCGGATCGCCTCGTTGGCGAGCATCTTCTCGAGGCGCGCCTTCTCGACGTTCAGGATCTTGCCGCGTAGCGGCAGGATCGCCTGTGTGCGCCGGTCGCGAGCCGCCTTCGCCGTGCCGCCGGCCGAGTCGCCCTCGACGAGGTAGAGCTCCGATAGCTCCGGGTCGGTCTCCGAGCAGTCGGCGAGCTTGCCCGGCAGCATCGAGCCCTCGAGCACGCCCTTGCGCTGCACCAGGTCGCGCGCCTTGCGCGCGGCCTCGCGGGCGCGGGCGGCGGTGACCGCCTTCTCGATGATGCGCCGGCCGATGGACGGGTTCTCGTCGAGCAGCGGCCCGAGCCGCGCGGCGACCGCCGATTCGACCAGCCCCTTGACCTCCGGGTTGCCGAGGCGCGTCTTGGTCTGGCCCTCGAACTGCGGCTCGGCGAGCTTCACGCTGACCACCGCGGAGAGGCCCTCGCGGGTGTCCTCGCCGGTCAGGTTCGGGTCCTCGTCCTTGAGCAGCTTGGCGCGCCGTGCGTACTCGTTGAGCGCGCGCGTAAGGGCGGAGCGGAAGCCGGTGAGATGGCTGCCGCCGTCGATCGTGTGGATGCAGTTGGCGAACGAGTACGAGGTGTCCTGGAAGCTCGAGTTGTACTGCAACGCGGACTCGATCAGGATGCCCTCGCGCTCCTCGGAGACGTGGATCGGGTCCGGGTGCAGCGGCGTGCGGCCGCGGTTGAGGTGGCGCACGTAGGCCTCGATGCCGGAGTCGAAGTAGTAGGAGCGCTCGTGCGACTCGCCGGCGGCCGTGCCGTTCGAGGACTCCAGTCCGCGCTCGTCGTGGAAGCTGATCCAGGTGCGGCGTGTCAGGTAGGCCATCTCCCGGAAGCGGGTGGCGAGCGTGTCGAAGTCGTAGTCGAGCGTCTCGAAAACCTGGTCGTCGGGCAGGAAGCGGATCGTCGTGCCGGTGTGCTCCGGCTTCGCGCCGCGCACCTTCGCGAGCTTCGAGGTTGGCAGTCCGCGCTCGTAGGTCTGGCGGAACAGCCCCTTGTCGGTGGCCACGCTGACCTCGAGCTCGCTCGAGAGCGCATTGACGACCGAAGCGCCGACGCCGTGCAGGCCGCCGGAGACCTTGTAGCCGCCGCCGCCGAACTTGCCGCCGGCGTGCAGCGTCGTCAGCACCGTCTCGACGGCGGAGAGGCCGGTCTTCTCGTGCTTGTCGACCGGGATGCCGCGGCCGTTGTCCTCCACGGAGACGCTGCCGTCGACGTGGATCGTGACGTCGATGCGGTCGCAGAACCCCGCCATCGCCTCATCGATCGCGTTGTCGACGATCTCGTAGATCAGGTGGTGCAGGCCGCGCTGGTCGGTGGAGCCGATGTACATGCCGGGCCGGCGGCGAACCGCCTCGAGGCCCTCAAGGACCTGGATATGCTCGGCGGTGTACTCGCTGTTGGGTCCGCCGTTGCCGCCGTTGGTTCGGGTCTTCGCGCCGTTGCGGCGGCCGTTCGAGCGCATGCCATTGCGGGTGCGGGGCTTGGCCGGTGTCGTCTTCGCTCGGCGCCTCGCCATGTAGCCTCGTCAGTCCGTGCGAGGGCTACGGGAGGGCGTACCCGCGCCGCCGCGGTGCGCCCGGATCACGCCCGTCGGGGAGGCGGACTTCGCGCCAGGCGAGGAGGCCTTTCGCGGGGAAATCACGTGGCGGAGCGGCTGCGTTGGACCTGATGTTCCCGGCACTTGCATAGTATAGCCGATCAGCGCCGATCGCGCTTGAATCCCGGGGGCCTCGGACGGTCCGGTGGCGGGCGCCGAAGGCTCGGAACGACAACGGAAAATCGCTGGTATGACACGGCAACCCGACCGCATCTCAGCCCCCCCGATCGGCGTCGTGCGCAACGGCGAACGCGACCCCGCTCGCCAGGACTGGGCGCGCGTCCGCAGCCGCATCGAACTGCACCCGGAACTCGCCTCCGCCCTCGACGGCCTCGAGGGCTTCTCGCACGTGATCGTCGTCGGCTGGCTCGACCGCATTCCGAAGCAGCTGCGCGAGCGCCGGCAAGCGCATCCCGGCGGCGACGAGCGGCTGCCGCTGCTCGGCGCGCTCGCGCTGCGCGGCGGCGCGCGCCCCAACCCGATCGCGGTCACGGTCTGCCGGCTACGCTCGGTCGGTGACGCGACAGTCGAGGTCGAGGGCCTCGATCTGGTCGACGGCACGCCGGTGCTCGACATCAAGCCCTATATCGCCGCCTACGACTCGGAACCGGACGCAACGCTGCCGGACTGGGCGCAGGGCTGAGGCGATGTGGAGGCTGCGCGTGCTGGCGCTCGGGGCGGTCCCGGGACGCTGTCCGGGCTGCCTGCGTGTCTCGATGTTTCGCGGGTTCTACGAGTTGCACGAGACGTGCCGCATTTGCGGCGTCCGCTATGAAGGATCGGATGGGGCGTGGCTTGGCGCGATCGCCCTCGGCTACGCCATCGGGGCGCTCTTCGTGGTGGCGCTGGGGATGGCCGAGCTGGTCTGGGGGCCGATCCGCGCGCTCGGCCTCGACCCGCTGTGGACGATCGCGATCGCCAGTCTCCCCGTGACGGCGCTCGGCTATCGCCCGGCCAAGGGCCTCTGGTTCGCGCTGCTCTACCTCGGGGGATTCGTGGTGCCCGACGGAATCGCCGAAGGCGATCCCCCGTAGCAGCGCGCCGCCGCCTCCGTAGACGTTGCGCCAGCCCGCGACCCGTCCGAGGCTGACGGCATGGACATCGCGATCGTCGGACTGCCGGGATCGGGCAAGACCTCGCTCTTCAACGCGCTGACGCGCGGCGAGGCGCAGGTTGGCGCCTACAGCTCGCGCCTGGAGCCGAACCTCGGCGTGGCCGCGGTGCCCGACGAGCGGCTCGATCGCCTCGCCGTGCAGGAAGGCTCGAAGCGCGTCACGCACGCCGAGCTGCGCCTCGCGGACTACCCCGCCAGCTTCGATGCGTCCGGCATCGAGGGGCAGCGGCTCCAGGATCTGGCGCAGGCGGACGCGCTCATCCTCGTCGCCCGCGCCTTCCAGAACCCCGCCGTGCCCGCACCCGAGGGCGGCGTGGACGCCGGTCGCGACATCGAGGCGATGCAGCTCGAACTGACCTACGCCGACCTCGCGCTGATCGAACGGCGCATCGAGCGGATCGAGCCGGAGTTGCGGTCGCTGCCGGCTGCCGAGCGGGGGGCGCTCGAGCAGGACCGGGCGTTGCTGCTGCGCCTGCGTGAGGCCCTCGAGGCGGGGAGCGCGCTGCGCGCCATCGAGCTCACGGAGGGCGAGCGCCGGCTGCTCGCGAGCTACCAGTTCGCGACGCGCCGGCCGCTGCTGATCCTCGTCAACGTCGACGAGGACGACCTGCCGCACCTCGAAGCGATCGAGGCGGACTACGCGCAGCGGCACCGGGCGCCCGGCGTCGGTGTCGTCGCGCTCAGCGCGCGCATCGAGGCGGAGCTGGCGCAGATGGAGGCGGAGGAGGCGGCCGCGTTCCGCGGCGAGCTGGGCCTGCCGGAGCTGTCGCCGCTCGACCGTGTGATCCGGGAGACGTACGACCTGCTCGGCGTGCTTACCTTCCTCACCGCGAGCGACCGCGAGGCGCGCGCCTGGACACTGCGGCGGGGCGGGACTGCCCTCGAGGCGGCCGGCCGCATCCACAGCGACCTCGAGCGCGGCTTCATCCGCGCCGAGGTCGCCCGCTGGGACGAGTGGATCGAGGCGGGCAGCGAGGCGCAGCTGCGCCGCCAGGGCCGCCTGCGCACCGAGGGCCGCGACTACGTGGTGCAGGACGGTGACGTGGTGCACGTGCTCTTCAATGTCTGAGCACGTCACGAGGCGCGGCGATATGATCGTTGGCGTGAGGCGAGAATGAGCGAACCGCAGGCAGGCGAAACCAGCGACGACGTGCGCGCGCGTTTCGTCGAGGAAGTCGAAGCCGCCCTCGGCGGTGGGCCGGCCGTCGCCGTCGCGACGGTGATCGACCCCGGCGAGCAGGACGGCCTGCAGCTCGGCGCGAAGCTGCTCGTGCGCGCCGCCGGCGGGACGCTCGGCGCCCTCGGCTCCCCCGCGATCGACGAAGCCGCGGCGGAGGCGGGCCGCGCTGCGCTCTCCGCCCGCCCGCGCATCGAGGCGCAGACGGTCTACGTGCGCGCCGGCGGCGAGCTCGTCACGCGGCGCTCGCGGGCGCGGGCCGGCGACGGCCGGCTCATGCTCGAGGTCTTCGAGGCGCCCGGCCGCCTGCTGATCGTCGGGGGCGGGCACATCGGACTCGCCCTCGCCACGATCGGTTCGACGCTCGGGTTCCAGGTGACCGTGATCGACGACCGCGAGGAGTTCGCGAACCGCGAGCGCTTCCCGATGGCCTCCGAGGTGATCGCCGGGGAGGTAGACGAGGAGCTGGGCAAGGTCGCGATCGACGGGCGGACGTACGCGGTGATGGTCTCGCGCGGCCACCAGGTCGACGAGCTGGCGCTGCGCCACACGATCGGGCGCGGCGCTGCCTACGTCGGCATGATCGGCAGCCGCCGCCGCACCGGCACGGTGATCCAGCATCTCATCGATGAGGGCTTGCCGCGCGAGGATCTCGAGGCGGTACGCACGCCGATCGGGCTCGACATCGGCGCGGAGACGCCCGAGGAGATCGCGCTCGCCATCCTCGCGGAGATGGTGATGTTGCAACGCGGCGGCAGCGGCTCGCCGATGCGCGAGGTCAAGGGTCGCGCCCCTGCCGGGCAGGACGCGTAGCGCGGCGCCGCGCGCTGGTAGACTGTATCGACGCGACCGGCCGGGAGCCGGGCGGGACAAGGAACACGATGGCAGACGCCGAACTGTTCGCCGAGATTCGTGAAGCGCAGGGGCGCGGGGAGCGCCGCGTGTTGGCGACCGTTGCCGACGCGCGCGGGTCGACGCCTCGCAGCCCCGGTGCGCAGCTGCTGCTGCGCCCGGACGGCAGTTTCCGCGGCACGATCGGCGGTGGCTGCGGCGAAGCCGAGGTCTGGCAGGAGGCGATGGAGACGATGGCCGACGGCCAGCCGCGCATCGTCACCGTCGACCTGACCGAGGACGTCGAGGGGGACGACAAGATCTGCGGCGGCGTGATGGACGTATTCATCGAGAGGATCGCGGACTAACGGCGGGGGTTGCCCGCGGCGGCTGCGTGGTACGATTCGGCGCCCGTCGGCACGGCGGATGCGGCGCAACGAGGAGGCTGACCGATGATCGGTGGACTGGGCTGGCAGGAGTTGCTGATCATCCTCGTGATCATCGCCCTGATCTTCGGGGCGACCCGTGTCGCCGACCTCGGCGGCGCGCTCGGGCGCGGTATCCGCGAGTTCCGCCAGGAGGCGGCGCGCCCCGATGACGAGGAGGAAGAAGAGGGCTCCGAGACGGCTTCCGCATCCGACGGCGGCTCGGCGTCCGACGAGTCGGAAGCCTCCAGTGACAAGGAGTCATCCGGCTGACCTCGTTCCCACGAGGCTGAACGCGAGAACCAGGCCCGGCGTAGAGGTGCGCCGGGCTTTCGCTTGTCCGCCAGCCCCCGTTTCGTACCATCGATGTAGTGCGATTCGCCGAGGGCCGTACAGGGCGGCCCCTGCGCGACGCCCGGAGTGATATGGCCGCGCTCGCAACCATGACCAACAAGCTGCGCACCGGCGCCGCGCTGATCGCCGGCGCGGCCGCCGCCGAGGCCTCGCGGCGCCTCGGGCGCGGCGGGGGGACGGCGTTGCCCGGCCTCGTCGCGGCGACGATCGCGCCGGACATCACGGCGCAGCTCGTGCGCCGCGCCGGTGCGGGCACGGTCGTGGTGACCGGCACCAACGGCAAGACCACCACCGCGCACCTGCTCGCCGAGTGCGCCCGCGCGGCAGGCAGCGAGGTGATCGCCAACCGCTCCGGCTCCAACCTCGAACGCGGCATCGTCTCCGCGTTCCTCGCGGATCGCGGCAACGGCGCCCGCGGGCGCCTCGGCGTGCTCGAGGTGGACGAGGCGGCGCTGCCGCCGCTGCTGCCCGCGCTCGCGCCGCGCGCGATCGTCTTCCTCAACCTCTTCCGCGATCAGCTCGACCGCTACGGGGAGGTGGACTCCGTCGCCGAGGGCTGGGAGCGGATGCTGATCGCCGACGCCTCGGGCGCCACGCTGGTACTCAACGCGGACGACCCCTCGATCGCGCCGCTGGGGGACGCCGCACGCGGGGAGGTGGTGACGTTCGGGATCGAGGATGACGGCATCGCCCGCGACGGCCCCGATCACGCCTCGGATGCGCGCTTCTGCCGCTGCGGCGCGCCCTTCCGCTACGACGCGATCTTCGTCGCGCACGCCGGCCGCTGGCGCTGCGATGCCTGTGGCCGCTCACGGCCCCGTCCTCTCGTCGCGGCGCACGAGATCGAGCAGTTCGAGGACGGCTCCCGCTTCGTGCTCGATCTCGCTGGGGAGCGCATCGAGGTTGAGTTGCCGCTGCAGGGCCTGTACCCGATCTACAACGCGCTTGGCGCGGCGGCGGCGGCGCACGCGCTCGGCCTCGTTGCCCCAGTCGTCGCCGGCGCGCTCGCGGGTGCGGGCCCGGCGTTCGGACGGCAGGAGCGCTTCCAGTTGCGCGGGCGCGAGCTGCGGCTCTGGCTGGCGAAGAACCCCGCGGGCATGAACGCCGTGCTGCGCGCCCTCACGGCTGCCGGGACGGCTGCCGGAGAAGCACCACAACCGAGGCTGCAGATCCTCGCGGCGCTCAACGACGGCATCCAGGACGGCCGCGACGTCTCCTGGATCTACGATGCCGACTTCGAGCTGCTCGCCGGCCACGCGGCGAGCGTCTGCGTCACCGGCGATCGCGCCGACGACCTGGCGCTGCGGCTGCGCCTCGCCGGGGTGCGGGTCGACCTCGTGCAGCCGCATCGCGCCTCGGCGCTCGACGAGGCGCTGCACCGGCTGCCGCCCGGGGAGCGTCTCGAGGTGATCACGACGTACACGGCGATGCTGCAACTGCGGGAGATCATCGCGGCCGGTAGCGGCGTCGCGCCGTACTGGGAGCGGGAGCGGCAGCGATGAGCGCAGCGGCGGACCGGCCCGCGATCCGCGTCGTCTGGCTCTATCCGGAGCTGATGAACGTCTACGCCGATCGCGGCAACGTGATCGCGCTCGAGGCGCGCTGCGCCGCGCTTGGCGTGGGCTGCGAGGTCACTCGCGTCGGGATCGGCGATCCGCTGCCGGAGGAGGCCGACCTCGTGCTGATCGGCGGCGGCCAGGATCGCGAGCAGCGCCGCGCCGCGCCGGACCTCGCGCGCCACGCCGGCACGCTGCGCGCCTGGGTCGCCGAGGACGCCGCGATGCTCGCCGTCTGCGGCGGCTTCCAGCTCTTCGGCCGCTGGTACCGCACCGCCGAGGGCGAGGAACTGCCCGGCGTGGGCGTCTTCGACGTGACTACCGTCGCGCCGCCGCGCGACGAGGAGCGCTGCATCGGCGACGTGCTCGCGCGCTCCACCCTCGAGGGCATCGGCGAAGTCGTCGGCTTCGAGAACCACGGCGGCCGCTCCTACCTCGGACCGGGCGTGGAGCCGTTCGCGCATGTCGAGTTCGGCTACGGCAACAACGGCGCGGACGGGGCGGAGGGCGCGCGCGTGCGCGAGGCGATCGGCACCTACCTGCACGGCTCGCTGCTGCCTCGCAACCCCGCGCTCACGGACCACCTGATCCGCGCGGCGCTGCGCCACCGCTACGGCGAGGAGCCGGAATTGCCGGAGGCGCCGGACCCGTTCGCGGCCCGCGCGCACCGCACGGCCGCGGCCGTCGCTCGACGGCGCAGCCGCCGATCGGAGGCGTGACGGCCGGCCCGAGGTTTGACGCCCTGCGCATGCGCCCCCGATCCTGTGATCGGCGGGGGCTGCACGGAGGCGCGGCCCGTTGACTGCGACAGGTTCCAGGCTCTCGCGACGCAGGTTCCTCAGGCGCACCGTCCTCGGCGTCCTGCTCGGGGGCGCGCTGATCGTCGCCTGCTCTCGCTTCCGCCCGGACGACGAAGAGCCGCCCGAGGTCGTCGCCCACACGCCGACGCCGACACCAACCCCCACCGAGCCGCCGACGCCGACCGCGACGCCTACGCCAACGCCGCGGCCGCTGCCGACGCGCAGATCCCGGCCGGCCACGCCGACTCCGATCCCCGCTTCCGATCCCACACCTGTCACGCCGACGCCGTACCCCTCGACGCTTGATCCCGAGGACCTGCGCGGCTTCACCGTTCCGATCGAGGGAGGCTGCCTGCCGGATTCGGACCGGCTGATGCCGAACGCGCCGCGTGAGTACCGCAACGGCTTCCACGAGGGCGTCGACTGGTACAACGGACTCGCCTGCGCCGCCGTCTCCGAGGGCACCCCGGTGATGGCGATGTACCGCGGCATCGTGATCCGCGCCGACCTCGACTACGTCGAGATCACGATCGAGCAGATCAACGAGTTCGCGGAGCGCACCGCCGAGAAGGGCTACACCGAGGAGCCGATCCTCGACATCTACCGGGGGCGGCAGGTCTGGATCGACCACGGCAACGGCGTCGCCACCCGCTACTGCCACCTCAGCGTGATCGCCGAAGGCATCGAGGAAGGCGTCGAGGTCGAGCAGGGCCAGCTGATCGGCGGCGTCGGCGAATCCGGCACGCCGGAGGCGATCACGGCGCCGGGCACGGAGCTGCACCTCCACGCCGAGGTGCGCATCGGGGACTCGTTCCTCGGCGCCGGCCTGCCGCCCGAAGAAGTGCGTGCGCTCTACGTCAAGCTGTTCGGTCTTGGCGAGGACGAGTCCGCCTCGGGAGGCTGACGAGGCCGCCGCGCCGTACACTGCCGCTAGCGCACGAGCTCATGCGAAGGGGGCGCGGTGCCGATCCTCTCGATCGAGATCCCGTGGGATCCGAACATCACGCAGATCGGCGGCCTGCTGCTGACCTGGCACGGGCTGTTCACCGCGATCGGCATCTTCGCCGGCGTGCGGCTCTCCCTGACCCTCGCGAAGGTGGTCGACTACGACTATGACGACGCCTACACGCTCGCCCTCGTGGGCGTGCCGAGCGGGATCGTCGGCGCCCGCCTGCTCTTCGTCTTCGAGCACTGGGATTCGTTCAGCGGCGATCCGGTGGCGATCCTGCGCATCACCGAGGGCGGCATCTCGATCTGGGGCGCGATCCTCGGCGGCGTGATCGGCGGGCTGGCCTTCGGGCTCTGGAAGGGCTACCCGGTCGCCCGAGGACTGGACCTCGCCAGCTTCGGCATCATCCTTGGCCAGGCGATCGGCCGGCTCGGCGATCTCGTGAACGGCGAGCACCTGGCGAAAGCGAGCGAGCTGCCCTGGGCCGTCTTCTACACCCACGAGGACTCGCCCGCGTTTGTGCACTCGCTGCTCGTCGGTCCGCACCATCCCGCGACGACCTACGAACTGATCGGCGACCTCGTGATCCTCGGGGCGCTGTTCGTGCTGATGTTCGGCGTGCTCTGGCGGAAGCCGGGGCTGACCTTCTTTGCCTACCTGATCGGCTACGCGGTGATGCGCTTCTTCCTCACCTACCTGCGCATCGACTCCAGTGAGACGGTGCTGCTCGATCTGCGCGTCCCGCAGCTCGTCTCCCTGCTCACGGTGCTCGCTTCGCTGCCCGCGATCTGGTACTTCGCGACACGCGAGCCGTTCGAGGAGCCCGCTCCGCTCCAGCGCCTCCCGCTGCTGGGTCGCCTGCTCGGCGCGGAGCGGTGACGGAGGTCGTCCTCTTCAGCCGCGAGGGCTGCAGTCCCTGCGTCCACGCCGGTGACGCCCTGCGCCGTCTCGGCCGCGAGTTCGCCTTCGAACTGCGCGAGCGGGATGTCGACGCCGACCCGGCGCTCGCCGCCCGCTACGGCGATCGAGTGCCGGTGATCGCGGTCGAAGGCCGCGAGGTCAGCGAGGGCCGGATCGACACCGGTGCGGTGCGGCGCGCCCTTGCCGAGGCAGGGCGCGCTGTTGACAGCAACAGCGGTCGTTCATAGCCTCGATTCACGCAGCGCGCCCGCGTTGCGTGACATGGGCGTAGAGGCAGGAACGCGGAACGACACGATGAGCGAACGACAGCTCCCGCTCCTCGCAGCCGCCGCCGTGCAGCGCCCCGATCGGGGCCACATGGTGATGCGCTAGCCCGCCCGCCCCGCGAGAGCCGGGGCTAGCGGGCAGCCTTGCATCACCCCGAACCGAGCCCGGAGCATTCCCGCCATGTCCTTTGAACGTTCACTGCGCTGCCGCGAGTGCGCGCGCGAGTTCCCGCTCGCCGCGGCCTTCTTCTGCGAGTTCTGTTTCGGCCCGCTCGAGGTCGCCTACGACTACGACGCCATCGCCGCCTCGATCTCCCGCGAGTCAATCGCGGCCGGGCCGGCCACGCTCTGGCGCTACGCCGATCTGCTGCCCGGCGATCCCGAGTACCGCGTGGACCTCGGGGCCGGCTTCACCCCGCTGCTGCGCGCCGACAACCTGGCGGCGGCGCTCGGCCTCGATCGCCTCTGGATCAAGAACGACACGGTCAACCCGACGTGGTCGTTCAAGGATCGCGTGGTCGCCGTCGCGATCGCCAAGGCGCGCGAGTTCGGCTACACCGGCATCGCCTGCGCCAGCACGGGCAACCTCGCGAACTCCGTCGCCGCGCACGGCGCCCGCGCCGGCATGGAGACGATCGTCTTCATCCCGCACGACCTCGAGGAAGGCAAGGTCGTCGGCAGCGGCATCTACGACCCGACGCTCGTGATGGTCGAGGGCTCCTACGACGACGTGAACCGGCTCTGCACGGAGGTCGCGCAGTCCAAGCCGTGGGCCTTCGTCAACATCAACGTGCGGCCCTACTACGCCGAGGGCTCGCGCACGCTCGGCTTCGAGGTCGCCGAGCAACTCGGCTGGCGCACGCCGGACCACTGCGTGGTGCCGATGGCCTCGGGTTCGCTCTTCACGAAGATCTGGAAGGGCTTCAACGAGCTGCACGAGGTCGGGCTGATCGACGAGCCGCGCACCCGCATGTCGGGCGCGCAGGCGGCCGGTTGCTCGCCGATCGCAACCGCCTTCGAGGAGGGCACGCTGAACTTCCGGCCGCAGAAGCCGGACACGATCGCGCGCTCGATCGCCATCGGCAACCCGGCGGACGGCTACTATGCGCTCAAGACGCTGGAGGAGACGAACGGCGTCGCGGCAATGGCGACGGACGCGGAGATCGTCGAGGGCATGAAGCTGCTGGCCGAGACCGAAGGCATCTTCGCGGAGACGGCGGGCGGCACCACCATCGCCTGCCTCAAGCACATGGTGGAGCGCGGCCAGATCGCCCCCGGCGAGGAGACCGTCGCCTTCATCACCGGCGGCGGCCTCAAGACCACCGAGGCGCTGCAGGGCGGGCTCGCCAGCCCGCTGCATGTGCCCGCCCGTGGCGACGCGTTCATCGAGGCCTACGAGGCGCGGCTGGCGCCCGCCGCGACCACGGCAGGAGGCGCATGATGGCGAGCAGACCGGTCCGCTTTACGTTCTCGCCCGAGCTGATCCAGGAACCCCTGATCTACCTGCTCGGCCATGAGTTCAAGGTCATCACCAACATCCGCATGGCCGACGTCGACGCGCGCGTCGGCTGGGTCGTGCTCGAGCTCGAGGGCGAGCCCGACGAGATCGATCGCGCCATCGCCTGGGCCGAGTCGAAGGGCGTGCGCGTGGACCAGGCGACCCTCGGCGACGTCGTCGAGGGCTAGCGAGCCGCAATCCGCCCGGCGAGCCGGGCCCAATAGCGAGAGGACCGCTGCGATGGCAGTGAACGTGCGAATCCCAGCCCCGCTCCGCACCCTGACCGGCGACCAGGAGCTCGTGAGCGCCGACGGCGCGACGCTGGCCGACGTGGTCGAGCAGCTCGAGGCGTCGTATCCCGGCATGCGCGAGCGGCTCTGCGAGGACGACGGCGAGCTGCGCCGCTTCGTCAACGTCTTCGTCAACGGCGAGGACGTGCGCTTCCTCTCCGGCCTCGCCAGCGAGCTGTCCGAGGGCGACGAGGTCTCGATCGTTCCGGCGGTCGCCGGAGGCTAACCGCCCGCTCGCTGCACGGGGGGTGAGGATAAGAGGCCGCGATGACCGGTTCGACGATCACGGACCTTCGCTACTACCTGGTCCACCCCACGCCGCCCGAGACCGGGCAGCCTGATCGCTACACGGCGGGCAAGAACCTCTGCTTCGTGCGCCTCGAGACCGCCGACGGCCTGCACGGCTGGGGCGAGTGCTACACGCAGTCCGATCGCGACATCCAGATCACCGCGCACCTCGAGGCGCTGCGGCGCTACATCGAGGGTTGGGACGCCGCGCGCATCAAGCCCTGGACCGACGCGATCTACAACGACTTCGGCAACCGGCGCGGCGCGATGGATCTCTACTCTGCGATCTCCGGCGTCGAGCAGGCGATGTGGGACCTCGCGGGCAAGCGCGCCGGCATGCCCGTGCACCAGTTGCTCGGCGGCGCGGTCCGCGACCGGCTGCGCGTTTACGCCAACGGCTGGGCGCGCATGGACGACCTCGATGACCTGCAGGCCCGGGCGCGCGCGATGGCCGATCGCGGCTTTACCGGGCTGAAGTTCGACCCGGTGCCGGGCAAGTGGCGCAGCTACGTGGGCATGCCGGAACTGCGCACCGCCGCCGATCGCGTCCGCGCGGTGCGTGAGGCGGTCGGTCCCGACGTCGACATCCTCGTCGAGGTCCACCGGCGGCTGAGCCCCTCGAACGCCGTGCGGCTGGCGAAGCTGGTCGAGGAGTACGAGCCGTACTGGTTCGAGGAGCCGGTCTGGGCGGAGAACATCACCGCCCTCGCCGCCGCCACGGCGCAGATCAACATCCCCACGGTCACGGGCGAGGAGCTCTACACCAAGTTCGAGTTCCGGGAGGCCTTCGAACAGCGCGCCGCCGACATCATCAACCCGGACGTGGCGAACGTCGGCGGCATCAAGGAGCTGACGGAAATCGCGGCGATGGCCGAGGCCTACTTCGTCGCCGTCAGCCCGCACAACTACAACTCGACGACGGTAGCGCTGGCCTCGACACTGCAGGCCGCGGCGACGATGCCCAACTTCATCATCACCGAGTACTTCGTGAACTTCGAGCCGTGGGGCCGGGAAGCCGCGACGCCGGCTTTCGAGGTCGAGGACAGCCACATCGCCCTCCCCACCGCGCCGGGCCTCGGCATCGACCTCGACGAGGAGGTGCTGAAGGCGCATCCGGCGCGGGAGTTCCCCGTGCGCACGATCGGCGACTGACTGTTTCCGGCAGCCTGATCCGGCTCCCTCTCCCTGGGGAGAGGGCGGGGGTGAGGGGGAGGACTCCCGCGCGCCTCCGAACGCCCCGTGGCGCAGGGCAATCCCGGACGCCGGACCCTCCCTCACCCTGACCCCCTCCCCCGGGGAGAGGGGACCGGGAGGGATGCGCTCGCTGCCCTGAGGAGAGGGTTCGCAACGGCCTCCCCTGGATTCCGGCTTTCGCCGGAATGACGGTTGTGCAAAGGTTCCCGAGGGGAGGGTTGGGGTGAAGGCCTGAGCCCCGCCCCGGCCCCGGTCCGCGAACCCGGACTGGGAACGATCGATGCGGACGGAGCTGGCCAATGACCGATGATCTCGCTTACGCAACGATCGAGGAACTCGCCCCGCGGATCGCCTCAGGGGCGCTGTCGCCGGTCGAGCTGACGCAGGCCCAGTTGGACCGCATCGAGGCGCACGACGGTCGGCTCAAGAGTTACGCGACCGTGATGGCTGATTCGGCGCTGGCGGAAGCGCAGCAGGCCGCGGACGAGATCGCCGCCGGCAACTATCGCGGTCCGCTGCACGGGATTCCGGTCGCGGTCAAGGACCTCTGCTACACGACGGGCGTCCGCACGATGGGCGGGACGAAGGTGCTCGAGGACCTCGTTCCCGACTTCGATTCCACGGTCGTCGCCCGATTCAAGGACGCCGGCGCCGTGATGCTGGGCAAGCTCAACATGACCGAGGGCGCGATGGCCGGATACAACCGCGCGCGAGAGGTGCCGGTGAACCCCTGGGACGCCGGACGCTGGACCGGCGTCTCCTCCAGCGGCTCCGCTGTGGCGACGGCGGCCGGGCTTTGCTACGCGTCATTGGGCAGCGACACCGGCGGCTCCATCCGTACGCCGTCCGCGGCCTGCGGCATCGTCGGCCTGAAGCCGACCTGGGGACGCGTGAGCCGCTACGGCGTGATCGACCTGGCGCAGTCGCTCGACCACGTCGGCCCGATGTGCCGCTCGACCTGGGACTGCGCCGTCACGCTCGAGGCGATCGCGGGCGACGACCCCAACGATCCGACCACGCTGCCCGAGCCGGCCCCGGCGATGCTCGACGGGATCGAGGATGGCGTTGCGGGTATGCGGATCGGCTACGACGAGCGCTACGCGACCGAACCGGTCATCCCGCCAATCGCCGAGGCCGTCGCCGCATCGGTCGAGCTCCTGGCCTCGCTGGGCGCGGAGATCGTCCCGGTGCAGCTGCCCGACTTCGAGCCTTACATGGCCGACCTGGCGACGCTCTGCTCGGTCGAGGCGCTGCACGCGCATCTCGACAACTATCCGGACCGGGCCGACGACTACGGCAACTGGTTCGCCGCCTGGCTGGAGCTGGGGTCGTCGTTCAGCGCGACCGACTACGCCGACGCCTGCATCCGCCGCGAAGAGCTGCGCGGCCTGCTGGCTCGGGTCTTCGCCGGCATCGAGATGTTGGCCTGTCCGGCCCAGGGCACGCTGCCGCATCGGGTGACCGAGGACATGATGTACGACGACACGCCGGGAGAATTCCGGTGGTCGCGGCTGCAGTACACGGCCCCCTGGGACATGAACCGCGCCCCGACGCTGACGCTGCCCAACGGCTGGAGCGATCGGGGGATGCCAATGGCGCTGCAGCTCGTCGGTCCGCTGGGCAGCGAACAGGCGCTCTGCCGGGCCGGCTACGCCTACGAGCAGGCGACGGACTTCATGCGCAACCCGGAACTCTAGCGCGGACAAGCGGCGACCGATCGCTCGGGAGCGGGATGGGCCCATGAATCAACGAGCAATGCCGGGGGCAGTCGAATGAAAGTAAGCAACTGGACCACCCGCGTCCTGGAGGCCCCGGACGTCAACCCGCTCATCGTCGGCGTCGACCAGCCCGGCACGCGGGAGTTCGTCACGCTGGAACTCGATACGGACGAGGGCGTGCAGGGCATCGGGATCACGTTCTTCGGCGCGGCGCTGACCCCCGCCCTGCGCACGGCGGTCGACAACCTCTGCGAACTGACGGTGGGCGAGGACCCGCTGCAGGTCGAGGCCGTGACCGACAAGCTGTGGCTCGCGGCGGGCGGCGCCGGCCCCGAGGGCATCTTCAGCCTCGCGATCTCGGCCATCGACATCGCGCTGTGGGACATCAAGGGGAAGGCGCTGAACCAGACGGTGTGCTCCCTGCTTGGCGGCCACCGCGACCGGGTGGTGACGTACGCCAGCGGCGCGCTGGGGCGGCCGATGAGCATCGAGTACCTGGCCGAGGCCGGTCCCCGGCTGGTGGAGCAGGGCTTCAGGCAGATGAAGACGCAGATGGGCGCCGAGCCGACCGCCCGGCGCGAGGTGGCCCGCATCCGCACGCTGCGCGACGCCGTCGGCCCGGACATCGACCTGATGTGCGACATCAACCAGCTCTGGGACGTGAACCAGGCGATCGCGATCGGATCGCGTGTCGAGGAGTACCACCTGTTCTGGCTGGAGGACGTGGTCGTCCGCGACGACTACCAGGGGCTGGCGCGGGTGGCCGACGCGCTCACCACGCCGATCGCCGCCGGAGAGTACGTCTACGGCATCCGCCCGTTCCGGCACATGCTGGAGCAGCGCTCGATCGACATCGTGATGGTTGACCTGCTGCGGGTGGGCGGGTTCACGCAGTTCCGCAAGGTGGCGGGGATGGCCGAGGCCTTCAACCTGCCGGTGGTCAGCCATCTGATACCCGAGTTCCAGGTGCACAGCATCGCCGCGATTCCCAACGGACTGACGGTGGAGTACATGCCCTGGACGCTGAGGCTGTTCGAGGAAACCCCGGCCATCGAGGACGGGGAAATCGTGGTGCCGGACAAGCCGGGTCTGGGCCTCGCATTCGACCAGGACGCCCTCAAGCGGTACCAGGTGAGCTGACGAACGCTTGGCTCGACAGGGCAATGTGCTAGAATGTTGAGCAACTTACTCGACAATAGCGGCGGTCGGGTCCATGTGGCTGAGCAGGAAGGGCGACTACGGCGTTCGCGCGCTGATTGACCTCGCGCTCCATGACGGCGAGGGGCCGGTCCAGCGCGCGGGCATCGCCGATCGCCAGGAGATCCCGGAGTCCTACCTCGATCACCTGATGGCGCTGCTGCGCCGCGGCGGCTTCGTGCGCAGCGTGCGCGGCCCCGGGGGCGGCCACCTGCTGACCCGCCGCCCCGAGGAGATCTGCCTGCTGCACGTGATCGAGACCCTCGAGGGCTCCGTCGCGCCGATTTCCTGCGTCGAGGATGGCGAGGACTGCACCCACGACTGCGGTCTCTGCGCCCAGCGCCCCGTCTGGGAGGAGATCTACCAGGACATGCGCCGCCGCCTCGGCGCGGTCAGCATCGCCGACCTCGCGGAGCGCGCGCGGGCGCAACAGCACGCCCGGGCCGCGCACTACTCGATCTGATGACGGCGACCGCGCGCACCAGCGAGGGTCGCCGCGCCCAGCCGGCGATCGCCGACTCCGTGCTCGACCTGATCGGCGTGACGCCGCTCGTGCGGTTGCACCGCGTCGTGCCCGAGGGCTGCGCCGAGATTCTTGGCAAGCTCGAGTCGCGCAACCCGGCCGGCTCCGTGAAGGATCGCATCGCGCTGAGCATGATCGAGGATGCCGAGCGCGACGGCCTGATCGCGCCGGGCGACACGATGGTCGAGCCGACCTCCGGCAACACCGGCATCGGCCTCGCCATGGTCTGCGCGCGCAAGGGCTACCGGCTGATCCTGACGATGCCCGAGGACATGAGCGTCGAGCGGCGGCGCCTGCTCGAGCGTTTCGGCGCGGAGTTGCGGCTTACCCCGGCGATCGAGGGCATGACGGGAGCGGTCTACGCCGCCCGGCAGCTGTCCGAGGAGCACGGCTACTTCATGCCGCAGCAGTTCGATAACCTCGCCAACCCGCGCGTCCACCGCGAGACGACGGGCCCCGAGATCATCGAGGCCACCGGCGGCGCGCTCGACGCGTTCGTCGCGGGCGTCGGCACCGGCGGCTCGATCACCGGCGTCGGCGAGGTGCTGCGCGAGGCCGTCGCCGACGTGCGCATCGTCGCAGTCGAGCCGTTGCGCTCGCCGGTGCTCCAGGGCGGACGCGCCGGGCTGCACGGCATCCAGGGCATCGGCGCCTCGTTCGTGCCGGGCGTGCTCAACCGCGAGATCTATGACGAGGTGATCAGCGTGCGCGACGAGGATGCCTACGCGATGACGGAGCGGCTGACCCGCGAGGAAGGTCTGCTCGTCGGGATCTCGGCCGGCAGTAACGTCTGGGCCTCGATCGAGGTCGGCAAGCGGCTCGGGCCGGACTGTCGCGTGGTGACGATGCTCTGTGACACCGGCGAGCGCTACCTGAGCGTGGCGCTCTCGTGAGCAGCAGGGAACTGAGCAACACGCAACTGGGCAACAAGCGACAGGGAACGGATCGGGGACACATGGCAGATCAGCAGGAAGGACGGCGATCGGAGATGGCGGTCAGCGTCTACATCCCTCAGCCATTCCGCAGGTTCACGGCCAACCGCGAGTACGTCGAGGTGGACGGCGGCGACGTCGCGGGCGTGCTCGACGCGGTGAACGCGCGTTACCCCGGCTTCGACATGCTGGTCTACGACCGCGAGCGCCGGGTGCCCGCGCACATCAACATCTACGTCAACAACCAGGAGATACACGAGCTGGACGGCATCTCGACCGCCGTCGGCGACGGCGACCAGATCGCGGTCATCCCCGCGCTCGCGGGCGGCGCCGCGCCCAGCACGGCGCTCACCCCGGACGAGGCGATGCGCTACTCGCGGCACATCATCATGCCGCAGGTCGGATCGATCGGGCAGCGCAAGCTGCGCAACGCAAAGGTGCTGATCGTGGGCGCGGGCGGCCTCGGCTCTCCCGTCGCGATCTACCTCGCGCTGGCCGGGGTCGGCACGGTCGGCCTCGTCGACTTCGACGTGGTGGACCTCTCCAACCTGCAGCGCCAGCTGCTGCACCAGACCGAGGACGTCGGGCGCACCAAGCTCGATTCGGCAGTGGACACGCTGCACGCCTACAACCCGCACGTGCGGGTCGTGACGCACCCGGCGCCGCTGCACTCGGAGAACGCGCTGGAGATCATCGGGGACTACGAGATCATCGTGAACGGCGCGGATAACTTCGCGACGCGCTACCTGGTGAACGACGCCGCCTACCTGCTGGGCAAGACGCTGGTCGACGGCTCGATCCTGCTGTTCGACGGGCAGGCCACGGTGTTCAAGCCCGGCGAGGGCTGCTACCGCTGCCTCTACCCCGCGCCGCCCCCGCCCGGCCTCGTGCCCTCGTGCGCCGAGGCGGGCGTGCTCGGGGCGATCACCGGCATCGTCGGCTCCATCCAGGCGACCGAGGTGTTCAAGCAGATCCTGGACATCGGCCGGCCGCTCGTCGGGCGGCTGCTGCTCATCGACGCCTTGACCATGGAGTTCCGTGAGATGAAGCTGCGGCGCGACCCGGCTTGCCCGCTCTGCGGGGACGAGCCGAGCGTGGTGGAGCTCATCGACTACGACGCGTTCTGCGGCTCGCCGCCGCTCGAGGCCCCGACGGCCAACGGCGGCGGACACTAGGGCACGCGGCGCGTTCATCGGCGACGGGGAGGGAGCCGGTCTTGGAGGTGCGGGTCAACGTGACCTCGGTCATCCAAAAGACCGTCGGCGGACAGCGCGAGCTGACCGCCGAGGGCGGCACCGTCGCGGAGCTGATCGACGACATCGATCGGCGCTACCCGGGATTCCGCGACCAGCTCGTCGACGAAGGCGGGCAGCTGCACCGCTTCGTCAACGTCTACCTCAACGACGAGGACGTGCGCTTCATGGAGGGCGCCGCGACGGCGCTGAGCGAGGGCGACGAGATCTCGATCCTGCCAGCGCTGGCCGGCGGCTAGCGGCGGAGGATTGTCGTGAGTGAGGCGGCAGCGCGGCAGACCGGCCGGACACCGGCCGGCAGCGTGCTCGACCGCATCGGCGGGACGCCGCTGGTCGACATCTCCGTGCTGTCGCCCAACCCGGACGTCAGCATCTACGCCAAGCTCGAGGGCGAGAACCCGACGGGCTCCGTCAAGGACCGCATCGCCTGGTGGATGGTCTCCGCTGCCGAGCAGGACGGCCGCCTCGAGCCGGGCCAGACGATCCTCGAGCCGACCTCCGGGAACACCGGCATCTCCCTCGCCATGATCGGCCGCCTGCGCGGCTACCCCGTGAAGGTGGTGATGCCGGACGCCGTCACCCGCGAGCGCGTCGAGCTGCTGGAGAGCTTCGGCGCGGAGATCCTCTACTCGCCCGGCGACCTCGGCACGAACGGATCGGTGCGTGAGGCGGAGCGCATCCACGCCGAGCACCCCGAGTGGTTCATGCCCTTCCAGTACGAGAACGAGGACAACCCGCGCGCCCACTACGAGAGCACCGCCCCCGAGATCATCGAGGACCTGCCGGGCACCGATGTCTTCGTCGCCGGCCTCGGCACGGGCGGGACGCTGACCGGCGTCGGTCGGCGGCTCAAGGAGCACAACCCGGCGGTGCGCATCGTCGCCGCCGCCCCGCACCCGGGCGACCTGGTGCAGGGCCTGCGCAGCCTCGAGGAGGGCTACATCCCGCCCGTGCTCGACGAGTCCGTGCTCGACGGCCGGATCGTCGTCGACTCGGCGACCTCGTTCCGGCTGACGCGTGAGCTGACGGAGCGCACCGGCATCTTCGCCGGCGTCTCCAGTGGAGCGGCGGTGCGCGCCGCGCAGCGCGCGGCGGAGCGGATGCGCAGCGGGAAGGTGGTCTGCCTGCTGGCGGACAGCGGCTGGAAGTACCTGTCCTCTGGCCTCTGGACGCAGGACTACGACGAGATCGAGGAGGACGTAAACACGACGCTCTGGTGGTAGCCGGAGCGTCGACGACCGGCGGCGCTATCGCCGGGAAAGGGGAACACAGGATGGCTGACAAGCTTGTAACGGCAGACTGGGTCGCCGAACACGGCGCCGATGCGAACGTGCGCCTCGTCGAGGTGGATGTCGACACCGGCGCCTACGACGAGGGCCACATCGCTGGCGCCGTCGGCTGGAACTGGGCGACGCAGTTGCAGGACCAGGTGCAGCGCGACGTGATCTCGAAGGGCGACCTCGAGGAGCTGCTCGGCGCCTCCGGGATCGGCAACGACACGCACGTGGTGCTTTACGGCGACAACAACAACTGGTTCGCGGCCTACGCGCTGTGGCTGCTGGAGCTGTACGGCCACGAGCAGGTCTCGCTGATGGACGGCGGCCGCGTGAAGTGGATCGCCGACGGGCGCGAGATCACGACCGACGCGCCCTCGGTAGGCCGCGCCAGCTACTCGGCGTCGGAGCAGGACGCGGGCCTGCGCGCCCAGCGCGACGAGGTGCTCGCGGCGGTGGCGGCGCAGGCGCCGCAGCTGGTGGACGTGCGCAGCCCGGCCGAGTTCGTCGGCGAGATCATCGCCCCGCCCGGCCTCCCGGAGACGGCGCAGCGCGCCGGGCACATCCCGGGCGCGATCAACGTGCCCTGGGCGCGCGCGGTCAACGAGGACGGCACCTTCCGCAGCGCCGACGAGCTGCGCGAGATCTACGGCGGCGCCGGCGTCAGCGCGAGCGATCCGGCGATCGCCTACTGCCGCATCGGCGAGCGCTCCTCGCACACCTGGTTCGTGCTCAAGTACCTGCTCGGCCACGAGGACGTAAAGAACTACGACGGCTCGTGGACCGAGTACGGCTCGCTCATCGGCGTGCCGATCGAGACCTAGCCCGGAGCCGGGGACGGCGCGCGCGATGGCCGAGAGCGACAGCGGGGCGCGAGGGTCGCAGCGCGCGATCGTCGAGCGTGCGATCGCGCGCTCCGAGTACGGGCTGCTGACGCTGCGCTTCCGCGCCTCCGTGCTCGACCGCTACCGCGAACGGGCGGACGCGCGGCTGATCCGCACGCGCACGGTCGGCCGCATCGCAATCGTGCGCGGCTGGTCGATCGACGCGGGGATCGCGCCCGGCGAGGAGGAGATCGAGGTGTTCGCGTCGGACTTCGCCGAGCGCCTGCCCGAGTCGGAGCGCGCGCACTGGCTCGACCATCTCGCGGGCCAGCCGTCGAGCGCCAACTTCGCGCTGATGCGCCTCAGCGGAAACGCCTGCATCGACGACGGCGAGCCGGAGGCCTGGTAGCGGTGCCGCGGATTCCTCGCGCCATTGCCGACGCGATCATCGCGCACGCCCGCGAGGACCTGCCGAACGAGGCCTGCGGCCTGGTGCACGCGAAGGACGGCCAACCGGTTTCCGTGCATCGCGTGACGAACGTGGCCGCCAGCCCCTACCGCTTCGAGATGCACGGCATGGAGCAGATGCGGCTGGAGCAGCAGCGCGACGAGCGAGGCGAGACGCTGTTCGCGATCTACCACTCGCACGTCGCATCGGCGGCCTACCCCTCGCAGACCGACGTGCGGATGGCGTTCTTCCCGCCCGGCGAGACGGATCGCGAACCGGCCTATCCGGGGACGTTCTACCTGCTCGTCTCGCTCGCCGAGGATCCTCCGCCGCTGCACACCTACTACATCCACAAGGGCGGCGTGATCGAGGAGATCCCCGCCGAGATCGTCTGACCGCCGGAGCGTCCTCGATGCCTTCCGAAGCGCCTGTGCAGCCACCCCCGCCGATCAAGATCGGCGGACACTGCTTCGAGTGGGGGCAGCGCAGCTACGTGATGGGCATCGTGAACGCCACGCCGGACTCGTTCTCCGGCGACGGCGTGCTCGACCCGGCCGCCGCCGCCGACCGGGCAGCGCGCATGGTCGAGGACGGCGCGGACCTGATCGATGTTGGGGCGGAGTCCACCCGGCCCGATCACCAGCCCCTCGACGCTGCTGGCGAGTGGGCGCGCCTCGCGCCCGTGCTGCGCGCGCTGCGCGAGGCAGTCTCCGCGCCGATCAGCATCGACACCGCCAAGGCCTACGTCGCCGAGCGCGCCTTCGACGCGGGCGCCGACGCGCTCAACGACGTGCACGGCCTGCGCGCCGACCCGGCGCTCGCGTCGCTGCTCGCAGCGCGCGAGCTACCCGCCGTTCTGATGCACAACCAGCGCGGCCGTCCCCCGGTCGGCGACGTGATCGCCGACGTGCGCGCGGGCCTCGAGGAGTCGCTCGCGATCGCCGAGGCGGCGGGCGTGCGGCGCGAAATGCTGATCCTCGATCCGGGGTTCGGGTTCGGCATCGGGCCGCAGCAGAGCCTCGAGCTGGTGCGCCGGCTCGGCGAGCTGCGGTGCCTGGGGCGGCCGCTGCTGCTCGGCAGCTCGCGCAAGTCCGCGATCGGCTGGGCGCTCGGCCGCGAGCAGGAGCCGCCCTCGACGCGCGCCGCCGGGAGCGCCGCGACGGTCGCGCTCGCCATCGCTGCCGGGGCCGACATCGTGCGCGTCCACGACGTGCGCGAGATGGCCGATGTCGCGCTCGTGACGGACGCGGTCCTGCACGGGCGGCGTCGCGGGGATCCGGCATGACCAGCGGAGCCGAGGAGCGGCGGGTCTACCTCGGCATCGGCGGCAACCTCGGCGACCGCGTCGCCGCGCTGCGCACGGGTCTCGAACGGCTCGCCGAGGCGGGCGTGGCCGTCGAGGCGGTCTCCTCGCTCTGGGAGACGGAGCCGTGGGGCGGGCCGGCCTGCGCGGACCCCGCGCCGCCCTACGCGAACGCCGCCGCCTGCGTGCGCAGCGCGCTCGAACCCCTCGCACTGCTGCGCCTCTGCAAGCGCATCGAGGTGGCCGCGGGCCGCGATCTGGACGCCCCACGCAACAGTCCGCGGCCGCTCGACCTCGACCTGCTGCTCGCCGATGACCTGCGCATCGAGAGCGAGGAGTTGCGAATCCCGCACCCCCGGATGCACCAGCGCGGCTTCGTGCTCGTCCCGCTCGCGGAGATCGCGCCGGACGTGATGCACCCCACGCTGGAGCGCTCGATCGCCGAGCTGCGCGACGCCGTGGGCCTCGAGGGCGTCGAGCCGCTTGCGCCCGTGGGCTGGGAGTCCGGTTAGCTCTCCAGCAGCCGCTCGCGCAGCCGCGGGTGACCCGCTGCGCGCCCCCGGCCGCTAGCTGAGGGCGTCGAGCCGCTCGACGAGTTCGCCGACATGGGTGAGGTGATCCTCGACCGTGTCGCGATCGAGCCAGCCTTCGTAGGAGTTGGTGTGGAGGGCGGCAGCGATGCCGAAGCTGCTGCGCAGCTCACCGTCGCCCGTCTCGTCGACCAGTCGTGTGACTGTCCGGAAGAGATCGCGGTGGCTGTGGTGGGGCCAGCCGCGGGTCTCGGCGGCGGCCTTGACCATTTGCGCGGCCGCACCCCAACCCTTCTCCGAGGCTTGGCGCAGGTCGTCCTCGGCGAGGTAGCTCCGCGCCCTCGCAAGGAACTCGTGGCCAGTGTCGCTGTAGGTGCTCCCGTTGCTGGTCATGGCCTGATTGTAGCACCGCGCGAGGCGCTGCCATGGCACGAGGGCGCGCGGCCCCCTCAGCTCTCCAGCAGCCGCTCGCGCAGCCGCGCGATCAGGGGCTCGTCGACGCCGCCGAGGGCGAGCAGCGCCTCGGTCGAGTCGTAGCGCTCGTCGATGCCGCGCAGCAGCGACTGCATGGTGTCGGGCGTGGCGTCCAGCATCTCGCGTGTGAGCTCGGTGCCCCACGCCTTGCCACGCTCCGCGATCTGTTCGTCGCTGAGGTCGCGCCACATCGTCAGGTACTCGCGGGTCAGCGCGTAGTCCTCGACGATCGTCTCGTCCGGCACGCCGAGCAGGCGCAGCAGCAGCGCCGCAGTGACGCCCGTGCGGTCCTTGCCGCCTTCGCAGTTGAAGGCGACGGCCTTGCGTTCGTCGGCCTCGGCGATCGCGGCGAAGACCGCGCCGATCGCCGCCACCGCTTGCTCGACGCCTTGCAGGTAGTCGAGGCCGGGCCCCGAGGGGTCGCGCATCGTGACGCGCCCGTAGGGCACGTGGCGGTGCTCGACGCCGTGCTCGTGCAGCGAGGAGATGCCGTGCCGCTCCAGTTCCTCGTTGGTCCGCAGGTCGAGGACCAGCGCCAGGTCAAGTCCGAGCAGGCGCTGCACGTCGGCGCGCGTCGTCTGGGAGAGCGTGCTGGTGCGGAACACGGTGCGCCAGCGCACGCGGCGGCCCTCGCGCGTCTCGTAGCCGCCGAGGTCCCGGAAGTTGCTCACGCGCTCGAACGGGAGGCGACGCTCGAAGGTCTCCGTCGGGTCGGTCATGGGCTGCCGCCCGACGGCTCGTCCTCGGCGTCCCACTCGGCGTAGGCCATGGTGTAGCCGAGCCAGAAGGCGAGGGCGGAGAGCGCGGCGACGCCCGCGCCGACGGGCAGCGCGAGCGCGGCGTAGGAGCGCCTCGAGGCCGCGCCGAGGAAGACGAACAGCTGCAGGATCGCGCCCGCCATGAGCAGCAGTCCGAGCCGCCGCGAGCGGTCGGCGTCGCTCACGGGGAAGCCTCTGCCAGCTCCGGCGGCAGCAGATTGGGGATGCCGTCGTCGATCCGGTAGCGGTAGTCGCAGGCGGCGCAGTACAGCTCGCCGCGCACGATCTCCTCGCGGCCCTGCGCGTCGCTCTCCGCCTGCTCGACCGTCAGCGTCAGTTCGGTCTTGCAGACGGGGCAGGCGAGGATCTTCAGCAACTCGTGACGCATCGGACCTCCGTGGCGCGCCTCGGCGCGGCGGCGCTCAATGATAGGTGCTGCAAACCGCGGGTGCTCGCTGGTGGCCGCCGTGCCGCCTCACTAGACTCGGAGATCCGAGGGCGCGACGGACGGGGCTGGCCCGATGGCAGAGCGGATCCCGCTGCAACGCGCCGTCGCCGTGATCGGGGACGACAGCGTCGCGATCCGGCGCTCGCGGGCACAGCTGGTTGCCCCGCTGATCCAGCTCGCGCTGGCCGCAGGGTCGGTCGCGTTGATCGTCGCCTTCCTCGATGCCCTGCCGCTGGCGCTGCTGATGGTGCTGCTCGTCGTCGCGCTGCTGATGGGGCCAATCGCGACGCTCGGGTTGGTCTACAACGTGATCGGCCGCTCCGTGCTCCTGGAGCGGCAAAAGCAGTCCGTGCGCTGGCAGCAGGGCCTGCTTGGACTCGGCATCGGCACCGACGAGCTCGTGCCGTTCTGGCGCATCGACCACATCGCCGTCGAGGGCGACTACGAGGCGGAGCTGGAGAGCGGCGAGCGGCAGGACCTCGTGACATGGGAGGTCGAGCTGGTGAAGGACAACGGCAAGCGGCTGACGATCGGCACGGTCGTCGCCGCGCGCCCGCTCGCGGACGAGGGTCTGGCGCGCGCCAACCGCCTCGCGGAGGCGATCGCCGAGCGCAGCGACTCGGAGGCGCGACTCGCCGCGCTGCCGGAGGAGGCGGACGAGGAGGCCGCGCCGCCGGACGCCGCGCGGCCGCGGCGGCGCCGCCGCATGGTGCGCGCCGGCGCGGCTCCGCCGGAGGTGAGCGATGAGTGAGGAGCCGCTGGAGCGCCAGCTCCTGCGCGAGGCGCGCACGATCGCCGTCGTCGCGCGCTCGGCGCGCACCGATCGCCCCTGGCACGACATCGCCGGCTATCTGATCGAGGCCGGGTACCGTGTCTACCTCGTGAACCCGCTGCTCGGCGAGGCGCACGGGCGGCGCTGCTACGACAGCGTTGGCGAGCTGCCGGAGCGCGTCGACATCGTCGACGTGTTCCGCCTGCCGTGGGAGACGCCGGAGGTTGTCGAGGACGCGATCGAGGCGGAGGCGGGCGCGGTCTGGCTGCAACTCGGCATCGTGCACGACGGGGCGGCCGCTCGCGCACGCGATGCGGGCCTGCGGGTGGTGATGGATCGCTGCACGAAGGTCGATCACATGCGGATGCATGCGGACGCAACGGGGGGCGGTACGCTACACTGACGATCTCCCCCGACCGGTAGCGGAGAGGGGCGCGCTTGATTCCGAGCCTGCGCGAATCCTGCGGCGTGATGGGCATCTTCGCCCCCGGCGAGGATGTGGCTCGACTCACCTTCTTCGGCCTCCACTCCCTGCAGCACCGCGGGCAGGAGTCCGCTGGCATCGCCACCGCCAACGGCGACCCGGAGGTGCAGCGCTTCGCCGAGATGGGCCTGGTCACCCAGATCTTCCACGAGGAAGTCCTGTCCGACCTCCAGGGCACCCACGCGATCGGCCACACGCGCTACTCGACCACCGGATCGAGCACCCACGCGAACATGCAGCCGCTGATCGTCTCCGGCCCGCACGGCGAGCTCGCGCTCGCGCACAACGGCAACGTCGTCAACGCGGACCTGCTGCGCAGCGACCTCGTCGATGCCGGGGTCGAGTTCCAGACCGGCACGGACTCCGAGGTGCTCGCGCAGCTGCTGGCCCACGCTTCGGGCGGCACCTGGGAGCAGCGCTTCAACTACGTGATGCGGCGCGCCTCCGGGGCCTACTCGCTGACACTGCTGACGGCGGACGCGCTGTTCGGCGTGCGCGATCCGCTCGGCATCCGCCCGCTCTGCCTCGGGCGTCTCGGCAATGGCTGGGTGGTCGCCTCGGAGACCTGCGCGCTGGACACGCTGGGCGCGGAGTTCGTGCGCGAGATCGAACCCGGCGAGGTCGTGCGCATCGACGAGGCCGGCGTGCAGTCCTGGACCTTCGAGGGCGAGCGCCCCGCGGGCCCCTCGCTCTGCCTGCTGGAGCACATCTACTTCGCTCGCCCCGACTCGATGATCCAGGGCGAGCGGCTCTACCCCGTGCGGATGCGGATGGGCGCGCAGCTCGCGCGCGAGCATCCCGCGCCCGGTGACGTCGTGATCGGCATTCCGGACTCGGCGACCGCGGCAGCGGTCGGCTACGCGCAGGAGTCCGGCATCCCCTACGTCGAGGGCCTCGTGAAGAACCGCTACGTCGGGCGCACCTTCATCCAGCCCGACCAGCGGCTGCGCGACCGCGGCGTCGAGCTGAAGTTCAACCCGCTGCCGGAGCTGCTGGGCGGCCGCCGCGTCGTCGTCGTCGACGACACGATCGTGCGCGGCACCACCACGCCGCGCGTCGTCGCGATGCTGCGCAAGGCCGGGGCCAGCGAGGTGCACATGCGCATCACCTCGCCGCCGATCACGCACCCCTGCTTCTACGGCGTCGACATGGCTACGCGCGGCGAACTGATCGCCTCGCACCTCGAGGTCGAGGAGATCCGCGAGCACATCGGCGCCGACTCGCTCGGCTACCTCTCGCTCGAGGGCACGGTCGGCGCGACCGGCCAGCAGCGCGACGCGCTCTGCGCGGCCTGCTTCAGCGGCAGCTATCCGAGCGACGTGCCGCTGCAGCTCGACAAGTTTGCCCTCGAAAGCGGCGGCTCGATCGACCGGCACGCGGTGCCGCTGCGAGCCGTCCACTGAGCACCACCGCGGATGGAGTGCGGGGTATGATCCGGCCAGGCCCGACGCCTCCCCCGGAGCCCGCGCGATGAGCGCCTCGACCGAACGTCCGCCCGCCCCGCTGCGTTACGCCGACGCTGGCGTCGACGTGCAGGCCGCCGAGGCGAGCATCGGAGGCCTGCGCCGGATCGCCGAACGCGCGAGCCGCCCCGAGGTGCTCGGCGGCGTCGGCGCCTTCGCCGGGCTGTTCCGCCTCGGCGCGGGTCGCTACCGCGATCCGGTGCTCGTCGCCAGCGCCGATGGCGTCGGCACGAAGCTGCTGATCGCCGGCGCGCTCGGACGCTACGAGGGCGTCGGGCAGGACCTCGTCAACCACTGCGTCAACGACATCCTCACCGCCGGCGCCGAGCCGCTGTTCTTCCTCGACTACCTCGCGACGGCCGGCCTGGCGCAGGAGCGGCGGCTCGAGCTCGTCGCCGGCATCGGCGCGGCCTGCGAGGAGAACGGCGTCGCGCTGCTCGGCGGCGAGACCGCCGACATGCCGGACCTCTACTCGCCCGGCGACTACGACCTCGCCGGCTTCATCGTCGGCGTCGCCGAGCGCGAGGCGGTCCTCGACGGCTCCGCGATCGAGGAGGGCGACGTGCTGATCGCGCTGCCCTCGACGGGACTGCAGACGAACGGCTACTCGCTCGTGCGCGAGATCTTCGGCGTCGCCAAGGGTCCCGGCGAGGAGCGCGACCGCGAGCTGCTGGACGAGCACGTCGAGGATCTCGGCGGCACGCTCGGCGATGCGCTGTTGGCGGTGCACGGCTCCTTCCTCGGGGTCGTGCGGCCGCTGTTGCCGCGCCTCTGCGGGATGGCGCACATCACCGGCGGCGGCCTGCCGGGCAACGTGCCGCGGATGCTGCCCGAGGACCTGCGCGCGCAGATCGATGCCGCGAGCTGGGAGCCGCCGCCGCTGTTTGCGCACATCCAGCGCGCGGGCGGCATCGAGGACGGCGAGATGTTCCGCACGTTCAACATGGGTATCGGCATGGTGCTCGTCGCGTCGCCCCCGGACGCGACCGCCGTGCTGGAGGCAGCGCCGGGCAGCTGGCGCTGCGGCGTCGTCGAGCGCCGCGCCGAGGGCGCGCCGGCCGTCGCCGGGCTACCGGAGTAACGAGGGGGAGGCACGATGCGCGCAATCCTGAGCGCCTACGACAAGACGGGCATCGCCGGGCTGGCACAGGGCCTGCACGGCCTCGGCTGGGAGCTGTTCTCGACCGGCCGCACGCAGGCCGTCATCGCCGAGGCGGGCGTGCCCGTCGAGAGCATCGCGACGCTGACCGGCAGCCCCGAGATGCTCGAGGGGCGCGTCAAGACGCTGCATCCGAAGGTGCACGGCGGCCTGCTCGCCCGGCGCGACCGCGAGGACGACGCGGCCGAGCTGGCGAAGCACGGCATCGAACCGATCGACCTCGTCGCGGGCAACCTCTACCCGTTCATCGAGACCGTCAGCGGCACCGACGTCAGCCTCGCCGAGGCGCTCGAGGAGATCGACATCGGCGGCCCGACGATGATCCGCGCGGCCGCCAAGAACCACCCCTGGGTGATTCCGGTCGTCGACCCCTCGGACTACGACATGATCCTCGAGGCGTTGCGAGCGGACGGGCTCGACGCCGGAGCGCGGCGAGCGCTCGCGGCGAAGGCGTTCGCGCACGTCTCGCACTACGACGCCGCGATCGCCGAGTACCTGCGCGGCGAGGACGACCTGCTGCCGGAGCAGCTGACTGCGGGCCTGACGCGCGTCGACGAGCTGCGCTACGGCGAGAACCCGCACCAGCGCGGCGCCTTCTACACGCTCGACTCGGTGCGCACGCCCGTCGAGGGCATCGGCGGGTTCGAGCAGCACCACGGCAAGGGCCTGTCCTACGTCAACCTGCTCGACGCGGACGCCGCCTACAACCTGGTCGCGGAGTGCCCGCACCCTGCGGTGGCGATCATCAAGCACACCAATCCCTGCTGCTTCGCCGCCGGCGACGAGCCGATCGCGGCCCTCTATGAACGCGCACTGATGGCGGGCGACGCGATCTCCGCCTACGGCGGCATCGTCGCCAGCAACCGCCCGATCGACTTCGCGTACGCGACCGCGCTGCGCGATGTGCTGAGCCCGATCACCGGCGGGCGCATGTTCTTCGAGATCGTCGTCGCGCCGGGCTCCGAGCCGGACGGCCTCGCGCACCTGCAAAAGAAGTCCCGCGACCTGCGCATCCTCACCGTCCCCGAGGGCGACCCGCGCCGCCCGCGCCTCGAGTTCCGTTCGGTGCGCGGCGGGATGCTGGTGCAGCAGTCCGACCTCTCCGAGGAGCTGGACTTCGAGGTCGTCAGCGAGCGCGCGCCGAGCGCGGCCGAGCTGGCCGACCTGCGGCTCGCCTGGCTGGTCGGGAAGCATGTCAAGTCCAACGCGATCACGCTCGTCAAGGACGGCGTGCTGGTCGGCATGGGTGCGGGCCAGCCGAACCGCGTGGAGAGCGCTCGGCTGGCGGTGCGCGGTGCGGGCGAGCAAGCCGCCGGCGCCGCACTCGCCTCGGACGCGTTCTTCCCCTTCCCCGACTCGATCGAGGTGGCGGGCGAGGCCGGCGTGACGGCGGCCGCGCACCCGGGCGGTTCGATCCGCGACGAGGACTCGGTTGCCGCGGCGAACGCGCAGGGCATGGCGCTCGTCACCACCGGAGCGCGCCACTTCCGCCACTAGGCCGCTCCGCCCTCCAGCCGCTCTCCGCTCCGGCCCCCTCTCCCGGGGGAGAGGGTTGGGGTGAGGGGGCTCGCCTCGCCGTCGCTGTCCTCGCCGGGTTGGTGCGCCGCCCGCGTTACTCTCCCTCACCCTCCGCCCTCTCCCTCGGAGAGAGGGGACCGGATGGTCCTTCACTCTCCGCCCGCAACCGCCGGGGGCGAGGGTTGGCTGCCACAGGCGCGCCATAACCCGCTACGATTGGCGCACGATGGCGAACGTCGACCTCGTGCTGCCGGTCTACAACGAGGAGTTGATCCTCGCGCAGAGCGTCGCGCGCGTTCTCGACTGGACGAACGCGCACCCCGAGCACGAGTGGCGCATCGTCGTTGCCGACAACGCCTCGACGGACCGCACGTTCCAGATCGCGCGCGAGCTGGAGGAGGAGCACGGCGGCGAGGAAGGCGGCCGCTTCGTCGCCCTGCACATCCCGGTCAAGGGGCGGGGCATCGCGCTGCGCGTCAGCTGGCTGACCTCGCCCGCCGACGTGCTCGCCTACATGGACGTCGACCTCTCCACGGATCTGAAGCACCTGCCGGAGTTGATCGACCCGATCGCCACCGGGCAGGTCGACATCAGCTACGGGACGCGGCTGCACCAGGACTCGGAGACCGAGCGCTCCCTGCGCCGCGAGTTCACCTCGAGGACCTACGTGCAGATCCTGCGCCGCCTGGGGCGGCTCAACGTCACCGATGCGCAGTGCGGGTTCAAGGCGATCGGCCGCGAGCCGGCGCGCGCGCTGCTCCCGCTGGTGCGCGACACCGGCTGGTTCTTCGACTCCGAGCTGCTGCTGCTGGCGCAGGAAAACGGCTATCGCCTGCGCGAGGTGCCCGTGCGCTGGATCGAGGATCGCGACAGTCGCGTCAAGATCCTGCACACGGCGATCGAGGACCTCAAGGGACTGTGGCGGCTGCGCATCGGCGGCGTCCCGCGCGTGCCGCAGCGCGGCGGCGGCGCCGGGTAGGCCGCTGGCCGTGCGTGGATCGAGCGTATTCCGGGGCGTTTCAGGGGCTCGAATCCTTGACCGTAGGAAAGGGGCGTCGCTAGGATCGCGGCGCCTGGGAGCGGGGCACGTCCTCGCTGCGGCGGCTGCTTGCCTCGGGCAGCGAAAGAGGAGCGCTCCATGATCTTCGGTGAAGTCGGAGAGGCGCTCGAACTCACCATCATCTTCTTCCTGATGATGGGGGCCTTCGCGACGCTCGTCCTGCTCGGCAAGTGGTGGGAAGCCTAGAGGCGGCGACAACCATCGGCTCGCGCGTGAGCTGATCGGGGGGAGCGCATGGCGACGACCGAGCGCCCGCAGGGCCGACCGCTTGCTGATCGGCTGTACGACTTCACCGTCAACAACCGCGTCTGGCGTTCGATCATCCGCACCGGCTACCCGAACACCCCGCGCAACCAGATGCTCGCCGTCGCGACGAACGTCTTCCTGCACCTGCACCCGACGCGCATTCACCGCACGCACGTCAAGATCACGCACACCTACTGCCTGGGCGGACTCTCCTTCTTCCTCTTCCTCGGGCTGACGATCACCGGCGTGCTGCTGATGTTCTATTACGTGCCCTCGGTCGAGCGGGCCTACCAGGACATGCAGGCGCTGCAGACGGACGTGCGCTTCGGGATGCTGATGCGCAACACGCACCGCTGGATGGCGCACGGCATGGTGATCACCGTGCTGATGCACATGATGCGGGTCTTCTATACCGGCGCGTACAAGCCGCCTCGCGAGTTCAACTGGATCGTCGGCGTCGTGCTGCTCGTGCTCACGCTGCTGCTCTCCTTCACCGGCTACCTGCTGCCGTGGGATGAGCTGGCGTTCTGGGCGATCACCGTCGGCACGAACATGATCGGCTCCGACCCGGTCCTCGGCGAGGTCAACCAGTTCGTCATGATCGGCGGCTTCGAGGTCGGTCAGAACGCGCTGATCCGCTTCTACACCCTCCATGTGGTAGGACTGCCGCTGATTGCGGCGATCTTCATGGCCGTCCACTTCTGGCGAATCCGCCGTGATGGTGGACTCGCCCGGCCGCTGTAGGCGCCGGGCGCAGGCGCGCGGAGAGGCGAAGGAACGCCGATGGTCGCGGACGCTCCCGCTCGCGGTCCCTCGAGGTCGCGCGGCGCCGTACCCAGCGCACGCCCGCGCCGCCAACGCGAGGAAGAGCTGCTCGTCTGGCCGGACCTCGTCTTCGTCGAGTTCATCTCGGCGCTGGTCTTCACGCTCACGTTCGTGGCGCTCGCGATCCTGATCAACGCGCCGCTGCAGGACCGCGCCAACCCGGCGAACACCCCGAACCCCTCGAAGGCGCCGTGGTACTTCCTCAACCTGCAGGAGCTGCTGCTGCATATGCACCCGGCGCTGGCCGGCGTGATCGTGCCCACGGTCTTCCTGATCATCCTTGGCGCCGTGCCCTTCTTCGACACCTCGAACGAGGGCCAGGGCCAATGGCTCAGCACGCCGCGCGCCTGGCCGAACCTGATCGTCGGCTTCATCGTCGGCACTGTCGGCACCTGGGCGCTGATCATCTACAACTCCGGCAAGCACATCGTCGTGTTCGAGCGCTTCACGTTCGACGCGGACAGCTTCGACAACTTCCCGCCGCTGATCGTCGACGAGCGGCTGCGGGAATGGCCGGAGAGCCTGAACTGGCTGACCAGCGTTCGCGCCCTGCAGACAGACATCGCCTGGCCGGGCGAGCTGGAGACGATTCCCCTCGGCGAGACGTTCGTCCGCACGGACCTGCTGGGACTGCCTCGAGGCTCGATCCAGTGGAACTTCCCGGCCTGGATCGTCGAGCAGGCGATCCCGGTCAACCTGATGGTCGGGTTGCCGATCCTGCTCTGCCTCGTCGCCTGGCGGCTTGGGCTGGCGAAGACGCGGCGCGACTTCATGATCCTGATGTTCTCCGGCTGGCTGGGCTCCTACCTGGCGCTCACGATGGCCGGGACGTACTTCCGCGGCGAGGGCCTTGAGTTGCTCTGGCCGTGGGAGGTCCGGCCGGCCGAGTCATAGTCGGCGGACGAGGGGTGCAGCAGTGACGAACGAGGCGGAAAGCGGAGGCACCGCGGTGCAGGACGCTCCCGACCCCGGGCAGGTGACGGACGCCTGGCGCGAGGCGATCGCCGCGCGCCGCACCCGCGCGCCCGAGGACGCACCGGTCCCCGGCGCGCAGGCGCGCCGCCCCACCGGGCCAATCACCTCGCGTCGCAACTTCATCCGCGCCTCCTTCTGGGGCGGGCTGGGGCTGGCGCTGCTCGGTCTTGTCGGCTCGCTGCTGGACTTCATGTACCCACGCGGCATCAAGGGCTTCGGCGGCCCGGTGCCGGCGGGCAACATCTCCGAGTTCCCGAGGGGTGGCGACCCCGTCCACTTCATCACCGGGCAGTTCTGGCTGGTGAACCTCGACCCGAGCGAGACGCGGCCCGGCGGCAGCGGCGGCGGCGAGGGGTTGCTGGCGCTCTGGCACAAGTGCCCGCACCTCGGCTGCACCGTGCCCTGGCGCTCCGGCTTCACCTACGACAACGACCAGGGCTGGTACCGCTGTCCCTGCCACGGCTCCACCTACACCAAGGCGGGCATCCGCGTCTTCGGACCGGCCCCGCGCTCGATGACCACGATGAAGGTGGATGTCGACGCAGCGGGCAACATCACGGTCCAGACCGGCGATCGCACGGACGGCGGGCCGGACAACCCGCAGCGCGCGGGCGCGAGCTCCTGATGCGGCAGGCCGGCGGACTCTCTCGGGGAACTGAGGCGAGATGAACACCAGCAAACAGGTCAACGTGATGATCGGGCTGCTGTTCGTGACCTTCGTCGTCACCGTCGGCTACCTCTTCAACGAGGCCAACCGCCAGGAAGTCGAGTCCGCCGAGATCAACGAGCGCAACGCCGAGCGTGGCGCGCGCCTCTTCGTGCAGAACTGCCGCAACTGCCACGGCCTCGACGGCTCGGGCAAGGACGCCGAGGGCAAGGGCACCATCGGCGTCGCGGTGAACGCGCCGCACTTCCTCATCCTCGGCAAGGACAACGTCTACAACGCGGCCGCCACCTCCGAGAGCGAGGCGGACAACATCCGCAACTACCTGCGAGAGACCATCACCTGCGGCCGCGTGGGCACCTACATGCCGAAGTGGGACATCCAGTTCGGCGGCTCGCTCTCGGCGACGCAGGTGGAACAGCTCGTCACGCTGATCGTGGGCGACCCCACCGGCAAGCACGACTACTGGGATCTCGTCCTCGAGGAGGGCGAGCACGCCGACGAGGAGCAGTTCGGGCCCGTCCTCGAGAAGGAGCTCGGCCGCCACCCGACCGCCGCCGAGATCCGCGCGAGGAGCGAGCAGGAGACGATCACGCGCGACGCGGCGACGATCACGATCACCACGGACAACTGCGGCCAGTTCTCCAACGACACGAAGCTCACGCGCCGCACGCGCGTCGATCCTCGAACGGTGGCGATGGACGCGGGGCCCAGCGGCGTGACACCCGACCAGACCGCCACGCCGGCGCCGACGGGCCCGTCGGCGGCGCAGGGCGAGCAGCTCGTGAACGCCCTCGGTTGTCTCGCCTGCCACACGCTCGACGGAACCGAGCTGGTCGGGCCGACCTGGCTGGGCGTCTACGGCCGCACCGAGCAGCTCGAGGACGGCAGCAGCGTCGTCGTGGACGACGCCTACATCCGCGAGTCGATCCTGATGCCGCAGGCGAAGGTCGTCGCCGGCTTCGCGGATGTCGCCGCGATGCCGGAGTTCAGCAGCCTGACCGATCTTCAGATCGAATCGATCATCCTCTACCTGCAGACGATCACCGAGTAGAAGCGGCCCCGCCGCCGCGCGAGGACGAGGCGGCGCGCAGGGCGAACGAGACGGACTGGCGGGCCGACCCGCCGAAGGGGGAAGAGATGGCAGAAGTCGAGACGGGGAAGCGCTACCGCTGTGCGGCATGTGGCGCGGAGTTCATCGTCACGCGCGGCGGCGAGGGCGTCCTTCGCTGCGGCGACAACGAGCTCGAGCAGATCTAGGAGCGTCCGATGGCAGTCGCACTTGGCAAGCGCTACAAGGACGAGAGCTCCGAGATCGAGGTGCTCTGCATCAAGCCCGGCGAATGCAATCTCAACGTCGACGGGCGCGGCATGGAGGAACTGCAGCCGAAGGTGCTGCCCTCCGCCGACTAGCACCCGCAGGATCCGCACTCACTCGCAAGCCGGGGGCAGTCGCTCCCGGCTTGCGCGCGTCCGCTGACCGCGTGCTGCCGTGACCACCTCGCCTGAGCCGCTGCTGATCGAGGCGCGCCTGCTCACGATGGCGCGACCCGGCGACGCGCCCGCCCCCGGCGCCGTCGCCTGCGCCGGCGGCCGCATCGTCGCCGTCGGCACGCCCGAGGACTGCGCCCGGCGCCTGCCGCCCGCGCATCGCCGCATCGAGGCTCGCGAGGCCACGTTGCTGCCGGGCTTCGTCGACGCTCACGTCCACATCCTCGCCGCCGCGGCCGCCGAGGCCGGACCCGATATCTCGCCGGGCGCCATCTCCAGCATCGCGGAGCTGCTCGAACTCCTGCGCGATGAAGCGGCGCGCACGTCGCCCGGCGCGTGGGTGCGCGCCGCCGGCTACGAGGAGCTGATGCTCGCCGAGGGCCGCCCCCCCACGCGCGCCGAACTCGATCGCGCCGTGCCCGACCACCCGGTGCGCCTGATCCAGCGCAGCGGTCACGCGGAGGTCCTGAACTCGCGCGCGCTCGCCCTCATCGGCATCGACGAGGCCACGCCGGAGCCGCCGGGCGCGGTCTTCGGGCGTTCGCTCGAGGACGGGCGGCTTGATGGCCTGCTGCTCGGCATGGCCGAGGCGATCGAGGCGGCGATGCCGCCGCCGGACGCCGCCGCCGTCGAGGCGCGGGTCCGCGACTGGGCACACGCACGGGCCGCCGAGGGTGTCACGACTCTGGTCGATGCCGGTGTGCGCAACGGACCGGCGGAGTGGGCGACGTTCGAGCGGCTGCTCAAGGCGGGCGCAATCCCGCAACGTGTGATCTCGATGGAGTCGGTGGATGCCCTCGGGGCACTGCCGGTCGAGGGCGCGGGCGGGCGCCTGCGGCGCGGCGAGACCAAGCTGCAACCTGCGACCTTCGAGGGCGAGGCGCCGGACGCCGGACCGCTCGATGCAGGCGTGTGGGCGGCGATCGAGGCGGGACGCCGTGTCGCCATGCATGCGCCGACGGAGCCCGCGGTCGCGGCTTCGCTGGCGGCCTTCCGTGCGGCCGACGCGCCCTCGGGCCAGCGCATCGAGCACGCTCCGCTGCTGACCGCGCGGCTCATCGAGGAAATTGTCGCGCTCGGCGCGGTCGTCGTGGCGCAGCCGGGCCTGCTCAACGAGGTGGCAGGGCGCTACCGGCAGCTGCTCGACGCGGAGCAGCGCACGCAGCTGCACCCCTGGCGCGCGCTGCTCGATAGAGGCGTCGCGCTCGCCTTCAGCAGCGACGCCCCGATCTCTCGCGCGAGCGCACTCGAGGCCAGCGCGGCGGCGTCCGTGGACCGCCCGCCCGACCTCGCGCCGGAGCAGGCGATCACGCCGCTCGAGGCGCTGCACGCCTGGACCGCGGGCGCGGCGGACGCCGCCAGGCTCGCGGACCGCGGCCGCCTGCGGGAGGGCGCCGTGGCGGACCTCGCGCTCATCGCCGGGCCGCTCGCGAATGACCCAGCGAGCGCCCGCGTGCGGCTGACCGTGATCGGCGGCGAGGTGGCGTTTGAGGCGGGCGAGGTCGGCCCCGACGTTTGACGGGCCGCGGGGGCGGCCCATACGATCCCCCGACGGCTGTGAACACGCGACCCGGAGGGGCGCGGCGGGGACGGGATTGCATACGGCGTGACTGAGGTCTTTGTCGGCGAGTCGGAATCCTTCGAGGGCGCGCTGAAGCGCTTCAACAAGCGCGTCCAGGCGGACGGGATCCTGTCCGAGGCGCGACGCGCCGAGTACTACGAGAAGCCCTCGGTCCGCCGCAAGAAGAAGGAAGCGGCCCGTCTGCGCAAGCTGCGCAAGGCGATGCGAGCCCAGGTCCGGCGACGCTGACCGGGCTCCCGGCGCACGCCGGGGTCCGCTGCTGGTGACTGCTGCACCCTCGTGACCGGTCTGGCCGGAAGGCGCCATGCCCGCACTGCTCGACACCATCCGTTCCGAGATGACCGCCGCGATGCGCGCCGGAGATGCCCGGCGCCGCGACACGCTGCGGCTGCTGATCGCAGCCCTCGACAACGCTCGCATCGCCGCCGGCCGCGATCTCAGCGACGAGGATGCGCTCGCCGCCCTGCAGCGCGAGGCGAAGCAGCGCCGCGAGTCGATCGAGGAGTACCGCAAGGGCGGACGCGACGACCTCGTGGAGTCGGAGCAGGCGGAACTGACAATCATCGAGGCCTACCTGCCGAGCCAGCTCGGCGAGGATGAGCTGCGCGCGATCGCACGCGAAGTGATCGAGGAGCGCGGCGCGAGCGGCCCGGGTGACCTCGGAGCGGTGATGGGGCCGCTGATGCAACGCGTGCGCGGACGCGCCGACGGCCGTCTGGCGAACGCGATCGTGCGGGAGCTGCTCTCCGGAGCTTGATGATCGGGGGCGGGATGGTCGCCCGCATCAGGCAGCGAGGGATGCAGCGGTGCTAAGCCGTCCGGGCGAGGCCCGCGGTTGGTTCGCGCGACCCGCCGCCATCCTGCTGGGACTCGGCATCGGCGCGGTCCTCTTTGTCGTGCTCTTCCCCTGGTTCCCGGGCGGCGCGGGCATGCGTGAGGGCGACGCCTCCGCGTGGACGCTCTCCGCCCCGCGAGACCTGTCCTACGAGTCCCTGGTCCTGACGGAGGCGGCGCGCGAGGAGGCCGCCTCGGCGATCGCGGACGTGCAGCGCCGCGACGACTCGATCGCCGAGCTGCAGATCGCGGAGCTGACTCGCCAGCTCGCTCTGATCGGGGAAGCGCGTGCGGACGTCCTCTCCGCCTCCGCCCGCGAATCGAGGATCCGCGCGGCCACCGACGGCGAACTGTCGGACGAGGCAGTCACGCTGCTCGGCGAGATCCCGGACACGGACTTCCGCACGCTTGGCGACGAGGCGCGTGACATCCTCGGACGGGTGCTCTCGGGCAGCATCGCCGCCCTGGGCGTCGAGGCCGCTCGCGATCAGGCAGCCGAGCTGCTCCCGGTGAGCCTCGACGAGGATCAGCGGCTTGCGCTGACGGAGCTGATTGGCCCGCTCGTCATTCCCACGCTCGTCGTCGACGAGGCGCGCACCGAGGAACGGCGCCAGGAGGCGCGTGACGCGGTACCGCCGGTCCGCGTCACGCGCGAGCGCGGCCAGGTGCTGGTCGTGCAGGAGCAGCGCCTGACCCCGGCCGACATCGAGCTGCTGGACGCGGCGGGTCTCAATCCTCGAGGCGTCCGCACCACGCATGTGCTCGCCGCGGGCATCGTTTCGCTGCTCTCCGGCGCGGCCTGCGGGGTCTATCTCTTCGTCGCGCGTCCTCGGGCGCTCGCCGGCGTGCGCCGGCTGACGCTGTTCACGCTGCTGCTGCTCGCGCCGGCCGCGGCGATCAAGTTCACGCTGCCGCTGGTGCTGCCCGATCTGGACCGCCACTTCCTCGCCTACGCGCTGCCCCTGGCCGCGTCGCCGATTGCGGCGGTGGTGCTGCTCGATCTCGGCGCCGCCGTGCTGCTGACCGTCCTCCTCTCCTCGATCGCGGTCTTCGTCTCGATCTACCTGCCCTTCGCCGACGCGGGGGGCACCGGGCAGCTCGAGACGGCGCGGGCCTTCCTCGCCGTTTGCGCCGCCTCGCTGGCCGGCCTGTTCGTCGCCGCGAGGGCGACCAACCTGGGGCGCTACCTCACGGCCGGATTCGCCGCCGCGCTTGCCGCGGGCGCCGTACTCGGGACGGTCTGGCTGATCGATCCCGACCGCCGGGTCGAGGACCTCGCCTGGATCGCCGGAGCTTCGGGAGTGAGCGGCATCGCCTCGGCGCTGATTGGCGTTGGCTTCTTCGTGTTGCTGAGCCGGCCCTTCGGCATCATCACCCGCGTCGAGCTGATGGAGCTGGCGCAGCTCAGCCACCCGCTGCTGCGCCGCCTGCAGGACGAGGCGCCCGGCACTTTCCAGCACTCGGTGATGGTCTCGAACATGGCCGAGCGTGCGGCCGACCGGATCGGCGCCGACTCGCTGCTCGTGCGTGTCGGCGCCTACTACCACGATGTCGGCAAGCTGGTGGCGCCGGGCTTCTTCGTCGAGAACTCGTCCGCGGAGGTCGATCCGCACGCCTCGCTCGACCCGCTGCAGAGCACGCGCGTGATCCAGCAGCACGTGATTGCCGGCGTCGAGATCGCGCGTCGCGAGGGCATACCGCTCGCGATCACACAGTTCATCCCGCAGCACCACGGCACCCGCCTCGTCGAGTTCTTCTACCGCCGCGCCGCCGCCGAGGATCCCGAGATCGACCCGGATCTGTTCCGCTACCCGGGCCCCAAGCCGCAGAGCCGCGAAACCGCCATCGTCATGCTTGCCGACTCCAGCGAGGCCAGCGTCCGCGCCAGCAACGACCGCACCGGGGACCGCATCCGCGAGATCGTCGAGAGCGTCGTGCGCGCGCGCTTGGACGAGCAGCAGTTCGACGAGTGCGACATCTCGCTGCGCGATCTGCGTGTGGTCGCCGACTCGTTCGTCGCGACGCTGACCGCCGTCTACCACCCCCGCGTCGAGTACCCGGCGCCGACCGCGCGCGAGCTGCAGGAGCGAGGCGTCCCCGCGGCCGAGCGGCCCGGCGCCGGCGAACCGCTACCCGATCGGCTGCCGCAGGGCGAACGCGGGGAGACGCGCGAGCGCGGCGAGGAAACCGCAACCCGCCCGATCTGGGCCTCTGCGCGCTGGCGCCGCCGCCGCGACGGGTAACGCGCTCCACGCCAGCGATACCGCCACGCCGGAGCGCCGCCTATACTCGGACCACCCCCGGGAGGATGGAGCGTCGGTGCGGGCTGCGGTCGTGGTCTTTCCCGGCAGCTGGAGCGACGGCGACTGCCTGTTCGCCCTCGAGCGGCTCGGCGTTGACGCCTACCGCGTCTGGCACCGCGAGACGGATTTGGGCGGCGCGGACCTTGTCGTCCTGCCCGGCGGGTTCTCCTACGGCGACTACCTGCGCTGCGGTGCAATCGCGCGCTTCTCGCCCGTGATGCAGGCGGTGGGAACGCACGCCGACGCCGGCGGCCTGGTAATCGGCATCTGCAACGGCTTCCAGATCCTCTGCGAGGCGGGAATGCTGCCCGGCGTGCTGATGCGCAACGCCTCGCTGCAGTTCCGTTGCCAGCCCGTGCACCTCATCGCCGCCGAGCACGGCTCGCCGTTCACCGCGGGGATCGAGCCCGGCCGCGTGCTACAGGTGCCGATCTCCCACGGCGAGGGCAACTACTTCGCCGACGCCGCCACCCTCGAGGCGCTCGAGTCGCAGCGCCGCGTCGCCTTCCGCTACTGCACGGCGGACGGCCTCGTGACTCCGGAGGCGAATCCCAACGGGTCGGTGGCGAACATCGCGGGCGTGCTCAACGCGGAGGGCAACGTGCTCGGCATGATGCCGCATCCCGAGCGCGCCGCCGCGCCGCTGCTCGGCGGCGAGGACGGCAACGTGATCTGGCAGTCCGCGCTCGCGCGTGTCGGCGTGCCGGCGTAGCGGAGGAGGTGCACGGTGTCCGCTGATGTGACGGGGCCGGCGTATCCGGCCCGACTGCGGATCGACTACCCCGAGGAGCAACAGGATCGCATCAGGGTGCTGTTCCGCCTGCTTCTGGCGATCCCGATCGTGCTGCTGCTCGGCGTGCTGACCGGCGGCAGCCCGAACGCTCAGGAGTTCGACGACGTGTTGGTGGTCGTCGTCTCGTCGGGCGGCGTCATTGTCGTGCCCGTGTTGCTGATGCTCCTGTTCCGGCGCAAGTACCCGCGCTGGTGGTTCGACTGGAACCTCGAACTGACCCGCTTCTCCAACCGGGTCGGCGCCTACTTCCTGCTGCTGCGCGAGGAGTACCCCTCGACCGACGAGGAGCAGGCCGTCCACGTGGAGATCGACTTCCCGGACGCGGAGCGCGACCTCAACCGCTGGTTGCCGCTGGTTAAGTGGCTGTTGGCGATCCCGCACTACATCGTCCTGAGCGTGCTCGGGGTGGTCGTGCTCGTGATCACGGTGATCGCCTGGTTCGCGATCCTGTTCACGGGGCGTTACCCGCAAGGGATGTTCAACTTCGTCGTGGGCTGGAGCCGCTGGGCGCTGCGCGTCAGCGCCTACGCCTTCCTGCTCGTCACCGACCGCTACCCGCCCTTCAGCTTCGAGGAGTAACGCCGCGCCCCGCGGGCGTGGGGTGGATTGAGAGGAGCACACGATGGACGACTACCCGGTGACCTTTGACGTCGCCTACCCGGAGGCGCCGAACCGCTGGCTGATCCTGGTCCGCTGGCTGCTGGCGATCCCGCATTACATCGTCCTGTACCTGCTCGGCATCCTCGCGAGCGTCGTCTGGGTCATCTCGTTCTTCACGATCCTCTTCGCCCGGACCTACCCGGACAGCCTCTACAGCTTCATGGTGGGCGTGAACCGCTGGAACGCGAACGTCGGCGCCTACATCCTCTTCTACGACCGCTACCCGCCGTTCAGCATGGGCGCGGGCGATTACGAGGGCGTCACGTTCGCCGTCGAGAAGCCGGACTTCAACCGCTGGCTCGTGCTGATCAAGTGGCTGCTCGCGATCCCGCACCTGATCGTGCTGTACTTCCTCAGCATCATCGCCATGGTCGCCTTCATCCCGCTCGTCCTCGCGGTGCTCTTCACGGGGCGCTACCCACGAGGGCTGTTCGACTTCTTCGTCGGTGTGGGGCGCTGGAACGCGCGGGTGAGCGCCTACTACGTATTTCTCGTGGACCGCTACCCGCCGTTCTCGCTACGCTAGCGGCGGAGGGCTCGCCGTGACGGTCGACGACGCGACACTCGAACGGATCGCGCTCTCGCGCGCCGAGTACGAGCGCCTCGTCGACCTGCTCGATCGCGAGCCGAACGGGCTCGAGCTGGGCATGGCCGCGGCGCTCTGGTCCGAGCACTGCGGCTACAAGCACACCCGTCCGCTCTTCCGTCACTTCCCAACCACGGGCCCGAGCGTGCTCACCGAGGCCGGCGCCGAGAACGCCGGCGCGATCGACCTCGGCGACGGCTGGTGCGCCGTCTTCAAGATGGAGTCGCACAACCACCCCTCCGCGATCGAGCCCTACGAGGGCGCCGCGACGGGCGTCGGCGGCATCCTGCGCGACATCTTCGCGATGGGCATGCGGCCCGTCGCCCTGCTCGATTCGTTGCGCTTCGGACCGCTCGACGAGCCGCGCAACCGTCACCTCTTCAGCGGCGTCGTCGCCGGCATCGGCGGCTACGGCAACTGCGTCGGTGTGCCTACCGTCGGCGGCGAGGTGCAGTTCGACCCCGCGTACGGTGGCAACCCGCTCGTCAACGCGATGTGCCTCGGCGTCGGCCGCGTCGAGCATCTGCTCTCCGCCTCGGCGCGCGGTCCCGGCAACCCGCTGGTGCTCGTCGGCGCGGACACCGGCCGCGACGGCATCCACGGCGCCACATTCGCCTCGGTGGAGCTGGACGACGCCTCCGAGGAGCGCCGCCCGGCCGTGCAGGTCGGCAACCCGTTCATGGAGAAGCTGCTGCTCGAGGCCTGCGTCGAGCTGGCGGAGCAGCACGGCGACTGGGTCGAGGGCCTGCAGGACCTCGGCGCGGCGGGGCTGACCTCCAGCAGCGTCGAGGCCGCCGCGCGCGCCGGCACCGGCATCGAGATCGACGTCGCGCGCGTGCCGCGCCGCGAGGCGGGCATGACACCGGACGAGGTGATGCTCTCCGAATCGCAGGAGCGGATGCTCGTCATCCCGAAGCGCGAGCACCTCGACGACGTGCTGGCCCTGTTCCGCCGCTGGGAGCTGCACGCCGACGTGATCGGCGAGGTCACGGACGACGGCTACGCCACGATTCGCGAGGGCGAGACGCTCGCCGCGCGCATCCCCGTGAACGTTCTCACGGACCCGCCGCAGTACGAGCTCGACTGCGAGCGTCCCGCGGACCTCGATCGTCGCCAGGCCGTGGACCTCGCGGCGCTGCCCGACTGCGACGACCCGGCGGCGGCGCTGATCGCGCTGCTCGGATCGCCGAATATCGCCAGCCGCCGCTGGATCTACCGCCAGTACGACCACGAGGTGCTGACGGGCACCGTCGTCCCTCCCGGCGGCGACGCCGCGCTGATCTGGCTCAAGGGCACGGAGCGCGCGCTGGCCGTCGCCACCGACTGCAACGGCCGCCTCGTCGAGCTCGAACCCCGCGCCGGCGCCGCCTGCGCGGTCGCCGAGGCGGCGCGCAATGTCGTTGCCGTCGGCGCGACGCCGGTGGCGGTGACCGACTGTCTCAACTTCGGCAACCCCGAGCGCCCCACGATCGCCTACCAGATCGAGCAGTCGATCCTCGGGCTTGCGGACGCCTGCCGCGCCTTCGGAACGCCGGTGGTCTCCGGCAATGCCTCGCTCTACAACGAGACGCCGGCGGGCGCGGTGCTGCCCACGCCGACCGTCGGCATGCTCGGTCTGCTCGACGATGTCGCGCGGCGCCTCACCCCGGCGATCTCCGAGGGCGACGAGGTGTTGCTGATCGGCGCGCCGCTCGCACAGCCCGCGCAAGCCCTCGCCGGCTCCGAGTACCTGGCCTCGCGTCACGACCTTGTTGCGGGCGTCCCGGCAATCGACCTCGACCGCGAGGGGCGCGTACAGCGCCTCGTGCTCGACGCCAATGCGCGCGGGCTGCTGAGCGCGGCGCACGACTGCGCTGACGGCGGCCTCGCCGTCGCGCTCGCGGAGTGCTGCCTCGCGGGCGGCGTCGGGCTCGACGCGAGCGGCGCCGTGCTCGGGGACCGCCTCGACGCCGCGCTGTTCGGAGAGGCGCAGTCGCGCTTCGTCGTCGCCACGCCGGACGCCGAGACGCGCGCCGCCCTCGAGACGCTCGCCGCCGAGGCGGGCGTCGATGCGGTCGCGCTCGGCGTCGCGACGGGCGCGGGCGAGGACGCGCGCCTGCGGCTCGGCCCGCTCGACGCCTCGCTGGCGGCGCTGCGCGAGGCGTACGAGGGCGGGTTGCCGCGGGCGCTTGGGTCGGGTGCGTAGCGGTACGAACATTCGTTTGACATGTAGGGTACACATGTTCTAACATCGTGCGGCTACGCCGGTGATGTTGGAGGTGGTGCGGACGCGGCGATTGCGCTTGATTCGGGGTCGTGGATAGCCTGTTGGGCGACTGATGGGCTTTTCTACAACTCCATCGCCCGCTGTGGCGGTGTGTGTAGAGCCTCGTTGACAACGCATGAGCCGGCCGGACGCGCCGCCGTCATAGTCATTGGCGACCCGGCTCCGGCACGGCGAGAGGGTTTCGGCGTGAAGGTCGTGTTTCTGGAGACCGTTGAGGGTTCGGGCACCCGCGGCGAGGTGAGAACTGTCGCCAACGGATATGCCCGCAACTACCTGTTGCCTCGCGGCCTGGCCGCTGCGGCAACGCCCGCTCTGCTCCGGCGAGCCGAAACGCTCGCCGCTCAGGAGGAAGAGCGGCAACGGCTCCTGGACGGGCAGGCTCATGAGCTCGTCGGCAAGCTCGAGGGCCAGCGCCTGATCATGCCTGTGCGCGTCGGAGAGCAGGGACGTCTGTACGGTTCTGTCACAAATGCTGACATCGCCGAGAAGGCTGGGGAGATTCTCGGCGAAGAACTGGACAGGCGTCGTGTACTGCTGCCCGAGGCGATTCGCCAGGTCGGGGTCTACACCGTACCGCTGCGGCTGTCGCGCAACGTGACTGCCGATGCGGAGATCGTCGTCGTGGACGTCGAGGCGCCGGAAGGCGTCGAAGACGCCGCAGAGGCGCTCGTCGCAGAAGCGGCTGCTGCCGAGGCAGGCGTGGAGGCCGGGGTGGATACCCCCGAACCGACGAACACCGAAGACGTGCCGGAGCCGGGCTACAGCGATTCCTCGGAAGAGGCCTCCGGCGAAGACGCACCACCGTCCCAGGATGGTGCGGACACCGGAGACGCCGCAGCCACCTAACCCGTGGTCACGGGCCAGCCGGCTCAGCTCCGGCCTGAGCGCCGTCCCACGGCGGGCGGGCTGCCGCCTCATGACGTCTCCGCCGAACAGGCCGTCATCGCCGCCCTGCTCCTCGATCCCGACGCCTACCCGCGCGTGCTGCCGCTGCTGCGGCCCGAGGACTTCTTCCGCGAGCAGCACGGCTGGTGTTACGAGGCGTGCGTCGCCCTCGCCGATCGGGCCGAGCCGATCACGCTGCCCACCCTGGCGCACGAGCTCGAGCGCGCGGGCCGCCTCGACACGATCGGCGGCGAGCCCTACCTCGCCGAGCTCGTGGGGCGGCACTTCACCGCCGCCGGCGTCGAGGCGCACGCGCGCATCGTCGCCCGCGATGCGCTCTACCGGCGCCTCATCCAGGTAGCCGGCCAGATCGCGCAGACCGCCTACGAGGGCGGCCCCGACGCCGGGCGCGTGATTGCCGCCGCCGAGGGCCTGCTGCTCGGCATTCGCTCGACCGAGGGCGCGGGCGATTTCGAGCGCCTGCGCGACCTGCTCGACCAGTTCCTCGAGGATCCCGGCGAGGATGTCGAGGGCGAGCTGGTCGGCGAGGTGCGCGCCGGATTCATGGACTTCGACCAGCTGACCGGCGGCTTCAAGCGCGGCGACCTGGTCATCGTGGCGGCGCGCACGGGCGTCGGGAAGTCCGCGCTGCTGCTCAACTTCGCGCGCAATGCCGCCGTCGGCCAGAACGGCACCGTCGCCGTCTTCGCCCTCGAGATGTCCGCCGAGCAGCTCGCGATGCGACTGCTCTCCGCCGAGGCGGACGTGGACGCGACGCGGCTGCGGCTCGGCATGCACACCGAGGTCGAGGAGTCGCGCATCATGCACGCCATCGGCACGCTCGGTGAGGCCGCGATCTTCATCGACGACTCGGCGGTGCTCAGCGTGCCGGAGATCCGCGCCAAGAGCCGGCGACTGCAGGCCGAGCACGGCCTGGACCTCGTGATCGTCGATTACTTGCAGCTGCTGCACTCGGCCACGGGCGGCGGCAGCGAGAACCGCGCGTCCGAGCTGGGCAAGATCACGCGTTCGCTCAAGGAGATGGCGCGCGAGCTCGAGGTGCCGGTCGTCGCCGCGGCGCAGCTCTCCCGCGCCGTCGAGAGCCGCACCCCGCACATCCCGATGCTGTCCGACCTGCGCGAGTCCGGCTCGATCGAGCAGGACGCGGACATCGTGACGTTCATCTATCGCGAGGACGTCTACCGTACGGCCGAGGAGTGGCAGGACGCGCATCCCGACCAGCCCGGAGGCCAGCACCCGAGCGGCATCGCCCAGCTGATCGTCGCGAAGCACCGCAACGGCCCGACCGGCACCGTCTCCGTGCGCTTCCTCGACCGCACCGCCTCGTTCCAGGACCTGATCCTGCGCGAGCCGCCGCCGGAGTTCGAATGACGCCCCCGGCGCAGCGCATCGAGGAAGGCGTGGAACGCGGCGCGCCGTTTCCCGGTTTCGTCGCGCGCGGGGTGGCGACGACGCTGCCGGCGCAGTTCTTTGCGGAGCTGCTGCCGCTGATCGACGACGAGGCCGAGCTGCGTGTCACGCTCTACGCGCTCTACGCGATCGGGCGGCGCAAGGGCACGCTGCGCGCCGTCCGCGTCTCGCAGCTCGCCTCGGAGGAGCCGCTGCGCCGCGCGCTGGCGGGCTGCGGCGGTGACGCCGCGCTGACGCCGTCGATCGAGCGCGCCGTCGCGCGCGGCAGCCTGCTCACGCTCGATCTCGAGGACGGCGACACGCTTTGCTTCATGAACAGTGCGGCAGGACGACGTAACCGCGAGCGCCTGCGCTCCGGCGCGCTGAAGCCGCCGCCCGGCGTGAGCATCGCAGCGCCCCGGGAGCAGCGTGGCGCTATCGAGGTGGACGCGCCGGCGCGGGTCTACGAGCAGGAGATCGGCGCGCTCACGCCCGAGATCACGGACGCCCTCGATGCGGCCGCGGAACGCTGGCCGGCGGACTGGATCGTGCGAGCGCTACGGCTCGCGGCGCGCCACAACGTGCGCCGCTGGGCCTACGCCGAGTCGATCCTGCGCCGCTGGGAGGCGGAAGGGGTTGGAGAGGAAGGGGGGACGGCCGATGCGGAGCCTGGCGCAGATCATGCGCGAGCGGAACGTCGCGACCACGGACCATACGAACGCGTCATCCGCCGTAGCTGAGCCCGCTGCCCTCGCCGGGAAGCGCGAAGCGCCGTGCCCGCTCTGCGGGGGCGCGCGCTTCGTGCGCGTCACCGCCGATCTGACGAGCCCGGACTTCGGGCGCGCCCTGCCCTGCAGCTGCGCCGCGCGTGAGGATGACGGCTCGCGGCGCGAGCGCCTGCTGCGCTACTCGCGCCTCGGCGCACTCTCTCGCTTCAGCTTCGAGACGCTGCTGCCGCACGGCCGATCGTCCGATCCCGCCGCGCAGCAGCGCTACGCAGCGGCCGTCGAGGCCGCCCGCCGCTTCGCTGACGCTCCCGAGGGCTGGCTCGTCTTCAGCGGCGTCCCCGGCTGCGGCAAGACGCACCTCGCCGCCGCCATCGCCAACCGCGCGATCGAACTCGGCCGCCCCGCGCTCTTCCTCTCCGTCGCCGACTTCCTCGACCGGCTGCGCGCCTCCTACGACGACGACGCGGAGGTTTCCTACGAGCGCCTGAGCGACCAGTTCCGCGAGGCGCCGCTGGCCGTGCTCGACGATCTCGACAGCTACTCGGAGACGCCGTGGGCGCGAGAGAAGTTCGCGCAGCTCGTCTCACATCGCTTCCACGCGGCGCTGCCCACGGTCTTCACCTGCGTGCGGCCGCCCGAGCAGATCGACGAACGCCTCGGCGCGCGGCTGGGCGACCCCGCGATCGCGCAACACTTCACGCTCGAGGAGACCTCCTCGCCCCGCTACTTCGAGGTGGGCGGGATGTCGCGCGAGCGGCTCGCCGAGTTGACGTTCGAACGCTTCCGGCCCGGCGGGCACGGCCTGCGCGGGGAGCAGCGCCGCAACCTGGAGGGCGCCTTCCGGCTCGCGCGCGGCTGGGCGGAGCGCCCCGCCGGCTGGCTGGTGCTGCTCGGCGCGAACGGCAGCGGCAAGACGCACCTCGCGGCTGCCATCGCTGGCCACCGGCTGGAGCAGGGCGATCGCGTCGCCTTCGCCACCGCGCCAGACCTGCTCGACGAGCTGCGATCGACGTTCGCCCCGGACTCGGGCGAGCGCTTCGATCCGCTGTTCCGCCGGCTGCGCGACGCGGGCCTGCTGGTGCTCGACGACCTCGGGGTGGAGAAGTCGGGTGGCTGGGCGCAGGAGAAGCTCTACCAGCTGCTCAACTACCGCCACCTCGGCCGCCGCCCGACCGTGATCACGAGCGACCTCGCGCTCACGGAGCTGGAGCCGCGCATCGCCTCGCGGCTCAGCGACCTGCAGGTCGCGACCGCCTACGAGCTGCGCGCCCCGGACTACCGCACAGGGGCGTAACCGTGTGATGCGGGTGTGCTATGCTGGCTCGCGGAAGTGTGCGAGGGGCGGCGGCGTATACTCATGGCGATGGCTTCCGACACACTGAGCATCTCCAAGGGCCTGCGCGCGGCAGGCTTCAATGAGCAGCAGGCGGACGCCCTCGCGACGCACATAGCTGTGCTGCCCTCGAACCTGGTCACGAAGCAAGATCTCGCGATTGAGGTGTCCCGCCTCGAGCACCGGATCGATCAGCTCGACCACAAAGTGGACCAGATCGAGCCGCGACTGCTTCTGAAGCTCGGGGCCGGCATGGCCGCGGGCTTTGGCCTGGTGCTGACCGCGATCAGCATCGGCGTCGGCGCGATCCTTAGCCAACTCGGCTAACGACGTTCGCGAAGCCTCACGCCCCCGCGGGATGCTCCGCTTCCGCTGGCCGCGGGCTCACGCCCTCCTGCCAGACCGAGCCGTCGAGGCCGTGCTCGCGCTTCCAGACGGGGACCGTTTCCTTGATCCGGTCGACCGCGCGCAGGGCCGCCTCGAAGGCGTCCCCGCGGTGCGAGGCGGAGACGGCGACGATCAGCGAGACCTCGCCGATCTCCAGCATCCCGATGCGGTGGTGCGCCGCGATGCGGTGCACCTCGCGATCCGCGAACTCCGCCAGTACCTCGCGCGCGGCCGTCTCGAGCTGCCGCTCGGCCATCGAGGCGTAGGCCTCGTACTCCAGCCGCGCCACCGCGCGGCCCTCGTGGTGGTTGCGCACCACGCCCTCGAACAGCACCACGGCGCCGCTCGCGTCCGTGCGCACGACCTCGCGCAGCGCGTCGCGGTCGAGCGGATCGTGCGTCACGAGGAACGGCGCGGTCCCGCCCTCGCCGCCGGAGATCGGCTGGATCAGCGCCACCTCGTCGCGCTCGCCGATCTCGGTGGAGGCGTCGATGCAGTACTCCTCGTTAATCGCCAGGGCCAGCGATGGCAGGTGCGGGCGCAGCGCGGGCCGCGACTCTTCGAGGCGGCGCTGCAAATCGGCGACGGTGACCGCGCTCTCCGCAAACTCCTCGTCGAGGAACTCGCTGCCCATCAGCTCGCGGAGTTGTGCGAAGAGCCGAATCCTGACGTGCACGAGCCACCTCGTCCGTTCGTCCTGCTGCCCAGCGAGTATAAGCTCGCACCGCCCGCCGGAGCCGCTCCGGCGCTGTCGAGGGCGGGGCGATGGTCGCGCGTGAGTTGCTGCACGAGCTGGGGGAGGCGCTGCTGCCGCAGCGCTGCATCGCCTGCGGACGCTTCGGCGCCTCGCTGCACCGGGCCTGCCTCGAGGTGCTGCCCGCCGCCGGATCGCCGCGCTGTACGCGCTGCTGGGCGCCCGGCCCCGGCTCGCCCTGCGCCGCCTGCCTCGCCGACCCGCCGCCGTTCGAGGGGCTGCGCGCCCCCTATCGCTTCGCGGGCGTGGCTCGCCGCGCGCTGCTGGAGGCGAAGTTTCGAGGAATCAGCGCACACCTCGATCCGCTCGGCGATGCTGCCGCCGAGGTCGTGCCGCGCCGCTGGCCGATCGATGCGGTGACGCCGATCCCGCTGCACGGCTCGCGCCGCCGCCGGCGCGGCTTCAATCAGTCCGAACTGATCGCGAGCCGCGTTGCGGCGGCCCTCGGGCTGCCGCTGCACGCCGATCTGCTGCGCCGCGTTCGGGCGACGGGGCCGCAGACCGCCCTCGGCCGGGATCGCCGTGCCTCCAACGTCGCCGGCGCCTTCGCGGCCGGCGGACCGCCGCCCGCTGGCGTGCTGCTTGTCGACGACGTCTCGACGACCGGCGCGACGCTCGCGGCGGCGGCGCGGACGTTGCTGGAGGGCGGCGCGCGGCGCGTCTACGCCCTCGCCGTCGCGCGCGAGGACTGAGCGGGGCCGCTCGCCAGGGCGAGCGCTGGCAACGGTTGCGGGACAGTCCTAGAATGCTCCCGCCGGCCCCCACGGGAGGCGCGCTGTGATCATCACGGTCACCCTCAACCCGGCTATCGACCAGACGATCGAGATCGATCGCCTGATCGAGGGCGATACCAACCGGGTCGCCGCGATCCGCTGGGACATCGGCGGCAAGGGCATCAACGTTGCGCGCATGCTCAAGGAGCTCGGCTACGAGCCGCTCGCGAGCGGCTTCGCGCCCGGCGACCTCGGGCGCATGATCGAGGACTCGCTGGTCGATGCGGGCATCGGCTGCGAGTTCATCTTCGTACCCGGCGAGACGCGCACCAACATCACGATCCTCGACCGCGAGACGCACCGCGACACGGTGCTCGCCGCCTCCGGACCGAGGGTGACGCAGCATGCGGTCTCGCTGCTGCGTACGCGGCTCAACCGCCGCCTCCGCCCTCACGGCGAGAGCTGGCTGGTGCTCGCCGGCTCGATCCCGCCCGGCTGCGACCCCGCGCTCTACGCGGACCTGCTCGGCATGGCCGCCGAGCGCGGCGCGTACAGCGCCGTCGACGCCGACGGCGAGGTGGTAGCGGCGATCCTCAGCGGCGGCGCCGCGCCCGACCTGCTGAAGCTCAACGAGCACGAGGCCGGGCGCCTGCTCGGACGAACGATCGATGACGAGGCGGGCGCTATCGAGGCGGCGCGCACGCTGCGCTCGTGGGGCCTGACGCAGGTCGTGATCACGCGCGGCGGGGGCGGAGCGGTGGCGATCACGCCCGAGGGCGACTTCCGCGCGGGCGCGCTCGATGTCGAGGTGCGCTCTGCCGTCGGGGCGGGGGACGCCTTCCTGGCGGGGCTGATCTTCGGCCTCGTCCGCGGGCGCGGCTGGGCCGCGTCGCTGGCCACGGCGACCGCCTCCGGCGCAGCGGCCTGCCTGGCGCCCGGCACCTCCCTCGGACGGGCAGCGGATGCGCGGCGCCTGGAGGCGCAGGTGCGTGTCGAGGCGCTGCGCGAACCGACGCCGCATCCCGCGCACGCCTGACCCCCGGCGCGCGGTCCCCGAGCCGTTCCTGCGGTAGGATCAAGGCCGGCAGCAGCGCCTATCCCCACGAGGAGCGAGAGATGAGCACGCTGACGGATCTGGCGGGCACGCTCGCCGACGTCGACCCCGCGATCGCCGCGGCGATTGGCCGCGAGGAGGAGCGGCAGCGCTCCACCCTCGAGATGATCGCCTCCGAGAACTTCGCGTCCGCCGCCGTAATCGAGGCCGTGGGCACGGTGCTGACCAACAAGTACGCCGAGGGCTACCCCGGCCGCCGCTACTACGGCGGCTGCGAGTTCGTCGACGAGGTCGAGAGCCTCGCTATCGAACGGGCGGAGTCGCTCTTCGGCGCCGAGCACGCCAACGTTCAGCCCCACTCCGGCGCGCAGGCGAACATGGCCGTCTACCTCGGGCTGCTCAAGCCGGGCGACACGGTGATGGGTCTGCGCCTCGATCAGGGCGGCCACCTCACGCACGGCTCGAACGTCAACTTCAGCGGCAAGCTCTTCGAGTTCGTCTCCTACGGCGTCGATCGCGAGACAGAGTACATCGACTACGACGAGATGGCCGCGCTCGCCCGCGAGCACCGGCCGAAGATCATCGTCACCGGCGCGACCGCCTACCCGCGTGAGATCGATTTCGCGCGCGCCCGCGCGATCGCCGACGAGGTGGATGCGCTGCTGATGGCGGACATGGCGCACATCGCCGGCCTCGTGGCGGCGGGCGTGCACGTCTCGCCCGTCGGGCAGGCGCAGCTTGTCACCAGCTCCACGCACAAGACGCTGCGTGGCCCGCGAGGGGGCATGGTGCTCTGCGACCAGGCGTACGCGCGGCGCATCGACCGCGGCGTCTTCCCCAACGCCCAGGGCGGTCCGCTGATGCATGTCGTCGCCGGCAAGGCCGTCGCGTTCGCCGAGGCCGCAACCTCCGAGTTCCGCGCCTACTCGCAGCAGACGGTCGACAACGCGCGCGCCCTCGGCGAGACGCTCGTGGACGCCGGGCTGCGCGTGGTCAGCGGCGGCACGGACAACCACCTGCTGCTGGTGGACGTGACGCCGAAGGGGCTGACCGGCCAGACGGCGGAGGACGCGCTCGCGCGTGCGGGGATCGTCGTCAACAAGAACGCGATCCCTTACGACGAGCTGCCGCCGGCCGTTGCCTCCGGCATCCGCGTCGGCACGCCCGCGCTCACCTCGCGCGGGCTCGCGACGACGGAACTGCGGCAGGTCGGCGAGCTGATCGTGCGCATCCTCGACGCGCCCGAGGATGAGGCCGTTGCGGCGCAGGTGCGCTCGGAGGTGCTCGCGCTTTGCGATGCGTTCCCCGCGCCGGGCGTGCCGGCGGCGTAGCTTGAGGCCTCGACGGCTCGATTGCCCGTTCGATCGGGCCGTTCATATACTGGCGCAACGGAGTACGGGCTGCCGCGATTCCCGCTGTGCCCGGTTGCCGCACCTGGCGGCGCCGGGCGCTGTGTTCATCGGGGCGGACTCGGCTGCGGACGGCGGGTCCATCCACTCCGCAAGGGAGCACGCTTGAACGAGTACGAGCTGATGTACGTGATCAGCCCGCGACTGATGGTCGAGGAGATCGACTCCACCATCGAGCGCATCCAGGGGCTGGTCGAAGATGCCGGCGGCGAGATTCTGCTGACGGACAACTGGGGCCGCCGGCGCCTCGCCTACCCCATCAAGCACCACTTCGAGGGCACCTACGTGCTCGCCCACATGACGCTGCCACCCGATCGCGTCGCCGGGTTCGAGCGTGCGATGCACCTCAACGAGCACGTGCTCAGGCATCTGGTGGTTCGCGGCATCGTCCCCGGCTACGACGGCCCGCCGGAAGAGGAGCTGGTCTACGCACGGCGCGCCACCTCGCGTCCCGCGCCGTCGCGAGCGGCGGCGGCCGACGAGCTCGCGGCAACCGACGAGCCCGCGGCAACCGACGAGCCCGCGGCAACCGAGGCGCCCGCGGAGGCCGAACCGACCGCGGAGCCCACGGACGCGGCTGCAGCCGAACCGTCCGAACCGGCACAGGCTTCAGAGGTATCCGAGGCAGCCGAAGTGCCTGAGACAACCGAGGCGGCTGCTCCGGCAGCAGCCGTCGAGACACCCGAGGAGGCCGAAGCGCCCGCGGCCACCTCGGCGGAGTGATGCAACGCCCGCGGCCGACCGCGTGATCGAGGGCGCAACGAATCCGCTACTCTCCCCACGGACGGGGGTCCAAGCATGCTGAACAAGGTGATGGTCATCGGGAATCTTGGCGCCGATCCGGAGATGCGCTACACCGCGAACGGCAGCGCCGTCACGAACTTCAACGTCGCCACCAACCGCGAGTACACCACCGGCGATGGCGAACGCCGCCAGGAAACCGAGTGGTTCCGCGTCGTCACCTGGAACCGCCTGGCCGAGATCTGCAGCCAGTACCTTTCGAAAGGCCGCCAGGTCTATGTCGAGGGTCGGCTGCAGACCCGCTCCTGGGAGGGGCAGGATGGGCAGACGCGTTACACGACCGAGTTGATTGCCCAGGAAGTGAAGTTCCTCGGCGGCCAGCGCGACGCCTCCTACGAGCGAGCGGGCGCGCCCAGCCTTGGTGCATCCGACTTCGCGGGCGACGTCGAGCCCGACGATCTGCCGTTCTAGCCGCCGATTGAACCGGAGGAGCCGATGACCACCGAGCCGCCCCGCAGCGCCCCAGCCGGCCGCCCACCCGCGGGCCGCGACCGTGACCGCGACCGCGATTCCGACTTCGGACGCGGGCGAGGAGGCGGCGGCCGCGGCGGCGGCGGCGGCGGAGGGGGGGGGGGGGGGGGGGGGGGCGGCGGGGCGGCCCGGCGCCGCGCGCGCGCGGGGGGGCGCCAAGACAGAC
>VXOS01000178.1 GCA_009839925.1 Chloroflexota bacterium
AGACCGAGATCGAGTACGTCGAGGGCATGGCCTTCGACCGCGGCTACATCTCGCCCTACTTCGTGACCGACCCGGACCGCATGGAGGCCGTCGTCGACGAGCCGGCGATCCTGATCACCGACCAGAAGCTCAGCTCCGTCAACGACATCCTGCCGCTGCTCGAGAAGCAGCTGCAGGTTTCGAAGGACCTCGTCGTGATCGCCGAGGACATCGATGGCGAGGCGCTGGCCACGCTGGCCGTGAACCGCCTGCGCGGCACGCTCAACGTGATCGCCGTCAAGGCTCCGGGCTTCGGCGACCGCCGCAAGGACAACCTCGGCGACATCGCCTCGATCACCGGCGCCACGCTGATCAGCCCCGAAGTCGGCCGCTCGCTCGAGTCGGCCATGCCGGAGGACCTGGGCAAGGCCCGCCGCGTCGTCTCCACCAAGGAGGAGACGACGATCATCGAGGGCCACGGCACCACCGAGGGCATCACGGACCGCATCTCGATGGTCAAGGCCGCGCTCGACCGCGCGACCAGCGACTGGGACCGCGAGAAGCTGCAGGAGCGCCTCGGCAAGCTCGCCGGCTCCGTGGCGGTCATCAAGGTCGGAGCGGCCACCGAGGTCGAGCTGACCGAGAAGAAGCACCGCGTCGAGGACGCGCTCTCGGCGACCCGCGCGGCCGTCGAGGAAGGCATGGTCCCCGGCGGCGGCGTCGCCTTCATCAATGCGCTCCCCGTGCTGGACGACGTTCAGCTGGAGAGCGACGAGGCGACCGGCGTCCGCATCCTGCGCCGCGCGCTCGAGGAGCCGATGCGCCGCATCGCCGCGAACGCGGGCGCCGACGGCTCGGTGATCGTGCGTGAGGTCCAGGGCCTGACCAAGGGCGAGGGCTACGACGCCGCGACGGGCGACTACGGCGACATGGTCGAGGCCGGCATCATCGACCCGGCCAAGGTCACCAAGGCCGCGCTCGAGAACGCGGTCTCGATCGCCGGCATGGTGCTGACCACCAACTGCCTGGTCACCGACAAGCCCGAGGGCGACGACGCGGCCGCCGCAGCTGCCGCCGCAGCCGCCGCCAGCATGTACTAGTCCTGGCTCAGGGCTCGAACCCACGAGGGGCCGGCAATGCCGGCCCCTCGTTGCGTCTGTTGCAGGTGCTCGGGTATCAGTGCGCCTCCCACCACGAGCTCAGCCGCTCGCCCGCCTCGCGGGGGCGGCGGCCGATCAGCCAGGTGAGGACGCCTGCGGCCACCATCACCAGGGCGGCGACGGCCCAGACCTCGCGGAAGGTCGCCACCTGCGCCTCGGCGACCAGCGCCGTGAACTCCGGCGACCCGAACTCGATCGCGCCAGCTCGCGCGTAGAAGCGACCGAGGCCGTTCGAGGTCAGCAGCGCCGCGCCGACGAGCATCCCGGCGACGCGGCTGAGCGTGAGCCAGGAGGCCGCCGTCGCGCGCTCGCCCTCGCGGACCCGGGCGAGCACGGCGGCGCTGAGCGGGGCGATCACGAGGCCGAAGCCGAAGCCGCCCGCGATCTGCGGGAGACTGCGCCAGGCCTCGCTGAGCTCGCGATCCCAGGCGAGCAGCCCGGCGAAGCCCGCCGCACCCAGCCACATCCCGATCGTCGCCGTAGTGCGCAGGCCGAACCGGCCGGCCAGCCAGCCACCGGCGAGCGCGCCAACGGGCACGGCGATCGTGAAGCGCAGCAGCGTCAGCCCGCCCTCGATCGGGCTCTCCACCAGCACCAGGTTCACGAACAGCGGCACGCTGATCAGCATCGTGATCAGTCCCGCGCCCAGCAGCAGCGTGGCGGCGTTCGAGGCCCAGGCCGCGCGCGGCCGGAACATCGCCAGTCGCAGCATCGGCTCCGGCGCGGCGCGCTGACGAGCCACGAAGGCGGCCCCCAGCGCGGCGACGAGCGCGAACAGCAGCAGCGTGAGCGGCCAGGGGCGGCGCGCGATCGGGTCGTCGGCGAGGGTGATCGTGAGCAACGCCAGCCCGAGGGCGAGCAGCGCCGCGCCGGGCCAGTCGATCGCGCCGCCCTCGCGCTCCCGCCCGGCCCACCGCCAGGCGCCGTACATGAAGGGCAGCGAGAGCGGAAGGTTCCACCAGAACACCCAGCGCCAGCCCATCAGCTCCGTGATCGCGCCGCCCCAGAGCGGGCCGACGAGCGCCCCCGCCTCGGAGGCCGCGGCGATCGCGCCGAGGCCGAGCAGGCGGCGCCCGGGCGGCAACTCGGTGACGACGATCGCCATCGCGACGGGCACGACCGCTCCGCCGCCCACGGCCTGCAACGCCCTCGAGACGACGAGCCACTCAAAGCCGGGCGCGGCGGCGACGAGCGCGCTGCCCACCATGAACACGACCAGCGAGGCGGCGTAGACGCGCGCCCGGCCGTACACGTCGGCGATGCGGCCGACGATCGGGAGTGCCGCGATGTAGCCGATCAGGTAGCCGTTGACCACCCAGGAGGCGAGGTAGAGGTCGTCGACCGTGAGGCCGATGTCGCCGATCAGCGCGGGCAGCACGGTCACGACGGCGGTCTGATCGTCGGCGGCGATGAAGACTCCGCCCGCGACCGCGATCAGCAGCCAGGTTCCTCGTCGGTCCCGCTCCTGCCGAGGGCCGTCCTGCGCCTCAGCGCGGCGGGACAATGTCCACGTCCTCATCGAAGTTGCTCAGGTCGAGCCGGCGCACGATCGTCTCGAGCTCGCTCGAGCTGATCGGCCCGTACAGCTCGATGCGATGCACGAGCGGGTCGTCGACGCCGATCCAGACCTTCGCCCGGACGGTCAACCCCGACTCGACGCCCCGGAAGAACACCAGCTCCCCGGAGTCGGTGCTCGCCTCGACGACCCAGCACTCCGCGCCGCGGATGCTCTCGCGATCACCGAGGGCGGTCGCGGTCGCCGTGCGCATCAGGGCGACCGCGCCCTGCTGAGGGTCGAAGAGGGCGCTGACGGTGATGTTCTCGCGCTGCCAGCGCTGGGTGAGCGGGTTGCGCAGCCAGCCCTGGTCGGGGAGCACCACGATCCCGGTCTCGAACGCGAGCGTGCCGAGGCGTCCGTCGATCTCCGCCTGCAGCCGGTCCTCGCCCGCGATGTCGCCCTCGGCACGCACCATCTCGATGCCCTGGACGATCTCGCTCGTGCCGTTCTCGTGGTCGAGCACGAAGTGAAACTTCTCCACGTCGGCCATCCGGTCGGCCGCCGCAAGCATCAACTCGCCGGGGTCCGGCAACGCCTCGGTCGGCGTCGGCGTCGGCGTGGGCTCGGGCTCCTCATCCCCCGGGCAGGCGACGAGCAGCAGCGAGGTCGCCACGAGGACGGCGAGCGCCGCGAGGCGCGCGCGGGCGCTCACCGCGCCACCACCAGCGGCGGACCGGCCTCGACACGCCCGATCAGCCAGCAGCCGCCTGTCTGCGCCTCGATCTCGCGGCGCAGCGCCTCGGCCCCGGTCGCGGGCAGCGCGATCAACAGGCCGCCCGAGGTCTGCGGGTCGTAGAGCAGGTCGACGATCGCGTCGGAGGGCGCGCCCTCGACACGCACACGATCGCCGAGGCCGTCGCGGTTGCGCGCGCCGCCGCCGGTGGCGCCGCCGAGTGCGGCGAAGCGCTCGGCGCTCGGCAGCAGCGGCAGCGCGCCGAGGTCGAGCGCGAGCGTGACGCCGCTCTGCGAGGCGATCTCGGCGGCGTGGCCGGCCAGCCCGAAGCCGGTGACATCCGTCATCGCGTGCACGCCCGCCGCCCGCGCGAGGTGCGCGGCGTGCCGGTTGAGCTGGACCATCGAGGCGACGGCGGCCTCGAGGGCCTCCTCGAAGCCGTCGCGCTGCTGTCCAGCGGCGCTCATCACGATGGCGGTCCCGAGCGGCTTCGTGAGCAGCAGCGCGTCGCCGGGCTGCGCGCCGCCCGTGCGCAGCACGGCGTCCGGGTGGATCACGCCCATCACGGAGAGGCCGTACTTCGGCTCCGCGTCAATCACCGTGTGGCCGCCGGCGATCACGCCGCCGGCCTCGGCGACCGCGTCCGCGCCACCCCGGAAGATCTCCGCCAGCAGCGCGGGGTCGAGGTCGTCCGGGAAGGCGGCGATGTTGAGCGCGAGTTTGACCTCGCCACCCATCGCGTAGACGTCGGACATGGCGTTCGCGGCGGCAATGCGGCCGTAGTCGTACGGGTCGTCGACGACCGGCGGGAAGAAGTCGAGCGTCTGGATCACCGCGAGGTCGTCGCTGAGCCGGTAGATCGCGGCGTCATCGGGGCGTGCGAGGCCGACGAGCAGCTCCGGGTGCTCGTTCGCGGCGAACGTCTCCTGCAGCGGGCGCAGCACCTGCGCCAGGGTCGAGAGACCCAGCTTGCCCGCTCAGCCGCCGCAGGATGCGAGGTCGGTGAGCCGAATCTGCTCCCGAGTCACGCCCGGACCTCCGTCCCGCATCGGCGCGATCGCGCCGTCCGCGACCATCCTACGACGGGCGTGGACGCTACGATGGCCGTGCGCGCCGAATCTTGGGGAGGGACGCCGTGGCCGAAGCGCGAACGGAGCAACCACAAGCGCCCGCGCGCTGGCGGCCCTCCGAGCTGATCGCGATCCTCGGCGAGGCGTACGGGCGCGTCGAGGCGCGCCCGCACCACGACGCGATCTCCGAGCTGGTGCTGACGCTGCTCTCGCAGAACACCTCCGATCACAACTCCGGCCACGCCTTCCACCGCCTGCTCGAACGCTTCGAGAGCTGGGACGAGATGATCGACGCGCCGACCTCGGAGGTGGAGGACGCGATCCGCCCGGGCGGGCTCGCGCCGACGAAGGCGCCGCGCATCCAGGCGCTGCTCGCCGAGGTGCGCGAGCAGGCCCCCGGCTACGAGCTCGACTTCCTCGAGACGCTGCCGCTGGAGGAAGCCAAGGCGTGGCTGCGCGCGCTGCCCGGCGTGGGTCCGAAGACGGCGGCGATCGTGCTGCTGTTCGCCCTCGGGCGGCCCGCGCTGCCCGTCGATACGCACGTCGAGCGCGTGGCGAAGCGCCTCGGCCTCGCCCCGGCTCGGATGCCGGTCGTGAAGGTGCACGACGAACTGGAGGCGCAGCTCGAGCCGGACGAGATGTACGCCTTCCACGTCGACCTGATCCAGCACGGGCGCCGCACCTGCCACGCCCGCTCGCCCGGCTGCGAACGCTGCCTGCTGCTGGAGCGCTGCCCGCGCGTCGGCCTGCCGCCGCTCGCCGGCGAGGGGGCATAGCGCACCGGCACTCGAATCTGTCGCCCGCTGCCGAAGCCTCGGATACACTCGCAAATCGGACCGAAGTGAGGGATCCGGGCGTGGCAGATATCGACCCGCAGCCGCAGCTGGAGGAGCTTCCGGGCGGCCTCACCGCGCCCGCCGGCTGGCTCGCCGGCGGCGTCTACACCGGCATCCGCAGCTACGGTCCGGAGCCGCGCTTCGACCTCGGCCTGCTGCTCTCCGAGCGGCCGGCGACAGCCGCCGCGCTCTTCACCCGCAACGCCGTCGTCGGGGCGCCCGTCACGCTCACGCGCGAACGCGTCGCGCGAGGCGCGGCGCGGGCGCTCGTCGTCAACTCGGGCAACTCGAACGTCGCCACCGGCGCAGCCGGCGATGCCGACGCGGAGCGCATGGCGGAGCTGGCGGCGGCGGCGCTCGGCGTCGCTGCCGCCGACGTGCTCGTCGCCTCCACCGGCGTGATCGGCCGCCGCCTGCCGATGGACCGCATCGAGGCCGGGATCGGCGAGATCGAGCTGACCCGCGAGGGCGGCGCGCAGTTCGCGCGCGCGATGATGACGACGGACACGCGCCCCAAGGAGCAAGCGCTGCGCGTCGAGGCGGGCGGGCGCTCCTACATCGTGGGCGGCGCGGCCAAGGGCGCCGGCATGATCCACCCGGACATGGCGACGATGTTCGGCTTCCTCACCACGGACGCCCCGGTCGAGCGCGGCTGGCTGCAGGAGACCCTGCGCGAGGTCACCGACCGCTCGTTCAACATGATCGACGTGGACATGGACACCTCCACCTCGGACATGGTGATCGCCCTCGCCAACGGCGCCGCCGGAGGCGAGCCGATCGCCGCCGGCCACCCGGCCGCCGCGCCGCTGGCGAGCGCCATCGAGGCGGTCGCCGTGCGGCTGGCGCGCGAGCTGGCGCGTGACGGCGAGGGCGCGCGCACGCTGATCGAGGTGGTCGCGGAGGGCGCGGCTTCGGACGCGGACGCGCGGATCGCCGCCCGCACGATCAGCGCCTCGCCGCTCGTCAAGACGATGATCACCGGCCGCGACCCGAACTGGGGCCGCGTGCTGATGGCGGCGGGCCGCTCCGGCGCTGCGCTCGACCTCGAACGCACCGAGGTCTGGATCGGCGAGTTCTGCGCGTTCGCGCAGGGCGCGCCCACCGCGACGCCGGAGGCCGACATCTCCGCGGCAATGGACCGCGACGAGGTCCAGATCCGCATCGACCTCGGCTGTGGCGAGGCGAGCGCCACCGCCTGGGGCTGCGACCTGACCGAGGAGTACGTGCGCATCAACGCGGACTACACGACATGAGCGCCGGCGGCCCAATCGTGGTCAAGATCGGCGGCTCCACGCTCGGCGACGAGGACACCACGCTCGAGGACGTCGTCGCTCTGCGTGCGCGGGGCGAACGCGTCGTCGTCGTGCACGGCGGCGGGGCGATGATCACGGACTGGCTCGACCGGCTCGAGGTGCCCTCGGTGTTCATCGAGGGACTGCGCTCGACGAGCGAGGAGGCGCTGGACGTGGTGATCGGCGTGCTGCGGGGCGTGGTCAACACGCGCTTCGTCGCCGCCATCGAGCGCCTCGGCGGCAGCGCCACGGGCGTCTCCGGCGTGGACGGCGGGCTGGTCCGGGCGCGCCGCAGCGACGAGCGGCTCGGCTTCGTCGGCGAGGTGACCGGCATCGACGGTGAGGCGCTGCACGCGCTCCTCGAGGGCGACGCCACGCCGGTGATCGCGCCGATCGGTCTGGAGCCGCCGGGGCAGCCGCTGAACATCAACGCCGACACGATCGCCGGGGAGATCGCGCGCGCCGCGGGCGCGGGCAGTCTCGTCTTCCTCACCGACGTTGACGGGGTGCTCGATGGCGGCGGCGCGCTGATCGAGGAACTGGACGCCTCGGGCGCTGCGGCGCTGCGCGAGGAGGGCGTCCTGGACGGTGGTATGATCCCGAAGATCGACGCCGCCCTGCGTGCGGCGGAGCGCGGCGTCGTGGCGCATGTGGCCAACGGCCGCCTTCCGCATACACTGGAACGGATCGCCTCCGGGGAGGCCCCGGGCACGCGAGTGAGGAGCTGAAACTGGGCTTCTTTGACGACCGCGACGACCGCGACGATCTGGGCCCGCCGCCCGAACCGTTCCGCCTCGGAGGATCGGGCTTCCGTTCTCCCGTACCGCTGCGCTGGGTCGGCGTCGCCGCCGCATTCGTCGTGCTGTTCGTCGTCGCCAGCTGGGCGAAGTCGATCTACGTCGACTTCCTCTGGTTCGAGTCCGTCGAGTACGAGGGCAACTTCCGGCGGGTCCTGACGGCGCGCATCTCGCTGCTTGCGATCGGCACGGTGGCCTCCGGGCTCGTGCTCGGTTTCAACCTCTGGCTGGCCCGCCGGCTCGCCCCGCAGGGCGTCGAGGAGTCGTTCATCGAGGACATCGACGCGACGGCGATCCGTCGCGTCGTCACGGTCGGCCTGACGGCGCTGACGATCTTCATCGCGATCATCTTTGGCGGCGTTGCGGCCGGGTCGTGGGAGACGATCCTGATCTGGCTCAACGGCGTCGAGTTCGGCATCGAGGATGCGGCGTTCGGGCGGGACGTCTCGTTCTACCTCTTCACCCTGCCGGCCTATCACCTGATCCAGGGCTGGGTGCTCTCGCTGCTTGTGCTCTCCGTGCTGGGGGCGGGCGCGGTCTACGGGCTGACGTTCTCGCTGCAGCGCTTCGAGGTGCGGATGACGCGCGGGATGCGCATCCACATCTCCCTGCTTGGCGGGCTGATCCTGCTCGTCATCGCCGCCGGGTCGTACCTCGCCGTCTTCGACCTCGCGACCTCGCCGGGCGGCATCGTGACCGGCGCGACGTTCACGGACATCAACGCGCGGCTGCCGGCGCGCTACGTGCTGGTCGCCCTCGGTGCGTTCGCGGGGCTGGTCACGATCGCCAACTCGCTGCTCAGCAGCACCTGGCGCGCACCCGCCTTCGCCGTCAGCCTCTGGGTGATCGCCGGTATCGTCGGCGGCTTCATTTACCCCTCCTTCGTCCAGTCCTTCCAGGTCGACCCCAACGAGCTGGAGAAGGAGCAACGCTTCATCGGCCGCAACATCGAGGGCACCCGCCTCGCCTGGGGCCTCAACGAGATCGTGGAAACCACCTTCCCAGCCGAGCCTGCCGTCACCGAGGAGGAGATCGCCGCGAACCAGGCGACGCTCGACAACGTGCGCCTGCTCGACCCGCGGCCGATGCGTGACACCTTCAATCAGATCCAGTCGATCCGCCCGCTCTACCAGTTCGAGGACATCGACGTGGATCGCTACACCATCGAGGGCCAGTTGAGGCAGGTGATGCTGGCGCCACGCGAGCTCGACCTGCGGCGCGCGACGCAGACCGGTGGGTCCGGCTGGACGCAGCAACGGCTCCAGTTCACCCACGGCTACGGCGCGGTGGTCGCGCGGGTCAACGAGATCACCACCGAGGGCTTGCCGGTGCTGCTCACCGGCGACATCCCGCCCGTCGGCGACGAGGTGCCGATCACGGAAGACGGCGCGCGCATCTACTTCGGCGAGCTGACCAACCACTACGTGATCGTCAACACGAACGAGCCGGAGTTCGATTACCCGACGGGCGACACGACCGTAGAGACGTTCTACGAGCCGGACCGCGGCATCGCACTTTCCAATATCCTGCGACGCTTCGCGCTGGCCTGGGAGCTGGGCGACCGAAACGTACTGATCTCCGGTCAGTTGAACTCCGACTCGCGGCTGCTGATTCACCGCTCGCTCGGGGACCGCATCCGCAAGGTGGCGCCGTTCCTCGAGCTGGACTCGGACCCCTACCTGGTGGTGATCGACGGCGATCTGACATGGATCCAGGACGCCTACACGACATCCGGGAGCTACCCCTACTCCCAGCACCTCGGCTCCATCAACTACGTCCGTAACAGCGTCAAGGTCGTCGTCGACGCGCAGACCGGCGACATGACCTTCTACCTGATCGACGAGGACGACCCGATCGTCGCGACGTGGGCGAAGATCTTCCCGGACATGTTCACGCCCGTCAGCGAGATGCCACAGTCGATTCGTGCTCACCTGCGCTACCCGGAGGATCTGTTCCGGCTGCAGGCCGAGCAGTACCTGCGCTACCACATCCAGGATCCCCGCACCTTCTTCATCGGCGAGGATCTCTGGGCCGTGCCGACGGAGAAGTTCCGCCAGCAGGAGCAGCCGCTCGAGCCCTACTACGTGATCATGAAGCTGCCGGGCGAGGAGGCCGAGGAGTTCTCGCTGATCCTGCCCTTCACGCCGCGCAACAAGCAGAACACCATCGCCTGGCTCGCCGGACGCTCGGACGGGGACAACCTCGGCAAGCTGCGCGCCTACCGCTTCCCCACCGACGACCTCGTCTTCGGGCCGGCGCAGATCGAGGCGCGCATCGACCAGGATCCGGGCATCTCCGCGCAGCTCACGCTCTGGGAGGGCGCGGGCTCCGAGGTGATCCGCGGGAACCTGCTGATGATCCCGCTCGGCGAGTCGTTCCTCTTCATCGAACCGATCTACCTGCAGGCGGACAGCTCGCGCATCCCCGAGCTGCGGCGCGTGGTGGTGGCCAACGGCAACAACATTGCCATGGAACCGACCTTCGAGCGCGCGCTGGACGTGGTCTTCGGCCGGCGCGCATCGAGCCTGCCCGGGAGCGACGGCACGATCGCGCCGCAGCCGTCGGCCGGCGGCGATGACAGAGACACAGCCGCCCCGATCGCGCCCTCGGGCGACTTCGGCGAGCTGCTGCGCCAGGCGCAGGAGGCGGCCGACGCCGCGCAGGCCGAGCTGGACCGGCTGCGCGCGATCCTCGAGCAGATCGAGCAGAGCGGAGGCGAGTAGCGCGCCCGGCGCGCCTCGGCAGCCGGACGACCGCGCAAGCACGGAGTACACACGCAGCGATCAGTACGGGAGCGTACGCGTGAGCGATGAGATTCAGGCCCTGGAAGCACAGCTCTACATGCAGGCCGCGCGGCGGCTGCCGGTCACCCTCGTGCGCGGCGAGGGCACCCGCGTCTGGGACAGCGACGGCAAGGAGTACCTCGATTTCGTCGCAGGCATCTCGACCAACACCTTCGGCCACGCCGACCCGGGGCTGGCCCAGGCGATCAGCGAGCAGGCCGGCACGCTGATCCACTGCTCCAACATCTTCTTCAGCGAGCCGCAGATCGAGCTCGCGCAACTGCTGATCGAAAACTCGCCGATGGACCGTGTCTTCTTCGCGAACTCGGGCGCCGAGGCGAACGAGGGCGCGCTCAAGCTGGCGCGCAAGTGGGGCGGCGTCCGCAAGAACGGCGCGGGCGAGATCATCGTGACGCACAACGGCTTCCTCGGCCGCACGATGGCGACCGTCGCGGCGACCGGCACCCCCGCCTACCGCGAGCCGTTCGAACCGCTGGTGCCCGGCTTCGTGCACGTCGACTTCGACGACATCGAGGCCGTGCAGGCGGCGACCTCGCCGCAGACTGCCGCGGTGATGGTGGAGCCGATCCAGGCCGAGGGCGGGATCATCGTTCCCAGCGACGACTACCTGCGCAAGCTGCGCGAGTGGTGCGACGAGCAGCAGCTGCTCCTGATCCTCGACGAGATCCAGGTCGGAATGGGCCGCACCGGCACCCTCTGGGCGCACGAGCAGGCCGGCATCGAGCCGGACGTGATGACGAGCGCGAAGGCCCTCGGCGGCGGCGTGCCGATCGGCGCGCTGCTCTGCAAGGAGAGCGCCAACGTCTTCGAGCCGGGCGACCACGGCAGCACCTTCGGCGGGCAGCCGCTGGCCACCGCCGCCGCTGCTCACGTGGTGCGGCGCGTCATCGAGAGCGACATCCTGCAGAACGTGCGCGAGCGGGGCGCCCAAGCGGCGCGCGCCCTCGGCGCGCTCGGCGAGAAGCACGCCGTCGTCAAGGGCGTGCGCGGCCGCGGCCTGCTGATCGGCCTCGAGCTCAACGACGCGATCGCGCCGGACGTGGTGGTGAACTCGGTGGGCCGCGGGTTGCTGCTCAACCCCGTGCGGCCGGACGTGGTGCGGCTGATGCCGCCGCTGAACGTCAGCGCCGAGGAGGTCGACCGCTGCGTCGAGATCCTCGACGCTGCGATCACCGAGGTCACCGCCTAGCCGGGCCGTCGCCCACGGGAGACTCGAGCCGTGGAACTGGGCTGGACGATCGTTTACGTCAAGAGCGTCGAGGCGGCCGTGCGCTTCTACCGGCGCGCCTTCGGCCTAGAGCTGCGCTTTATCGTCGAGACGAAGGACTACGCGGAGCTGGAGACGGGATCGACGGCGCTCGCCTTCGCCTCGAACCGCTTCGCGGCGGTGCACATGCCCGCGCCGATCCGCGAGAGCGACCCGGACGAGCCCGCCCCCGGCTTCACCATCTCCTTCCGCAGCGACGACGTGGCGGCCGACTACGAGCGGGCGATCGAGGCCGGCGCCACACCGCTGTCGCCGCCGAGCGAGCAACCCTGGGGCCAGACCACCGCCTGTGTGCGCGATCCCGACGGCGTCATGATCGAGATCGCCTCGCCGCTGGTGGTCGGCGCATGAGCGGAGCCACAGCTTGAGCGGAGAGACAGTTGTGATCGGAGGCGGGCCGTGAGCGACACCATCGTCCTCGCCTACTCGGGCGGGCTGGACACCTCGGCCGCCGTCAAGTGGCTGCAGGAGGAGCGCGACTACGAGGTCGTCTGCCTGCTGGCCGATCTGGGCAACGTCGGCGACCTCGAGGGCGCCGAGCGCCGCGCCGGTGAGGCGGGCGCGAAGGAGTTCGCGGTCGTCGACGCGCGCGAGGACTTCCTGCGCTACTTCGCCTTCCCCGCGCTGGCGGCGAACGCCGTCTACGAGGGCGCCTACCCGCTCGCGACCGCCCTCGGGCGGCCGCTGATCGCGAAGCTGCTCGTCGACAAGGCGCGCGAGACGGGCGCGGCGGCCGTCGCGCACGGCTGCACGGGCAAGGGCAACGACCAGGTGCGCTTCGACGTCGCGCTGCGGGCGCTCGCCCCGGACCTCGCGATCGTCGGGACGGCGCGCGAGAACGAGTGGACCCGCGACGAGGCGCTCGCCTACTGCCGCCAGCACGGCATCTCTGTCGAGAGCGGCGAGGCGTCCCCGTTCTCCGTAGACGAGAACATGTGGGGCCGGGCGATCGAGGCGGGCGTGCTTGAGGACCCGTGGCTGGTCCCGCCCGAGGACGCCTACGCCTGGACCCAGCCGCTCGACGCCACACCCGCCGAGCCGGCCACCGTCGAGCTGCGCTTCGAGCACGGCGTGCCGGTCGCCCTCGACGGCGAGGCGCTCGCGCCGGTGCCGCTCGTCGAGCGGCTCAACGAGATCGCGGGCGCGCACGGCGTCGGGCGCATCGACATGGTCGAGAACCGCCTGGTGGGCATCAAGTCGCGCGAGGTCTACGAGGCGCCGGCGGCGGTCGCACTGCTGGCCGCGCACCGCAAGCTGGAGACGCTGACGCTGAGCAAGCAGCAGCAGCGCATGAAGGAGCGGATCGCGCAGGACTACGCGGACCTCGTCTACGAGGGCCTGTGGTTCAGCGCGCACCACCAGGACCTCGCCGCCTACGTGCACTCCACGCAGCGCCACGTGACGGGCGAGGTACGGCTGCGCTTCTGGCGAGGCCACGCCGAGGCGGTCGGCGTCGCCTCGGATGCCAGCCTCTACCACTTCGAGCTGGCGACCTACGGCTCCGACGACGCCTTCGATCAGCAGGCGGCGCTGGGCTTCATCAAGCTGTGGGGCCTCCCGCTGGAGGTGCAGGCGCGCCAGCAGCTGCTGCGCGAGTCCCCGGACCCGCTGCGCCTCGCCGCACCCGGCGAGGAGTAGCCGGGCACCCTGTCTCGCTCGCGCGTCGCGGGCGCGCAGTGCTAACCTTGTGTCATGGCAGCCGTCGATCCCGTCGAGGTAGCGGACCACGCCGCGCAGGCGCACGAGTTCCTGGCGAAGGCCCGGGAATACCTGGCCGCGGACGACCTGCATCAGGCCTCCGAGAAGGGCTGGGGGGCGGCCTCGCACATGGCGAAGGCCGTGGCCGCGGCCCAGGGCTGGGAGTACGAGACCCACGCAGACTTCAGCGTTGTGCTTAATCGCGCCTGGCGACTGACCGGCGACGACCTCCTGCCAGGTCTGCGCGCCACTGCCAACGACCTGCACGGCAACTACTATCGCCGCAAGCGACATCTCGACGCGGCAGCCGTTGGCCGCGACATCGAGAGCATGGCGGAGCTGCTCGAGTTGCTGGCGCCGCTCGCTGCCTGACCCGCCCCCGCTCGCACCTGACGCTCGCGCGGTGCTAGCCTCGAACGATGGCGGACGAGGCCGGGCAGCAGGGGGGCGGCAAGCTCTGGGGCGGGCGCTTCAGCGCGCCTACCGACGCGCTCGTCGAGGCCTACACCGCGTCCATCGCCTTCGATAGGCGGCTCTACCGCGAGGACATCGCGGGCTCGATCGCGCACGCGCGGATGCTCGCGAAGCAGGGCATCATCGAGGACGCCGACCGCGACGCGATCGTCGATGGCCTGCGCGCCATCGAGACGGAGATCGAGGCCGGGAGCTTCGAGTTCCGGGACGATCGCGAGGACATCCACCTCAACATCGAGGCCGCGCTCGCCGAGCGCATCGGCGAGCCGGCGCGGCGGCTGCACACCGCCCGCTCGCGCAACGACCAGGTCGCGACCGACCTGCGGATGTTCGTGCGCGCCGCCTGCGACGAGGCCGCCGCGCGCCTGCGGGCGCTGCGAGGCGCGCTGATCGACCTCGCCGAGCGCGAGGTGGAGACGGTCGTGCCCGGCTACACGCACCTGCAGCGCGCGCAGCCCGTGCTCCTCGCCCACCACCTGCTCGCCTACGAGGAGATGTTCGCGCGCGACGCCGAGCGGCTGCGGCAGGCGCGAGGGCGCGCGAACGTGCTGCCGCTCGGCTCGGGCGCCCTCGCAGGCGTCGGCTACCCGATCGACCGCGACTTCGTGGCGCGGGAGCTGGGCTTCGAGGCCGTCTCGGCGAACTCGCTCGACGCCGTCTCCGATCGCGACTTCGTGGTGGACTTCCACGCGGCGGCGGCGCTCGCGATGACGCACCTCTCACGGCTCTCCGAGGAGATCGTGCTCTGGGCCTCGGCCGAGTTCGGCCTCGTGAGCCTCGACGACGCCTTCTCGACGGGGTCGAGCATCATGCCGCAGAAGCGCAACCCGGACGTCGCGGAGCTGGCGAGGGGCAAGAGCGCGCGCGTGATCGGCAACCTCGTCCAGGCGCTGACGCTGCTCAAGGGCCAGCCGCTCGCCTACAACCGCGACCTGCAGGAGGACAAGGAGCCGCTGTTCGACACGGTCGACACGCTGCTCGACTCGCTGGCCGTGGTGGCCGCCATGCTGCCCTCGCTGCGCTTCGACGCCGAGCGCGGCCGCGCGGCGGCGGTCGCGAACTTCGCGCTCGCCACCGACCTCGCCGACCAGCTCGTGCGCAGCGGCGTGCCCTTCCGCGAGGCGCACGAGGTGATCGGCGCGCTCGTCGCGCGCTGCGAGCAGGAGGGCCGCACATTCGACGATCTCACGCCCGAGGAGTTCGCCGAGGCGCACCCGGTCTTCGCCGAGCAGCCGCCCGCGCTCGGCCTCGAGGCGGCGCTGGCCGCGCGCAGCGCGACCGGCGGCACCGCGCCCGACGCGGTGGCGCGGCAGCGCGAGGCCGCTCGATCGCGGCTCGCGGCCGAGGAGTCGGAGTGAGCAGCGAGGCAGCGCGGCGTGTCGGCATCGCGCCCTCGATCCTCACGGCAGACCTCGGGCGCCTCGCCGACGCGGTCGCGGCCGCCGAGGCGGGCGGCGCCGACGTGATGCACATCGACGTGATGGATGGGCAGTTCGTCCCGCAGATCAGCTTCGGCCCGTTGATCGTCGAGGCCGTGCGCGAGGCGGTCTCGCTTCCGATCGAGGTGCACATGATGGTCGCCGACCCGCTCGAGCAGCTGGAGCCGCTGGCCGAGGCGGGCGCCGGACGGCTGATCTTCCACCTCGAGGCGACGAACGAGCCGCAGCGCGAGATCGCGCGGGCGCGCGAGCTGTCCTGCGAGGTCGGCATCGCGATCAGCCCGCTCACACCCGTTTCGGCGCTGGAGCCGTGGCTGCCGCAGCTCGACGAGGTGACGGTGATGCTCGTCTACCCCGGACGTGGCGGCCAGGAGCTAATCCCGGAGTTGCTCGACAAGGTCCGCGAGCTGCGGGCCGCCCTCGACGCGCTCGGGAGCGACGCGGTGATCGAGGTCGATGGCGGCGTGAAGGCGCATAACGCCCGCGAGTGCGCGGAGGCGGGCGCGAGCCTGCTCGTAGCCGGCTCGGCGGTCTACAACCCCAACGAGACGCCGCAAGCCGCGCTCGCCGCGCTGCGCACTGCCCTCGAGGAGCCCTTTGGGTAATCCTCTCCTCAGGGCAGCAGCGCATCCCTGCCGGTCCCCTCTCCCCGAGGGAGAGGGCTAGGGTGAGGGAGGGTCCGCCCTCCGGGATTGCGTTGCGCCATCGGAGCTCTCGGGGCAGACGGGAGTCCTCCCCCTCACCCCCACCCTCTCCCCAGGGAGAGGGGGCCGGATCGGGCTTGTGCGAGCGGTGCGAAGGTCTCTCGCGGGCTGACGCGCGCGCGGAACCCGGGTCGAGGTCAGGTGCGAGGGTCGGCGGGCGGTCAGACGGAGGCGGTGCTGGCCGAGGGGATCGCGGGCTTGCCCTCGGAGAGGCGCTTGAGCTGCGTGCGCAGGCAGCGCGTGCAGACGTTTACGCGCTTCCAGCGGCCGTCGATCAGCACGCGCTTCTTCTGCACGTTGGGGCGGAACTCGCGGTTGGTGCGCTGGGCCTTGCGCTCCCAGCGGCCGGAGTGCTTGTGCCGGATGTTGCGGCCGAAGGCGGTGCGCTTCGGACAGAGGTCGCACTTTCCGGAGGCCATGAGACGCCAGCTCTCTTTGTCGCGGCTCGCGCTATGCTTGAGCGGGATCAGAGCGTAGCACCGGACCGGGTGCTGCGCCATGCCGCCGCAGGCGCGCACGAGCGAGGCAAACGAGGACGCAACAGCCCATGACCTCGACCCGCGCAGAGACCGCCACGGCCCTCGAAGGCGCGGACCTGCGCCACGCCCTGCAGGTCGCCGAACTCTGGCTCGAGGCCAACCGCGAGGCGCTCAACGCGATCAACGTCTACCCCGTGCCGGACGGCGACACCGGGACCAACATGCTGCTCACCCTGCGCGCGGCGAACGCCACCCTGCCCGAGTCGGGCGGCGTCGGCGTGATCAGCAAGGCGCTCGCCGACGCGGCGCTGCTCGGCGCGCGCGGCAACAGCGGCGTCATCCTCTCGCAGATGCTGCGCGGCTTCGCCGACGGCCTCGAGGGCGTTGAGACGCTTGGCCCCGCGGAGCTGCGCGCCGCCCTCAGCACCGCCTCGGATGTCGCCTACGGCGCCGTGCCCGAGCCCGTCGAGGGCACGATGCTGACCGTCATGCGCGAGGCGGCCGCGGTCGCCGCGGACGCCGACGCCGCGCTCGCTCTCGACGAGCTGCTGGCGGTCGCGCTCGAGGAGGCAGAGGCCAGCGTGGAGCGCACGCCGGATCTGCTTCCGCGGCTGCAGGAGGCCGGCGTCGTGGACGCCGGCGGGCAGGGCGTCGCCGTCGTGCTCGCAGGCCTGCTCTACGGCGTGCGCGGCGAGGCGCTGCCAGAGCCGCCACCCGCCCCGACCGGAGCGGTGGACCTCGGCGGCGTCGAGCACGAGGGCCACGGCTACTGCGTCGAGTACATCGTGCAGGGGCAGGGGCTCGAGCGAGCCGTGCTTGCCGCGGAGCTGAGCGAGGCCGAGGGCGAGTCCGTGCTCGTCGTGGGCGACCCCTCGGCGCTGCGCGTGCACGTGCACATGGAGGACCCCGGCGTCGCGCTCTCGAAGGGCGCCGCGCACGGCGGCCTGCAGAGCGTCAAGGTCGACAACATGCAGGCGCAGCACGAGACCTGGGCCGCGGGCCACGAGGATGCCGAGGACGACGACGCTCCGGCGCCTCCGGTCGGCCTCGTCGCCGTCGTGCAGGGCCCGGGCCTGACCGCGCACTTCCGCGACCTCGGCGTGACCCGGATCGTGAGCGGCGGCGCGACGAACAACCCAAGCGCGGGCGAGCTGCTCGAGGCCGCACGCCGCGCGGGCCGGGACCGCGTCTTCATCCTCCCCAACGACTCCAACGTCCTGCTCGCCGCCGAGCAGGCCGCGCAGCAGGAGCCCGACCTGATCAGCGTCGTCCCCGCGCGCACCGTCGCCGCCGGGCTCGCGGCGGCGCTCAGCTTCGTGCCCAGCGAGCCACCCGAGGCGCTCGAAGTGGCGCTTGGCAACGCCGCCGCCGCCGCCCGCTGCGTCGAGGTCACGCGCGCGGTCCGCGACGCGACCGCCGACGGCGTGCGCGTGACGGCGGGCGACGCAATCGCGATCCTCGACGGCCGCCTCGTCGCGCGCGCGGAGGACGTCGACGACGCCCTGCTCGCCGGCGTCGCGCGGGCGCTGGAGTCCGACGATATGCTCGAACTGGCGACCGTCTACCTCGGGGTGGACGCGCCCGCGAGCGCGGCGGATCGAGTGCCCGAGCTGCTTGAGGACGCGCACGAAGATCTCGAGGTCGAGGTGTACACGGGCGGACAGCCGCACTACCCGTACCTCGTCAGCCTCGAATAGCCAGCACACGGAAGGACCACGCCCGATGAGCATCCGAATCGTTACCGACTCGACCTGTGACATCCCGCGCGACCTCGCCGAGGAGCACGGAATCACCATCGTCCCCGCGAGCGTCTTCTTCGGCGACGAGCACTTGCTCGACGGCGTGGACATCGACTCCGACACGTTCTTCGAGCGGCTCGCTCGCGAGTCCCAGCTGCCGACCACCTCGCAGCCCTCGCCCGGCGCGTTCCGCGACGTCTACCAGCAGCTGAAGGACGAGGGCGCGACGGAGATCCTCTCGCTCCACGTCTCGGAGAAGCTGAGCGGGACGCTCGCCTCGGCGCGCCAGGGCGCGCAGCAGGTCGAGGGCGTGCGCATCGAGACTGTCGATTCGGAGAGCGCGACGCTTGCGCTCGGTCTGGGTGCGATCACGGCGGCCGAGGCGGTCGCGGCCGGCGCGAGCCTCGACGAGGCGCGTGACCGAGTGCTGGACCAGTTCGAGCGGACGGAGAACTTCCTCCTCGTCGATACGCTCGAATACCTGCGCCGCGGCGGCCGCATCGGGCGCGCGCAGGAGATGCTCGGCGGCCTGATGCGCGTCAAGCCGCTGCTGGCGATCCAGGACGGCGTGATCGTCCCGGTCGGGCGCGTGCGCACGAAGAAGAAGGCGGTCGCCGAGGTGATCCGCCGCACAGCCGCGCTCGGCTCGATCGAGCAGCTTGCCGTGCTCCACTCGACCACCCCGGACGAAGCGGCCGACCTCGCCAGCCGACTCGGCGAGAACGCGCCCGGTGCGCCCGTGATGCAGGGCCAGGTCGGGCCCGCGATCGGCGTGCACGTCGGTCCCGGGCTGCTCGCAGTCGTCGCAGTACTCTCCCCGGTCGCCGCTGCGGCATGACCGCCGACCTCGCGCGCCTCGCGGCGGTGCTCGAAGGCGAGCTCCGCTCGGGCTGCGCCGACACGCTCGTCGAGGGCGGCCTCGACGAGTTGCTGCGCCTCCAGGCCCGCGACGAGCCACCGCGCTCGCCGCTGCTGCGGATGGTCGCCGCGCTCCCTGCCGCGGGCTATCGCTCCCTCGACGCCGAGGGGCGGAGGAGTTGGCTGCGCCGCGCGCGCGCGACGATCGCACAGGAGCAGGGCCGCGCCACGAATGGCGCACCCGCCGCAACGCGCCCTCGCAAGCGCGCCCCGGCCACCTCGCCGCCCGCGCCCCCCGAGGGCGCCACGCCGCGCCGCAAGGCCGCACCGCGCAAGCCGCCCCCCGATCCGATCCCCGAGGGCGAGGCCGCCCTCGAGTGGCCGATCGCGCGCGCCGGGACGCGGCTCGGGGCGAGGAACCTGGACCGCCTCGAGCGGCTCGGCCTGGGCACCGTCGGTGACGCGCTGCGGCACTACCCGCACCGCTTCCACGACTTCTCCGTGACCGTGCCGATCGCCGCGCTGCGCGTCGGCGAGGAGCAGACGGTGCGCGGCGCCGTCGACCGCGCCCGCCCGGTGCGGATGGGACGCGGCGGGCGGATGCAGGTCTGCGAGGCGACGATCACGGACGAGACCGGCGCGCGCCTGCGCGTCGTCTGGTTCAACCAGCCCTGGCTCGCCCAGCAGCTCCCGCCCGGCACCGAGATCGCGCTCTCCGGCACGGTCAAGGCCTATCGCGGCCGCCCGACGATCGACAATCCTGCCTTCGAGAAGCTCGGCGGCGAGCAGCGCGAGACCGGCCGCCTGGTGCCCGTCTACCCCTCGACGCAGGGCCTGGCGCAGCGGACGCTCCGCACGACGATCGCGGGGCTGCTCGATCGCTTCGCCGAGCGGCTGCCGGAGACGCTGCCCGAGGAGCTGCGCGCGAAACACGACCTGCCGGGCATCGTCGAGGCGACGCGGCAGATGCACTACCCGGACAGCAAGGCGGCGCTCGATGTCGCGAGGCGGCGCATCGCCTTCGACGAGCTGCTGGCGATCCAGATCGGCGTCGTGCGGCGCAAGCGCGAGTGGCGATCGCACGGCGACGCGCCTGCGTTCGCCGGCCGCGAGGCGATCGAGGAGTTCCTCGGCACGCTGCCCTTCGAGCTGACCGAGGCGCAGCGGTCCGCCCTCGACGCGATGCTCGAGGACCTCGCGCGGGAGCAGCCGATGGCGCGGCTGCTGCAGGGCGATGTCGGATCGGGCAAGACGGTCGTCGCCCTCGCGGCGATGATCGGCGCGGTCGCCGCGGGCCACCAGGCCGTGCTGATGGCCCCCACCGAGGTGTTGGCCGAGCAGCACTTCCGCACGATCTGCGGCGTGCTCTCCGGCGAGCCGGAGCCGCCGCTCAACGGCGTCGTCAGCCTGCCCTTCCTGCCGCTCCCGCTGCGCGTTGTGCTGCTCACCGGCTCGACGCGCGCGAAGGAGCGCCGCGACGCTCTCGAGGCGATCCGTCACGGCGGCGCGCACCTGATCGTCGGCACGCACGCGCTGATCCAGCAGGGCGTCGACTTCCAGCGACTCGGCCTCGCCGTGGTCGACGAGCAGCACCGCTTCGGCGTGATGCAGCGCTCGGCCCTGCGCCAGCCCGAGCGCACGGATGAAGAGGGCGTCGAGGCGGCCTCGACCGCGCACCTGCTGGTGATGACGGCGACGCCGATCCCGCGCTCGCTTGCGCTCACCATCTACGGCGACCTCGATCTGACGGTGATCGACGAGCTGCCGCCCGGCCGAACGCCGATCGAGACAACGTGGCTGCCGCCGCACGATCGCGGCGAGGCCTTCGCCGCGCTGCGCGCCGAGGTCGAGGCGGGCCGCCAGGGCTTCGTGATCTGCCCGCTCGTCGAGGGCTCGGACGCCGTCGTCTCGCGCGCGGCCACCGAGGAGTACGAACGGCTCTGCCGCGAGCAGTTCCCGGACCTCGCGGACCGCATCGCGCTGCTGCACGGGCGCATGTCCGGACGCGACAAGGACGCCGTGATGCAGCGCTTCGCGCGGGGCGAGGCCTCGATCCTCGTCTCCACCGCCGTCGTCGAGGTCGGGATCGACGTGCCGAACGCGACGGTGATGCTGATCGAGGGCGCGGACCGCTTCGGGCTCTCGCAGTTGCACCAGTTCCGCGGGCGCGTCGGCCGCGGCGAGCACCCCTCGACCTGCTACCTGCTGGCGGACGACCCCTCGCCCGAGGCGCAAGAGCGGCTCTCGCTGGTGGCGGGCAACCGCGACGGTTTCGCGCTCGCGCAGGCGGACCTGGAGTTGCGCGGACCGGGCGAGCTGTTCGGCACGCGCCAGGCCGGAACGCCCTCGCTGCGCGTCGCCTCGCTGCTCGACGCGCGCCTGATCGACACCACCCGCGTCGAGGCGGAGGCGCTGCTCGAGGCCGATCCGCAGCTCGCCGCCCCACCGCACGCCGCCCTGCGCACCCTCGTCGAGCGCGCCGAGGCCGGCCTGGTCGCCGAGGCGCACTGAGGCGCGGCGCCTACCCCCCGTTGGCCATCGCGGCGCGCGTCCGCCGCGAGGTGCGCCACAAGCTTGAGACCGGGCTCAAGCAGCCCGGCGTGGACGGTAACGGAGAGGGGCCGGGAGGGCCGGTTCCCCAACCCCGTCATTCCGGCGAAAGCCGGAATCCAGTCGAGCCGCGCAGCGCGCTCGTCCGATGCCCGCGGGGCAGGAACTCTCGGGGGCGCAACAACCGATCGAAGTGGGGAGCA
>VXOS01000141.1 GCA_009839925.1 Chloroflexota bacterium
GGTCCGAGCCGCGCGCAGCGCGTGCTCGTCCGGGATGGGGGTGTGGGGGCCTGCGAGGTATCCTCGCGTCCGATCGAAAAAGCGCCCCCCACAAAGGACACGCGCCTGCCCTCGAGGCCCCGGTCCGGCTACGCGCCTGCGGCCGCCTCGGCGCGGCGCGCGATGGCGCGCGGGAGCCCCGCGAAGATGCTTCGGTGGATCGGCCACAGCGCGTACCAGTAGAGCAGCCCGAGGACGCCCGCCGGGTGGAAGTGCGCTTGCAGCAGCACCGTTGACCCGCCACCCTCGCCCGGCTCCACGGCGAGCTCGAGGACGGCAGAGCCCGGCAGCTTCATCTCCGCGACCAGCGTCAGCCGCCGCCCCGGCTCCACCGCCGCGACGCGCCAGAAGTCGAGCGGGTCGCCCGCGCGCAGCTCGCTCGGGTGGCGCCGTCCGCGGCGCATCCCGACCCCGCCCAGCAGCCGGTCGAACAGGCCGCGCAGCCGCCAGAGCGAGGTCGCGTGGTACCAGCCGCGGTCGCCGCCGATCGCGGCGATCTGCGCCCACGCTACCTCGGGCGGCGCGCTGCTCTGCACCGTGTGGCGGACGGACTTGCCGTAGTAGGAGAAGTCGTGCCGCTCCTGGCGGAAACGGAAGGCGCCCTCCGTCCAGCGGATCGGCATCGCCGCCTGCTCCTCGGCCTCGAGGGCGGCGCGCACCGCCTGCTCGTAGCTGCGCGGCTCGTGCGGGATCACTGCGCGCAGCTCGTCCGGATGCTCTGCGACGAGGTCGTGCTTCAGTCCGTCGATCAACGGCCGCGCCACGCTCGCCGGCACCGAGGTCACGAGGTCCAGCCACCACGAGGAGAGCCGGGGACTGAGCACGGGCACGGGGACGATCCGCAGTTGCTTACCGACCACGCCCGCGAACTGCCGCAGCAGCTGCTCGTACGTCAGCGTCTCCGGCCCGACGGCGTCGAAGGTGCGCCCCGCCGTCTCCTCGTGTTCCGGCAGGCGCACGAGAACCTCGAGCAGGTCGTCGAGCGCGATCGGCTGGCTGCGCGAGCGCACCCAACGAGGCGTGACCATGACGGGCAGGTGGTATACGAGGTCGCGGATCACCTCGAAGGCGGCCGAGCCGGGGCCGACGACGATGCCGGCTCGCAGCTCGGTGACGGGCACGGAGCCCGCACGCAGGTACTCGCCGGTCTCGCGGCGCGAGCGCAGGTGCGGCGAGGCCGCCTGCGGGGGCTGCAGCCCGCCGAGGTAGATGATGCGCCGGACGCCCGCACGCTCGGCCACCGCGCGGAAGCGGTCCGCCGCCTCGCGATCGCGATGGGCGAAGTCGCGCCCGGCCGCCATCGAGTGCACGAGGTAGTAGGCGACCTCGATGCCGTCGAGCACGCGCTCCAGCGCGACCAGGTCGAGCGCGTTCGCCTCGGCGATCTCGACGCCGTCCCAGCCACGCGCCTCGAGGGCGTCGCGTCGCCGCGAGGAAGCGCGCACGCGGTAGCCGCGCTCCGCCAGCCGCGGCACCAGGTGGGTACCGACGTACCCGCTCGCGCCGAGAACGAGGACGGACGTTGTCACGGCCGCCTACGCCGCCCAGGCTGCCTCGTCGGCGCCGGGGAGCGGGGGCGGGCTCGTCCAGCGCGGCGGTGTCTCCGAGAGCACGCCCGCCGGAAGCACGTAACTGAGGTCGCCCCAGTCGCTCGCCATCGGGGCGGTGAGGTCGCCGATGTCCTCGACGGCCGGGTCGCGCTCCGCGGGCTCGTCGACGCGGCCGAGGGCGTCGAACCAGCGGCCGGTCTGCGCGAGCGAGACGCGGATCTCGTAGCTGCCGCCCTCGCGAGCGCGGCGCGCGAGCGCCGTCATCACCGCCGCCGCCGCGAGGTAGCCGACCGAGTGATCGAGGGCCTGCGCGGGCAGCGGGCGCACCTCCTCGCCCGCGCGCAGGCCGCCCTCGAGGGCGATGCCGGAGGCGGTCTGCACGAGGCTGTCGTAGCCGCGGCGGTGCGACCAGGGACCGGCCTCGGACCAGGCGGAGAGCGAGAGGTAGACGATCCCCGGCCGTAGCTCGCGGATCGCCTCGAAGCCGTAGCCGCGTCCGGCGAGCGTGCCCGGGCGGTAGCCCTGCACCACCACGCCTGCCCCGGCCGCCAGCTCGCTCAGCCGCTCCTGCCCCTCGGCCTCACGGAGGTCGAGGAAGGCGAAGCGCTTGCCGAAGCTGGTGTCGGCGGCGAGCCGCCGCGAGAGCGGCAGGTGCTCCGCGCCGACGCGCAGCACCTCCGCGCCATAGGAGGCGAGCGTCCGGCCGCAGAGCGGCCCCGCGATCACGCGCGTCAGGTCCAGCACGCGCACGCCGCTGAGCGGCAGCTCGTCCCCGGAGGCGGGCGCCTCCGGCAACGGCTCGGGCGGCGAGCCGTCGTCGTGGCGCGTGATGGTGAGCAGCGGGAGCGTGGCCAGCGCCTCGCCCTGCGGGTGCGCGTGCCACTCGTCACGGCTGCGCAGCATGAAGGCGCAGGAGCGCGCCGCGATCACCGCCTCCTCGAGGTCGAAGGCGTTCCACTGCGCGCAGGCGCGCGCGATGTCGTCGCGGTTCTCCTCGGCGCCCAGCACCTCCAGCGTGCGTCCGCGGAAGTGCGGGAAGTTGCAGTGCAGGTGGATGTAGCGTCCGTCGGCGGTGGGGTAGTAGCCGGAGACGTCGTGCCATTGCTCGCCCACCGGCTTGCCGGCTGCGCGCAGCAGTCGTTCGCTGCGGTAGGCGACCGAGGCGTGGCGCGCATCGATCTCCGCCTGTTGCCAGCGCCCCGTGCGCTCGTACCAGACCCGCGCCGCCGCCAGCGCCGAGGCGCCGATTGTCGCGGCTGCCGCGCTGTCGAGCGCGAAGTGCGAGGCGTACATCGGCTGCTCGTTGGAGATGCGGACTTGATCGAGGTCGCCCGCATCACCGCCGAGCGCGTTCCAGACTTCCGCCAGTGCCTCGCTGCGTGACGTGACCACGATGCCGCCTCTCTGCTGTGTCCCTGCCCGAGAGGCTACCCGGCGTCCTCGTCGGGCTGCCAGCGCAGCACCGGGCGGCGGGCGGCGGTCGCCTCGTCGAGGCGGCCGAGGGGCGCCGTCCAGGGCGCGCCGTGCAGGGTGTCGGGGTCCTCGGCGGACTCCCCGGCGATCGCGATCATCGCCTCGGCGAGCGCCTCGATCGCCTCGGGCGGCTCGGTCTCGGTCGGCTCGATCATCAGCGCCTCTTCGACGATCAGCGGGAAGTAGACCGTCGGCGGGTGGAAGCCGTGGTCGATCAGCCGCTTGGCGATGTCGTAGGTGCGCACGCCGTGCTCGCGGCGCTGGCGCGTGCCGGAGAACACCACCTCGTGCAGCACGGGGCGGTCGTACGGCAGGTCGTAGTGGCCGTGCATCAGCACGCGCAGGTAGTTGGCGTTGAGCACGGCCTGCCCGGAGACCGCGCGCAGCCCCTCGAGGCCGAGCGCGCGCATGTAGGCGTAGGCGCGGATCAGCACGCCGACGTTGCCGTGGAACTGCTGGAGGCGGCCGATGCTGCGCTCCGGCGCGACGAGGCGCACGAGGCCGTCCTCGTCCTCCTCGAGCACCGGCGTCGGCAGGTACGGAGCCAGCTCCTCGCTGCAACAGACCGGCCCGGCGCCGGGGCCGCCGCCACCGTGCGGCGTGCTGAAGCTCTTGTGCAGGTTGAGGTGCACCACGTCGAAGCCGAGGTCGCCGTAGCGCACGCGGCCCATGATCGCGTTGAGGTTGGCGCCATCGCCGTAGAGGTAGGCGCCGGCCTCGTGAATGAGGTCCGCCACCTCCTCGATGCCGTTCTCCCAGAGGCCGAGCGTGTTCGGCACGGTGACCATCATCGCCGCGACGGTCTCGTCGAGCTCGCGCTCGATCGTCGCGCGGTCCAGCGAGCCGTCGGGGCCGGTGGGGATCTGCGTGACCGTGAAGCCCGCCATCGCGGCCGTCGCCGGGTTCGTGCCGTGCGCCGAGTCCGGGACCAGGATGCGCCGCCGAGTCTCCAGCTCGCCGCGATCTTCGAGGGCGCGCGTGATCATCAGCACGCCTGCCAGCTCGCCGTGCGCGCCGGCGGCGGGGGCGAGGCTCACGTGCGGCAGGCCGGTGATCTCTGCCAGACCGCGGCGCAGCTCCAGCAGGGTGCGCAGGGTGCCCTGCGCCTCCTCGGGCGGCGACTGCGGATGCGCGGTCGCGAAGCCCGGCAGCGACGCCACGAGGTCGTCGACCTTCGGGTTGTACTTCATCGTGCACGAGCCGAGCGGGTAGGTGCCGGAGTCGATGCCGTAGTTCCGCGCGGAGAGCGCCGTGTAGTAGCGCACGAGGCCGCCCTGGCTCAGCTCCGGCAGCCGCACCTCGTCGCGCAGCAGGTGCGCGTCCGGGAGCGGCGTCTGCTCCCCGTCCCACGAGGGCACGTCGACGGCGCGGCGACCGGGCGTGCCTCGGTCGAAGCTCAGCTGCGCGCCGAAGTCCTCGCTGCGGGGCCGGTGCGCACTCATGCCTGCCCTCCGATCTCCGCCAGCGCCTCGATCAGCGCGTCGACGTGAGCGTCTGGCGTCGCCTCGGTGACGGCGAAGAGCAGCGCGTCGCGCGCCTCGGGCTCCGCCCGGTCCGAGACGTCGAGTCCGGCGGTGATGCCGCGCTCGGCAAGCGCCGTGGCGAGTGCCGCCGCGGGAACGGGGCCGCGCACGAGGAACTCCTGGAACCACGGCCCGCGCTCGGGAACCTCGTAGCCCGGCAGCGCCGCCACGCGGGCGGCGGCGGCGTGGGCGCGCTGGTAGCACAGCTCGGCGGCCTCGCGCAGGCCGCGTGGCCCGAGCGCCTGCACCGTCACGGTGAAGGCGAGCGCGATCAGCGCCTGCGCCGTCGAGACGTTCGAGGTCGCGCGCTCGCGGCGGATGAACTGCTCGCGCGCCTGCAGCGTCAGCACGTAGCCGGTGCGCGGCTCGCCGCCGTCGGGCGGGGCTTCCAGCTCCTTCGTGCGGCCGACGATGCGGCCGGGCATCTGGCGCAGGTACTGCTGCCGCGCGGCGAAGAGGCCGACCGAGGGTCCGCCGTAGGCCGGCGCGCCCGCGAGGTCGCGACCCTCGCCTGTAACGATGTCGGCGCCGGCGTCGCCGGGCGAGCGCAGCAGCCCGAGCGCGAACGGGTCGGCGACCGTCACGAACAGCGCCCCGGCCGCGTGCGCGGCCTCGGCTAGCGGCTCGAGGTCCACGATCGCGCCGAGGAAGTCCGGCTGCTGGGCCACGAGGCAGGCGTGCTCCTCGGTCGCCTCGTCGCCCGAGGTCACGAGGTCGACGCGGATGCCCGCGCCGTAGGCGTAGGTGCGGACCACGTCGGCGGCGCCGGGGTGGATCGGCTCGAGCAGCGCGACGGCGCCGCGCCGCGTCGCGCGCGCGGCGAGCAGGCAGGCCTCGGCGGTGGCGCTCGCGACGTCGTAGAGGCCGGTGTTGGAGACGTCCATCCCGGTCAGCTCGCAGACGACGGACTGGTACTCGAAGGCGGTCTGGAGCGTGCCCTGGCTGATCTCCGGCTGGTACGGCGTGTAGGCCGTGACGAACTCGGAGCGCGAGGTCAGGTGCGCGGCGATCGAGGGGATCGAGCGCCGGTACGCGCCCGCGCCGAGGAAGCTCGGCCGCCCCGGGTCGGCGTTCTCGGCCGCGCGCTCCTCGAGCAGCGCGATCAGCTCGGGCTCGGTCAGCTGCGCCGGGAGGTCAATCGCGGGGTCGCGGTACGCGGCGGGGAGGTCGGCGAACAGTGCGTCGAGGTCCTCGACGCCGACGCGGTCGAGCATGCGCGCGCGATCGGCTGCGGTGGCGGGGATGTACGGATGGGGCGACCCCGCGAACGACGAGGACGCCAACGTCAGCTCGCCGGAAGCTGCGCGCCGTACGCGTCAGCGTCGAGGAGATCGTCGAGCTCGGACTCGTCCGCGATGCGCACGCGGATCAGCCAGCCCTCGTCGTAGGGCGAGTCGTTGACCAGCTCCGGCTGCTCCTCAAGCTCCCCGTTCGCGGCGAGCACCTCGCCGCTGATCGGGGCGTAGAGGTCGGAGACGGTCTTCACGGACTCGATCTCGCCGAAGCGGTCGCCGGCGCTGATCTCGTCGCCCGGGGCGGGGAGGTCGAGGTAGACGACGTCGCCGAGCTGGTCCTGGGCGAAGTCCGTGATGCCGATCACGGCCTCGTCGGGGTTCGCCTCGTCGCGGCGCAGCCACTCGTGGTCGCTGGTGTAGCGCAGGTCGTCGGGAATCGTCGTCATGACTGCCTCGGCTTCCGGTAGAACGGGCGCCGCACGACCTCGACCGGGAGCGCGCGACCGCGCACATCGACCTCGAGGGTGACGCCTGGACTCGCAAGCTGGACGGGAAGGTAGGCCATGCCGATGCCGATCCGCAAGCTGGGGCTGAAGGCGCCGCTGGTGAGCCTCGCGACGGGCTCTTCCTCATCCGGCGCGTGCACCGCATAGCCCGAGCGCAGCACCCCGCGCTCCTGCGCCTTGAGGTGCGCGAGCCGCCTCGTGCGAGGCTCCGCCTTCAGCGCGGCGAGGGCCTCGCGGCCGGTGAACGGGGCCTCGTCGTCGAGGGTCACGGCGAAGCCGAGCCCGGCCTCGAAGGGGTGCGTGGTCTCGTCGATGTCGTTGCCGTGCAGTGGCAGCGCGGCCTCGAGGCGCAGCGTGTCGCGAGCGCCGAGGCCGGCGGGCGACGCGCCGCCCTCGGTGAGGGCGTCCCAGATGTCCGCCGCCCGGTCCGCGCCGACGATGCACTCGCCGCCGTCCTCGCCGGTGTAGCCGGTGCGCGCGACGAGCACGGGCGTACCGTTCCAGTCGAGCTCCGCACAATCGCGCGCCTCGAGGGCGGCGAAGCCCTCGCCGAGCACGTTGCTCAGCAGCGCGACGGCGTCGGGGCCCTGCACGGCGAGCATCACGGTCTCGGGCGTCACATCGGAGGCGGCGTCGCCGGCGACGGCCTGCACGCGCTCGAAGTCCGCGTCGGCGTTGGCGGCGTTGTGGATCACCAGCCAGCGATCGCCGGGCAGGTGGTAGATGAAGACGTCGTCCTCGATGCCCCCGGCCTCGTTGCAGTAGAGCGAGTAGTGCGCCTTGCCCACGGGCAGCGTGGTCACGTCGAAGGTGGTGACTGAGCGCAGCTGTGTGGCGGCCTGCGGCCCCTCCACCCAGGCGCGCGCGAGGTGCGAGACATCGAAGACGCCGACGCGCTCGCGGACGGCCTCGTGCTCGCCGACGATGCCGCCGTACTGGAGTGGCATCTCCCAGCCGGCGAAGGGAGCGAAGCGCGCGCCGAGCGCCTCATGGCGCTCGCGCAAGACGAGCCTCTTGAGCCCACCCACGCCGCCGGATCCACCCGCTTCCGCCATACATCGAATGTAGCGCTGGCCCGCGTCACGGGCTACCTGCGGGATGCGCTCCGGTGCTGCGTTTCGCCTGCCCTCGGGCTCGGAACGGGGCGGGTGCGAGGGGGTGCGCTAGAGATAGCGGAGCTTCCGTGCGGCGGCGGTCAGTTCGTCGCGGAACCGCGGGTGGGCGAGGCCGATGATCGCCAACGCCCGCTCGCGCGTTGTCTTGCCCTTCAGGCACGCGAGGCCGTACTCCGACGCCAGCCAGTGCACCTCGTTGCGCGGCGTCGTGACCACGGCGCCGGGCGTCAGCGTCGGCACGATGCGCGAGACCTCCCCGCCCTTCGCCGTCGAGTAGAAGGCGATGATCGACTTGCCGCCGCGCGAGTCGAACGCCCCTCGGGCGTAGTCGTGCTGGCCGCCCGTCCCGCTGAACTGCGCCGCTCCCATCGACTCCGAGCAGCACTGGCCCGTGAGGTCGACCTCGATCGTGGAGTTGACGGAGATCATGTTGTCGTTGCGCGCGATGTTGGGCGGGAAGTTCGTGTAGGAGACGGGATGCGCCTCGATGACTGGATTGTCGTCGAGGAACTCGTACATGCGGCGTGAGCCCGCGGCGAAGGCGTACAGCGCCTTGCCGGGGTGAAAGGTCTTCCGGGAGCCGTCCGCGACGCCGCTCTCGATCAGGTCCACCATCGAGTCGACGAACATCTCGGTATGGATGCCGAGGTGACGGTGGCCCATGAGCGCCTTCGCGAGGGCGTTGGGGACGCCGCCGATGCCCAGTTGAATCGTCGCGCCGTCCGGCACCACCTCCGCCATTAGCTGACCCATCGCCTGGTCCTCGGGCCGCTCGGGTACCGCGGGCAGCTCGGGGAGCGGCGCGTCGTGCTCGACGATCGCGTCCAGCTCCGAGACGTGGACCCAGGAGTTGCCGTGGACGCGCGGCATCTGGTTGTTGACCTCGGCGATGACGATCTCGGCGGCCTCGATCGCTGCCTTGTGCGTGTCGACGTTGGTGCCGAGGCTCATGTAGCCGTGCCGGTCGGCGCGCGAGACGCAGATCATCGTCACGCCGACGTCGATGAACTCGAGCAGCAGCCGCGGCATCTGGTGGAAGTAGTTCGGGATGTAGTGTGCGGCGCCCGACTGCACGGCGTCGCGGTCGAAGCCGTTCACGAACAGCGACTCCCAGTGGATCACGTCGGAGAGGTCCGGCGCGAGGATGGACTCGGAGGCGGCCCGCATCGGGAGCAGGCTGGACATGCGCAGGTTGCTGAACCCGCCGGCGCGCGCACGGTCCGCCACCGCCTGAACCAGCGCGGGCGGCTCGCCCACGGCGTTGCCCTTGAACACGAAGGCCCCGTCCGGGATGAGCGCGACCGCCTCGGCGGGCGTGCGCAGCTTGTCGCGGTACGCCTCGATGGGGTTCGCCACCGCTCACTCCTCTCCGCGGGCCGCCGCCGCGGCTCGGCCATCGGCGGCGGCAATGGTAGCAGCGTCACCTCGGCCCTCGACGCGGCGCCGCGCCTCAGGCTCCGGCGCCGTCACGCAGCGTGCAGGTCGTCGAGGTAGCCGGCGGCGAAGGCTGCGATCAACTCGGCGGCCTCGCCGGGGCGGGCGTCGACGCCGATGCGGCCGTGCTGCACGCCGAGTTTCGAGGCCTCGAGGGCGGCGCGGGCGCACTCCTCCTCCTGCCCGGCGGCGAGGCGCGGCATGCCGCCGAGGCCGAAGGTGAGCTCGGCCGGGTCGCGGCCGGCCTCCTCGGCGGCGCGGCGCACGGCGGCGGCGTCCTCGCGGTAGGTCGGCAGCCGGTAGATGCCGGCGAACCAGCCGTCGGCGATGCGCCCGGCGCGGCGGAAGGAGGCGTCGCTCGCGCCGCCCAGCCAGACCGGGATCGGTGCGGGCGGGGCGGGCCGCGAGGTCCAGCCGTCCACCTCGTAGAACTCGCCGTGGTGGTCCACCGGCTCGCCGCTCCAGAGCGCGCGCATCAGCGCGACCTGCTCCTCGACGCGCGCGCCGCGGCGCGGCCAGGGGGCCGACAGCACCTCGAACTCCTCGCGCGCCCAGCCGACCCCCGCTGCGAGGTAGACGCGGCCGGGCCCGGCGAGCCGGGCGAGCGAGGCGAGGATCTTGGCGTGCAGCACCGGATGGCGCATCGGCAGCACCAGCACCGCCGTGCCGAGCCGGATGCGCGAGGTCACCGAGGCGGCGAAGGCGAGCAACGTGAGCGGCTCGAGCAGGTTGCGATCAGGCCGGTAGCGGGCGGGCAGCACGCCGCCGGGCCGGTCCGGGTGCGTCGAGACGTACTCGCGAGGCATCACCACGTGATCGGCCACGGAGAGGGCGTCGAAGCCGCCCTCCTCGGCGGCCTGGGCGACCTCGATGACGTGCTCGCGCGTGGCGTGCGCGCCGATCTGCGGCAGCCCGAGGGCGATCTCCACGGCGGCGGCCTATCCGATCTTCTCCGGTGGCCCGGTACCGCCCGCTTCTGTTCCCTCTCCCCAGGGAGAGGGGGCCGGATCGGCGCTACCTGACGCCGACTTCGTCCTTGATGAAGGCGGCGTCCGGGAGGTCAGGCTCCGGCTGGTAGAGGATCTCCTTCGCGTACTCGGGCGTCGGGTTCTCCTTGTCGTACGGCTCCGTCTCCGGGTCGATGCCCGGCTCCGGCAGTACCACGGGGCCGCGCTCGCGAGACGGCAGGGAGACGAGGGCGTGACCCCACGAGGCGCGCCACTTCTGGCTGTCGTAGACCATCACGATCTTGACGAGGTTCTCGTCGCCGCGCTGGAACTTCTCCGTGATCTCGCCGTGGATCCAGCAGACGTCGCCGTAGGCGACCGGGCGTCGGCCGAGCATCGAGAGCTCGCGCAGGAAGGCGTCGTCGCCCATCCAGTTGGTGACCATCGTGGTGCCGTAACCGCTGCGCGGCTGGAGCACGTCGAACATGTCCGGGAATCCGGCGAAGCGCGCGAACTGCTGGTCGTAGTGGGTGCGCTCCGGCACGTCCGGGGTCTGCGTGTCCGGGTCCGGCACGTTCGCGCCGGGGTGGCGCTTGAAGTAGTTGTACATGTTGGTGTTGGACATCATGAACGGCGCGCCGGTGCCCATGTAGTACGAGATGATCTCGCGCCCCACGTAGGGCATCGTGATGTAGGGGCCGACCTTGTCGCCGACCGCGACGTCCTCGTAGTAGCGGGGCTCGGCGCCGCGGACCTCGATCGCGTCGTAGGCCTCCCAGAGGTCCTGCAGCTCCTCGTCGGTGTAGACGTGGCGGCGCCAGTCGCGGTGCGGGCTGGCGGTGTCGCGGCGGCCGCGTGCGGCGTCGCGCTCCCAGCGCTTCACGAGGCCCCAGTTGTTGGCGATCATCGTGCCGTCGTCCTCGTCCACCCAGGCGTGGCGGCGGACGACGTCCAGCATGCGGCCGGCGAAGCGGCTGGGCGCGAGGTAGTGCTCCCACATGCAGCTCTTCATCTGGATGCGCAGGCCCAGCGTGACGGGCTTGTAGAACGTCCAGAACAGCGAGGCGTGCGTGGCGTGGACGCCGGGGAATCCTCCACCGCCCTGTCCGGCGCGACGGCCGAACGAGTCGAGGAACAGCGGGTGCGCGACCAGCCCGCCCCAGCGGGTGTTCGCGGCGTACTCCTCGTCCTGGAAGAGCGGGTTGGCGTTGCCGATGCCGAGCGCGTAGTGCTCGAAGGCGTCGCGGGTGCAGTCGCGCCACCAGGGCACATCGGGCCGCCAGGAGGCGAAGCGCTGGGCGATGCGCTCCATCTCCGCGTCGGTGATCTTGCCCCAGGTGCTGGGTCGTTCTCGGCGCTCTGTCGTCACGGGGTCGCTCCTTCGTCGCGTGTCGGCGTACCGGCGTACCGGCACGCGCCACTATAATGCCGTTCACGGGAACGCGGGGCGCGTGCGAGGGGCGGGCATGGCGAACCAGACGGGCAAACGCTACTACTGCGAGCGCTGCGGCTCCGAGTTCATCGTCACCACCGGTGGCAGCGGCGATCTGACCTGCTGCGACAAGCCCCTCACGAGGCGCTAGCCCGTGGTCAACGACCTCGGCCACCGCTATCGCTGCGATGAGTGCGGCACCGTGGTGCTCTGCATCCGCCGCGGCGAGGGCGAGATCCACTGCTGCGCCAGGCGGATGGAGTTGCTCGCGCCGCGCGAGCTGCCCTCGGCCGACTAGCTCCGACTGGACGCGATGCGCACCCTCGACATCTTCTTCGACGTCGACTACACGATTCTCGGCCTCGACGGTTCGCTGCGTCCGTGGACGCGCGAGGTCTTCGAGCGGCTGCGGGAGGAGGGCCACCGGGTGCACGTCTGGTCCGGCGCGGGCGACCGCTCGGCGGTGATCCGCGAGCACGGGCTGGAGCACCTGGTGGAGGCCTGCTACCAGAAGCCGCTCGCGGACCACGAGGCGGCGCTCGAGGTGCTCGGCGTCCCGCTCACGCCTGACTTCGTCGTCGACGATTCGCCGGAGATCCCGGCGGTTTTCGGCGGCGCGCTGGTGGCCGCCTACACGGCGGGCACGCCGAGCGACTATTTCCCGCGCGACCGCGACGAGGAGCTGCTGCGCGCCTGCGAGGCGGCGCGCGAGTTCGCCGCCACGGGCGCATCCGCGGACCCTCGCTACTGCGCGAAGGGCAGCCGCGTCCGGCGCTAGGGTGATCGGGAGAGCTGCCAGGGTGCGGGTTGCCGCTACAAGGCGCGCAGAACCGCGCCCGTCGCGACGCCAATAGTCGTGGCGAGGAAAGCGCCCAGCGCGAGAGCGAGCCGCAGCGCGTGCGAGCGCAGCCGTTCCTCAGTGAGCGCCAGGTCGGTCTTCGTTGCGGAGTGCTCGCTGATACCACGAGCGATCGCCGAGGCGATGGCGTCGGCCTGCGCTTCGGCGAGTCCGGCAGCGCGCAGTTCGCGCGAGGTTTCCAACGAGTCGAATGTGGGCGTCACCTGCACGAATGTATCACACTGGTGTGCGGCCCGCGAGAGCGGCGATTCCAGCCCTCGAAACAGGGTGCCGCGGGCCCGTCCGTCGCCTCCGCTCCCCGATGCCGCCCGCAAGGTGGTACAACAGGCAGCGAGCGCGCGGACCGCGAGCGCGAGGGGGCGAGCATGGCGGAAAACGGAACGAGCGACGGTGGAGGCAACGGCGCGGCGCCGGGGCTGCTGAGCGGCCTGCAGGTGCTCGACTTCAGCCAGTTCGCGTTCGGCCCGGTGGCCACGCGGCTGCTGGCCGACCTCGGGGCCGACGTGATCAAGGTCGAGCCGCTCGAGGGCGACTTCTCGCGGCTGACCGCGGAGCCGTTCGTCGACAGCATCACCTTCATCTGCACCAACCTGAACAAGCGCAGCTTCTCCGTGAACCTCAAGGACGAGCGCGGCCTTGATGCGGTCAAGCGGCTCTGCGAGCGCGCAGACGTGCTGGTCGAGAACTTCCGGCCGGGCACGATGGACCGCATGGGCCTCGGCTACGAGGAGCTCTCGAAGATCAACCCCGGGTTGGTCTACGGCTCGTTCTCGATGTTCGGCGAGAGCGGCCCGCTCTCGCACCGCCGGGGCGGCGACATGTGGGCGCAGGCCTTCGCTGGCTTCGTGACGAGCCAGACGGACCCGGACGGCGATCAGTCGCCTTGGGTGAATGGACATAACGTCATCGACTACGGCGGCGGCGCCATCAACGCCTACTCGCTGATGGCGGCGCTCTGGCACCGCGAGCGCACGGGCCAGGGCCAGAAGGTGACGAACAACCTCGTCAACACCGCCGTGCTGATGCAGTGGCCGGCGATCGCGCACTACCTCTCCGAGGGCATCGAGTTCCGCAAGGAGGGCCGCGGCGGGGTGCGCTCGCGCTTCCCCTACGCCGCCTACCCGGCGAGCGACGGCTACGTGCTGACGATCTTCGGGCAGGACGACACGGAGTGGCGCATCGTCTGCGAGATCCTCGAGATCGAGCACATCCTCGAGGACCCCCGCTACGACACGGTCGAGAAGCGCAACGCCGCGCGCCTCGAGCTCTACCCGGTGCTCGACGAGGCGTTCTCGAAGCAGACCCGCCAGGAGTGGCAGGACCGCTTCCGCGCGCGCCAGCTGCGCTGCGACCCCTGCCTCGATTACGAGGAGTTCACGACGCACGGCCAGTTCATCGAGAACTCGATGGCGGTGACGGTGGACGACCCGCGCGACGGCGAGCTGGTGATGCCGGCGAGCCCCGTGCGCTTCAGCAACTTCCCGCCGCCGCAGACCGCGAACCACTCGCCGATCCTCGGCGAGCACACGGAGCAGGTGCTGGCCGAGCTGGGCTACGGCGACGACGAGATCGAGACACTGTCCGAGGAGGGCGCGGTCGGCGTGCCGTTGCCGGACATGTTCACGGCTCAGCGGCAGCTGGTCGGCAAGGACGCGCGCCAGCGCGGCGTCTTCAAGAGCACCAAGCTGGAGCGCGAGCAGCAGCAGGGGGCCTCCTCCTGACCGCCGCGGACGGCGAGGGCGCGCCCGCCGGGGGCCTGCTGGAAGGCGTCACGGTCGTCGAGTACGGCCGCCTTTTCGCCGCGCCCTACACCGGCAAGCTGCTCGCCGACCTCGGCGCCGAGGTGATCAAGGTCGAGGACCCCGCCGAGGGCGACCCGGCGCGGGCGGTTCCGCCCTACGCGGGCGACATCGAGGACCGCGAGCGCAGCCTCGCGTTCATGCACTTCAACACCAACAAGCTCGGCGTCAGCCTCGACATCGAGTCGGAGCAGGGCCGGGAGCTGCTGTTCGAGCTGCTGGCCGACGCCGACGTCTTCATCGAGGACCTGCCGCCGGCGGAGGCCGAGCGGCTGGGGCTGGACTACGCGAGCCTCGAGGAGCGGTTCCCGCAGCTGATCGTCGCCGCGATCACGCCCTTCGGCTCGACCGGGCCACAGCGCGACTACCGCGCCGAGGACCTCAACCTCTACATGTACGGCGGCGACGGCTTCACCAACCCCGGCGCCCTCGCCTACGACACGCATCCCGACCGCGAGCCCGTGAAGCTGCCCTACGCGGCCGGGGAGGCGATCTCCGGCACCAGCGCCGCGCTCGCGATCGCCGCCGCGCTGCTCGTGCAGCCCATGGTCGGCGGGCAGTTCATCGACCTCTCGAGGCAGGAGGCGCACGTCTCCGTGATGCATCGCTTCCAGATGCGCAGCTACTTGACGGGCGGGATCTACGAGACGCGACCGACGAACAAGCACGCCTATGGCGACTGCGTGCCCTGCGCGGACGGCTACATCGTGGTCTACGCCGCGCAGAACCACCACTGGAAGATGCTCGTCGAGCTGATGGGCGAGCCGGAGTGGGCGCTCGACCCGGAGTTCGAGACGCAGGCCGGGCGCGCCGCCCGCGGCGACGAGATCCAGCGCGGCATGGAGCAGTGGGCGAAGGACATCCCGGGCGAGGAGATCTACCGCGCCGCCCAGCGCCTCGGCGCGCCGATCGGGCGCTTCCTCAACCTCGACGAGGTCTCGACCTCGGAGCACGAGCGAGCCCGCGGCTTCTTCGTTGACGGCTACCACCCGATCGCCGGCCCGGCCGAGTACCCAATCCAGCTCTTCCGCGCGACGGAGGACTCGCCGCAGTTCCGGCGGGCCGCCCCGCTGCACGGCGAGCACAACCGCGAGGTGATCTGCGGACGCCTCGGCCGCACGGCGCGCCAGCTGGACGTGCTGCGGCAGAGCGGCGTGGTGTAACGGTGCGACGGAGCGAGGTGCGGCGATGACGAACGACGGCCTCCCGAGACGACCCCTCGAGGGCGTGCGCATCGTCGATTTCACGCACGTGCTGGTCGGTGGTTACTGCTCGCTGATGTGGTCCTCGCTGGGCGCGGAGTGCATCAAGATCGAGAGCAGCGCGCGCCGCGATCCGTTGCGCTCGCGCTCCGGCCGGGCGGCGGCTCAGGATCGCACGCAGGGCCAGATGTCGGTGCGCCGCGCGCGCGGCGGCCTCGACGAGTTCGGGCTGAACAAGCGCAGCATCACGCTCAACCTCCGGGAGCCGCGCGCGATCGAGCTGGCCAAGCGCGTCGTCGCCGTCAGCGACATGGTCGGCGAGAACTTCCGGCCCGGCGTGCTCGAGCGCCGGGGTCTCGGCTGGGAGGTGCTGCGCGAGGTCAATCCGGGGCTGGTCTACATCTCGATGTCCGCGGGCGGCGGTTTCGGACCGGACCGCGAGGACGCCGGCTACGCCTCGGTCTTCGCCGCGATGAGCGGCTTCAGCTCGATGTGGGGCTACGAGGACGGACCGCCCGTGCTGTTCCGCCTGCCCTCCGACATGTGCGCCGGTGCGATGGGCGCCTTCGTCTCGATCGCCGCGCTCGTGCGGGCGCGACGCACGGGCAAGGGGCAGCACATCGACCTCGCGAACCGCGAGACGCTCGCCTCCTACCTCGGCGACGCCTTCCTCGACTACTCCTACAACGGCCGCGTGCCGGCGCGGCGCGGCAACCGCCACCCGGCGTGGGCGCCGCACGGCGTCTACCCGAGCGCCGGTGAGCACGAGGGCGGGCGCTGGATCACCATCGCCGTCACCTCGGACGAGGAGTGGCGCGCGCTGGTGGGGGCGATGGGCGCGCCCGAGTGGGCCGGCGATCCGCGCTTCGAGCACGTCGAGGGCCGGCTCGCCAACCAGGACGAGCTGGACGCACGGATCGGCGAGTGGACTGCGGACCAGGACTGCTTCGAGCTGATGGAGCGTCTCCAGGCGGTCGGCGTGGCCGCCACGCCGGTCGGCTACCCGGAGGACGTGGCCGCCAGCCCTCAACTCGAAGCGCGCGGCGCCTGGCGCGAGGTGCCGTTGCCGAACGACGAGGGCACGACGCGCTGGTTCTCCCCTCCGTGGCGCTTCTCGAAGACGCCGACGGACATCCTCGAGCCGGCCCCGGAGATGGGCGAGGCGAACCACTACGTCTTCTGCGAGTTGCTCGGCATGGACGAGGACGAGGTGGAGCAGCTCAGCGCCGAAGGCGTGATCGCGTAGCCGCCGCCTCGCGGGCTCCTCGCGGCACTCCTCGGAAGCCCCGCCGGGATGCGGGAAGCGTGCCGACTTGCTACCTTTGACGGAGCGGGACGGGGGTCCATGAGCGACACCCGGCATCCCCCGCGTGAGTCGTGCCCGGACAAGGGACGTGACCAATGACGACGACCGCGAGCGAGCCGACCGCGAGCGAGTCCGCCGCGAACGGTGCGGGCTCGAACGGGGCCCAGGCGACCGGGCCATTCGATGAGCTGATGAGCTTCGCGCAGGAGCGCGGCTACAAGCTCGACTGGCTGCGCAAGGCCGAGATCTGGGGCTCCGGCGAGGAGTCCGACCTCAGCCGCGGCGGCCTGCTGCTCCAGGATCTCGCAGGCAGCGACCCGGCCGAGGTGCCTGCCGAGAGCGACAACCTGACCGGTCGCCCGCGCGGCACGCAGCCGCGCCCGGTTGCGCCGCGCGTCGGCAACTACCGCGTCCGCACGAAGGCGGACATCTGGCTGCGCAACGCCGCCGAGCTGTACGAGGAGGCCGTGCAGCGCCAGTGGTCCTCGGCGACCGACATCCCCTGGCATACCCTCACCGAGCTGCCCGACGACATCGAGGCCGCCGAGTGCAAGCTGGCGACCTTCCTCACCGAGATCGAGTTCGTCGCCGGTGATGTGCCTGGCCGCTGGATCTCGGAGATCACGCCCGAGTACTTCGAGCCTCGGATGTTCCTGATCTCGCAGGTCGTCGACGAGGCGCGGCATCTCGACGTCTTCCGCAAGCGCGCGCTCGCCAACGGCGGCGGGCTGATGGAGCGCAACCCGCGTGCCGGCAGCGACGTCTTCGCGGGCACGATCGACAGCGCGCGGGACTTCACGGAGATGTCGGCCAAGCTGCACATCTCCGGCGAGGGCTCCGTGCTCACGATCTTCCGCATGGGCGAGCGCATGGCCTACAACGACGCCGAGAAGATGATTTACCGCCTCGCCGCCTCCGACGAGGCGCGGCACGTCGCCTTCGGCGTGATGCACCTCCAGTACCTCGGCCAGACGATGCCCGAGCGGCGCGAGGAGATTCACTCCTACCTCGACGAGGCGGAACGCGGGCTGATCACGGGTACCAACCAGAACCCGGCCGCGAACGCGAATCCTTCGAACGCCGCGCTCGCCATCCTGCTCGGTGGCGGCAAGGACAAGATCGAGGAAGGCCAGAAGCTCGCCCTCGCGATGCGCCAGCGCCAGGTCAAGGAGTACGTCCAGCGCGTAACCGTCGCCGGCTTCGGCGAGCGCTTCGAGGAAGGCCGCAGCGCGGGCGAGATGCTCCGCGCCTACGCCAGCGCCTAGGCGACCCCCACGCATGACGACAGAGCAACGCAAGGACTCGGCGCCCGAGAAGCGCGACCCCGACATCACCTCGCCGCTCGCGGCCTCGTATTTCACCGACTTCAGCTGGATGAAGCGCTCCCGCCAGTGGGGCACGCGCGCCCCGCGAGGGCCGGGCGGCCTCACGCTTGAGGCGATCAACATCGGCGTCTACGGCGACCTCCCGGATGACTGGGACGAGCCCTCGAGGATGCCGCGCGGCACCTACCCCGTCGCGGGCGCGGTGCCGCTGGGTCCCGCCTTCATCAGCAAGAAGTCGCGCCAGTGGGCGGATCACGCACCGCAGCTCTACGAGGAATCAATCTCGCGCCGCTGGTCCACGGCCACGGATGTGCCGTGGGAGAGCGCCCACGACCTGCCTCGCGACGTCGAGTTGGCGATGTGCCAGGTGGCGACCGAGCTGAGCCACATCGGCTCGATCGAGGCGGAGGTCGTCTCCTCGTGGCTGGAGCTGCTCAGCTACGGCTTCCACGAAGTGAAGCTCTGCCTCTCGCGCCAGGTCTTCGAGTCGGCGCGGCAGTTCGAGGGCTGGCGCAAGCGCGCGTTGCTCAACGTCGACCAGCTCGGCCTCGAAAGCCCGGGCTGGGCGAACCGCATGCTGCTCGAGAGCCGCGTCGGCTGGACGGAGACCTGCCTGGCGCTGCACGTGCTGCGCGGCAGCTACCTGCTGACGCTGCTGCGCTACCTCGCGGCCTACGGGCCAAGCGAGGCGGATCGCGCGCTCGCCGGCGGGATGGTGGCGGACAAGGCGCGGCACATCGCCTACGGCATGGAGCACTCGCGCTACGCGCTCAGCAGCGAGCCCGAGTTCCGGGACTCCTGGAACCGCGCGCTGGTCGGCGCCGAGGCGGCGGTCAACCGCGACGAGGACGACCATGTGCTGCAGGAGGCGCTCGCGATCGTCTTCGGTGGCGGCGTACGCGGTATGGACGCCGGCATGGAGCTCGTGCAACGGATGCGCCGCGACTGGACGCGCGCCTACCTCGCGCGCATGGACTGGATCGGCCTCGATCGCGATCCCTGGCTCACCCCGAGGATGCGCGAGAACCTCGATGGCCCGAGCGCGAACGGCACGGCGGACGCGGCCGGCGAGGCTGCGGGCTAGCGTGCCGATCCACGTCTACGAGTGCGACGCCTGTGCGTGCCGCTTCGAGGCGCTCGTGCGCGGCGACCGCGAGCCCGCGGGCTGCACCGAGTGCGGCTCGCCGCAGATTGAGCGGATGATCTCGCCGTTCGCGATCACGCGCCGCGAGGTCGACCAGATCCGCGACCTCGACCCCAAGTACAAGCAGATGGTCGACGACCTGATTGCATCCACGCCGGACGCGGAGCCGATGCGGCACCTCGATCGACTCACCTCGTTCGACGAGGTCGACGACCCCGGCGACCCGATCGAGTTCTAGTACGGCAACGCAGTGGCAGGAGTGGCATGGTGACGACGCTGACCTTCCCCTCGGTGGAGTGGCTGCAGGCGCTTGCGGACCTGGCGAACGAGGACGAGGACTTCCAGAGGATCGGGCGCCTCGACGCGGTCGTCGGGTTGCGTATCGGCGAGGCGAGCTACCGCCTCACCTTCGAGGTGCTGACCTGCGCGGACGTGCGGGAGGCGGACGACGAGGAGCTGGGCGAGGCTGACTTCGTGATCAACATGCCGCCCGAGCTGTGGCAGGAGATGATCGACGACATCCGCGCGAACGGGCGGGCGACGGGCGACCACACGCTCAACTCGCTGGACCTGAGCATGGATGACCCGATCCACAGCAACGAGCAGGGCGACGGCTACCGGGCGGACAAGTTCTTCCGCTACAACCCCAGCCTGCAGCGCTTCTTCGACAACATCGCCCGCCTCGACGCCTGACGGCGGCGCCGCGCGACGCGAGCAACACCAGAGTCCGACCCGAGGAAGGCGAGAGCAGCGCATGGCGAAGATCGTCGAGGTGACGCCGTTCAAGGTGGGCGTTCAGGTCGAGAACATCACGGGCCGGCCCGGGCGCACGGGCGGCGGCATGGTGATTGTGCGGATCCGCACGGACGACGGCCTGGAGGGCTACGGCGAGGGCACGCTCGCGCACAAGACGCGGGCCGTCTTCGGCGCCGTCGAAGACTTCGCGGAGTACCTCGTCGGGCAGGACGACAGCCTGATCGAGCGGCACTGGCAGGTGCTCTACCGCAACAGCTTCCAGCGCGGCGGCGTGATCATGATGACCGCCCAGAGCGCCATCGATCAGGCGCTGTGGGACATCGCCGGGAAGCGCTTCGGCGTGCCCGTCTGGCAACTCATGGGCGGCGCGGTGCGCGACCGGATCCTGCTCTACACCCACCCCGGCGGCTGGGACCGCGACGTGGTCGTCGAGCACTCGCTGGCGCGTGTCGAGGAGGGCTATCGCGCCCTCAAGCTCACGATCCGCCCGGCCCCGGAGATGATCCGCGACACGCCGCTGGTGGAGGCGAGCTACGAGCTGGTCGCCGCGGTCCGCGAGGCGGTCGGCGACGACGTCAAGCTGATGCTGGACTGCCACGGGAAGCTCTCGCCGAGCATCGCGATCGAGCTTGGACACGCACTGGAGCCGCTGGACCTGCTCTTCCTCGAGGAGCCGGTGCCGCCGCGGAACGTCGAGGCGATGCTGCTGGTCCGGAACGCGGTGTCGGTACCGCTTGCGACCGGCGAGCGGATGTACAACCGCTGGGACTTCCGCACCACGATCGAATCGCAGGCCGTCTCGGTGCTGCAGCCGGACCTCGGGCACGCGGGAGGCATCTCGGAGACGCGCCGCATCGCGGCGGCGGGGGAGACCTACTTCATGGGCGTCGCGCCGCACAACCCGCGAGGACCCGGGGTGACGATGGCGAGCCTGCAGATCGCCGCCTGCACGCCCAACTTCATCATCCAGGAGTCGGCGATCCCACCGGGTAGCAGCGAGACCTGGGACGCGATGCTGGTCGAGCCACTGACCATCACAGACGGCTACGTCGATCTGCCTCGTGCCCCCGGCATCGGTATCCAGTTCGACGAGTCGCTGGCGGAGCGCTTCCCCTGGGATGGCAGCGACACGTCTCACCCGACCGTCGCCGACGGCGGCGTCGGCGACTGGTAGGCGCCCCCTTCCCGTCATTCCGGCGAAAGCCGGAATCCAGGTACGCCAGCCCACCGCGCCGCATCAGTGCGCGGATGTGCTAGCATGAGCGAGTCATGGTGGTGGCGTTCGACACACTCGCGGCGAGCAAGCAGCTCCAGGAGGCAGGACTCCCGGAGCCGCAGGCCGACGCCATAGTCACTACGCTCTCACGAGGCTTCGGCGACAACGTCGCCACGAAGCACGATCTCGAGACGGCCGTTGCGAGGCTCGAGGGCAAGATCAACGAGCTGCGCGGCGAGATGAACCGGCAGACCGCCTGGACGCTCGGCACCCTCCTCGGCGCGATCACCGTCGCTACCGCGATCATCGTGGCTGCGGGCTAGCGACCTCCGCGCACCTACCCCCCGAGAGTCTCGCCTGCCCTGTTGGGCGCGCTGCGGCGCGGCGCCCCTCACCCCCCGC
>VXOS01000116.1 GCA_009839925.1 Chloroflexota bacterium
ACGCCCAGCTTCGAGGACCCGAAGGACTCCGGCGGGGACAACGTCTACAACTTCACGGTCGTCGTGAGGGACATCCAGAGCAAGACCAACCGGCGCACCACCGAGCAGCCCGTCACCGTGACGGTGCAGGACGTGGAGGAGGCGGGGGCAATCTCGGTCAGCAACCTCAACCCGGCCGTGGGCGAGAGCGTCACGTTCACGATCTCCGACCCGGACGGCGGCATCGTGCTGGACCAGATCCCGGGCTCCGGGGGGTTCGCCTGGGTCATCCAGACGCGGACATCGGGCGGCGGCTGGCAGCAGCTGATCCACGCGAACACAGGCCTGATCTCGTACACCTATGTGGCGGACGAGGACGAGACGGACCTCCAGTTGCGCGCCATCGTGAGCTCCTATACGGACCGCCGAGGCGGGGGCAAGTCGGCCGAGAGCGAGGCGACGGCCGCGATCACGCCGGACCCCATCCCCAACGCGCCTCCTCGCATCCGCCAGGGCGGCACCCAGAACGTCCCCGAGGCGGACGCGGGCGAGGAGATCGGCGATCCCGTGACGGCAACCGATCGCGACAACGACCCCCTCACATTCGCGATCGGCGAGGGGGGCGACGGCGCGCTCTTCGAGATCCACCCGACCACCGGGCAGTTGCGGACCCTCCAGGCGCTGGACTTCGAGACCACGACGGGGCTGCTGCTCGTGCCCGTCAACGTGAGTGACGGCAAGGACGCCGACGGCAACGCCGAGCTGGAGCGCGTGGCCGACGCCACGACGACCGTCGGGGTCCGTGTCCTCGACGTGGAGGAGGAGGGCGTGGTCACGCTCTCCGAGCCGGAGCCCGGGGTCGGCGTCACGGTGCGGGCCACCCTCACCGACGGCGACGGCAGCATCAGCGGGCGCAGCTGGCGGTGGGCGCGTTCCCGCGACGGGCGCACGGGCTGGACCAACATCCCGGGCACGACGTCCAGCAGCTCCACCAGCAGCTACACCACGGTGCTGGCGGACGCGGGCTTCTTCCTGCGCGCGGCGGTCTCCTACACGGACAACCGCGGGGGCGGGAAGCGCGCCGAGGGGATCACCGCGCTTCGGGTATTCGGCGAAAACCAGCAGCCCACGTTCCCCGCCACCGAGGACGGCGCGCGCAGCGTGCCCGAGAACAGCTCGGCCGGCACGAGCATCGGCGACCCCGTGGCCGCGCAGGACCCCGAGAACGACCGCCTCACCTACTCGCTGAGCGGGACCGATGCGGCGTCCTTCACCATCGTCGCCGGCAGCGGCCAGCTGCGCGTGAAGGAGCCGCTCGACTTCGAGACGAGGCGGAGCTACGAGGTCACGGTCGAGGTGCACGACGGCAAGGACGGCCTCGGCAACACCTCGGCCGCGATCGATGACTCGATCGACGTCACGATCACCGTCGCGAACGTGGACGAGGCCGGTAGCGTCACGCTCACGACGCTCACCGCCACCATCCAGGCCCGCGTCGAGGTGACGGCCGTCCTCGAGGATGACGATGGCCCGAGCTCCGTCACGTGGGCCTGGGCGCGCTCGCCCAACGGCCGTACGGACTGGGTCAACCTGGTGGACCAGACGAGCGCCAGGTACACGCCGACGCTGGTGGACGCCGGCAACTTCATCCGCGCCACCGCCTCCTACGACGACGGCCACGGCGACAACAAGACCGCCTCCGAGGTGTCGTCGCGCGTCGGCGACCCGCCGCCAGTCAACTCGGCGCCCGCATTCCCGGCCACGGAGGATGGCAGGCGCGACGTACCCGAGGACGCCCAGGGCGGCGACGCGATCGGCGACCCCGTGGCCGCCAACGACCTGAACGCCGGCGACTCAGCCGTCAACGACCCCCTCGCCTACTCGCTCACCGGGACGGACGCTGATTCGTTCACCATCGATTCCGGCACCGGGCAGATCAGGCTCGCGCAGGACACGGCCCTGGACTTCGAGGGCAAGCGGACCTACCGCGTCACTGTGCAAGTGACCGACGGCAGGGACCAGAACGGCGACGATGACATGGACGCCATCGACGCGAGCCGCACCGTGACGATTTCGGTGACGAACGTGAACGAGGCGCCGGTGGTGAGCGGCGACACCTCGCCGTCCATCGCCGAGAACAGCAGCGCCGCCATTGCCACCTACACGGGCGCCGACCCGGAGCGCGACACGCTCGAGTGGTCGGTCAACAGCAACACCTTCTGGATCTCCAGCCGCGGCCAGCTGTACTTCGCCTCGCCGCCGGACTACGAGGACGGCGGCACGAGCTTCTCGATCCGGGTGACGGCGACGGACCCCGGCGGCCTCGCGGGGAGCCTCGACGTGACCGTCGAGGTGACGGACATCGAGGAAGCGGGCGTGCTCACCATCTCGCCGCCGCGCGGCTGGCCCGGCACGCGCTTCGACACCACGTTCAGCGATGACGACGGCAGCGTCAGCGGTGAAGCCTGGCTGTGGGAACGGTCCACCAACCGCTCGAGCTGGGAGGAGATTGCGGGCGCGACGACGAGCTCCTACACCGCGGGCGCGGACGACGTCGGCAGCTACCTGCGGGTGAGCGTGGAGTATTCCGACGGCCGGGGCGGCAACAAGTCGGCGTCCGCGGAGCTGGGCGAGCGGATCGGCGACACCAGGCCATCGTCCAACAGCGCTCCTGCTTTCGACGAGGCCGAGGTGCCGCGCTCGGTCGGCCAGGGAACGGGGGTCGGCCGGTCCGTGGGCGCGCCCGTGAAGGCAACGGACCCCGACTCGGACGACGTCCTCACCTACACGCTCAGCGGGCCCGACGCGGACAACTTCGAGATCGACCCGGCGACGGGCCAGATCCGGACGAAGACGGTCCTGGACCCGGACGTGCAGGAGACCCACAACGTCACCGTCGACGTGAACGACGGGTTCAACAGCAACTACAACCCGTCCGACGCAACCGACGACTCGGTGGACGTGATCATCACCATCAACAGGTCCAGCACGCCGGTCTTCGGCGGCGGCTTCTTCGTCGGAGTCCCGGGCGGCGGCCCGAGCGGCCCGGAGCCGAGCGAGGTCGACTTCGAGTGGAACGTCGAGCGCGACATCGAGGAGCTCGACGCGGGCAACGACTGGCCGAGCGGCGTCTGGTCCGACGGCAAGACGGTGTGGATCCTCGACAACCCCGACGGCGCCGGCGACGCGGTGTACGCCTACGACCTCGAGACGGGCGAACGCCTTGAGGACCGCGAGTTCGAGCTCGACGACACGAACGGCGCGCCGCGCGGCGTCTGGTCCGACGGCACCACGGTCTGGGTCTCCGACAGCGGCCGCGACACCCTGTTCGCCTACGACCTCGAGACCGGCGAGCGCCTCCCGGAGCGCGACATCGTGCTCACCAGGCGTAACAGGGACGCGCGCGGCATCTGGTCCGACGGCGAGACGATCTGGGTGCTCAACCGCAACCCGTCGCTCTTCGCCTACGACCTCGAGACGGGCGTGCTGCTCGGCGAGTACGAGCTCGCGGACCAGAACGGCAGCCCGCAGGGCCTCTGGTCGGACGGCGTCACGGTCTGGGTCTCCAACCACGACCCGAAGCGGCTCTTCGCCTACCGGCTGCCCGTGCCGCCAGCCGAACCTCCCGAGGAGCCGCCCGCCCTCGAGCGGGTGATCGGCGAGGACTTCGAGGAGCCGGGCCGCGTCGGCAACAACAGCCCGCGGGGCATCTGGTCGGACGGCGCGGTGATGTACGTCGCCGACGAGAGCGACAACAGGGTCTACAGCTACAACATGCCCGACGCGATCGACGCGCGCCTCGTCTCGCTGGAGCTCAGCGGGGTCGACTTCGGAGAGTTCTCGCCGCTGCGCTACGACTACGCGAGCGCGACGATCCCGCACGGCAACATCGCGACCCTCACCGCCACTGCGGCCCAGGAGGGCGCGTCCGTGGGGATTGACCCGGCGGACCAGGACGGCGACCCGGCGAACGGGTACCAGCTGCGGCTGCTCCCCGGGCGCGAGATCACGATCACCGTGACCTCGGCGGACGGCAGCCGCGAGCGGGTCTACCGCCTGCGCCTCGGCGAGGAGGCGGCCGGGCCGGCGGCGAGCTGCCTGCGCGGCGCGGTGAACGTCGGCTTCAGCCTCGTCGTCCATGAGGGCGGGAGCGTCGAGGACCTCGTGGCCTGCGCGCAGGGCCGCCACGTCACGACGCTCTACGCGCTGCACGAGGGCGAGTACGTGTCCTACATCCTGGCGGCGCCGGACTTCGTGAACGCGCGCTTCCGCGCGCTGTTCCCCGACGGCGTTCCGGCGCCGCTGCCGCTGGTCGTGCGCAGCGAGGGCCCGGCGACGCCGGCCCCGACCGCGCCCGCGGTCACACAGCCCTTCGCCACCTGCCTCCTCGGCGAGATCGGCGCGGGCTTCAGCCTCGTGGTCTACGAGGGCGGGAGCGTCGCGGACCTCGATGCGTGCGCGGCAGGCCTCGGCGTCACGACGGTGTACGCGCTGGTCGCGGGTGAGTACGTGTCGTACATCCTCGGCGCGCCCGACTTCGTGAACGCGCGCTTCCGCGCGCTGTTCCCGGACGGCGTCCCGGCGGCGACGCCGCTGACCGTGCGGAGCGAGGGGCCGTAGGCGTCGGGCGCGGAGCGGGCGACACCGCCCGCAACGCGCTGGAGCGCCCAGCACTCTCCTGAGCACGATCCAGGTTTCGACATCGGAACCGCGCTGGCTGTCATGGCGCGGGGCGACCACGCCTGGCGCCTGACCGAGCCTCCACTGCCGCTATGCTCACGCCATGAGTCCCGAGCCCGCCGCGCCCGTAGACGACGAGCCGCGCTCGAGGGGACTACCCGCCGCGAGGCCGCGCCGCATCTTCTGGGGCTGGTACATCGTCGTCGGGGCAGTCGTCGCGCAGTTCGCGGCGATGGGCGCGGGCGGCGCCATCGCCGGCGTCTTCCTCCGCCCGATGACCGAGGATCTCGGCTGGACCGCCGCCGAGTACACCCTTGGCGGGTCGTCGGCCCTCCTGCTTGGTGGCGTGGCCGGGTTCGTGGTGGGGCCATTCATCGACCGCTACGGCGCCCGGCCGCTGATGCTCGTCGGAGCCTGCGTCTACGCGATCTCGTTCTTCGCCATGTCACGCGTCGAGGAGCTCTGGCAGTTCATCGCGCTCTCGATGATCGCGGGCGGCGCGGGGTTCTCGATGGTCGGGCCGTTGGTCGTGAACGCGACCCTCTCGAAGTGGTTCGTCGTGCGGCGCGGCTGGGCGGTCGCGCTTGGCTCGTCGGGCATCTCGCTCTCGGGACTGATCATGCCGTTGGCGATGACCCGCATCGTCGACTCGACCGGGTGGCGCGACGCCTACGCGATCCTCGCGCTGGTCATGTTCGCGATCGTCGTGCCGGTCGCACTCGTGATGCGGCGGCGCCCGGAGGACTACGGGCTGCGGCCGGACGGCGTCGAGCCCGGCGCGCAGGCGGGCGGCGGCCGCACCGCAGCGGAGGCTCAGGCGCAAGACGCCGCGAACTCCTACACGCGCGGCGAGGCGCTGCGCACACCCGCCATCTGGCTCCTGATTATCGGCTACGGCCTCAACGTCATGGCGCTGACGGCGGTGCTGGTGCACGCGATCCCGTTCATGACGGACAACGGCTTCACGCGCACCGAGGCTGCGCTGGCGCTCGCGGTGAACGGCGGCGCCAATCTCAGCTCGAAGTTCGCGTGGGGCTACTTCCTGCAGCGGGTACATGTCCGCTACCTCGGGGCGACGGCGCTGTCGATCGGGGCGACGGGCGTGGTCACCATGCTCGTCGCGGCGCAGCTGGGCGCGCTGCCGCTGATGTTCCTCGGATTCTTCTTCTGGGGCTTCGGGTTCGGTGGAACGGTGCCGCTCAGCGAGTTCATCTGGGCGAAGTACTTCGGGCGCGAGCATATCGGGGCCGTGCGAGGCGTCGCGGCGCCGTTCACGATCGCCTTCGGTGCGCTGGGGCCGATCCTCGGCGGGCTCTACTTCGACGCGGTCGGCTCGTACGACGGCGTGTTCGCGGCGTTCGTCGTCGCCTACCTCACCGGCGCCCTCGCGATCCTCGCCTCGCGCGAGCCACCGCCAAAGCGGGCGCCGCCGGAGGCGTCCGGCTAGTCGCGCAGCGAGGCGGCCGCGGCTCTCGGGACCTCCTGGGGCGGAGCGATGTGCATTGAGGCGGCGTGCTCGAGATCGGCCGGGTCGGGATAGAACTGGGCGCAGTACGCCCGATAGGCCATGATCTCGCCGTCGGAGCGATTGAGGCGCGGAGGCGACACGTACCTCTTGCGGCTCCAGATCACGACGTCGTCAAGCACGTCCTGGCGTTGCCGCGACGCCATGAACCTGTTCATGAGCGGGGCGCGCAGCCCGCGCGGGAGGAACCCCAGGCCGACGAACAGCCGCCTGGGGTTGCGGATCTCCCGCACCTGCGAGGCCAGCGTCATGTCGACCAGCGTGCCGTCGACAGGCGTCGCCAGGATCCACAGGCGCAGATCCATGCCGATCGTGTGCTCGCGGATGTCCACGAACGAGTAGCCCAGCCCGTAGATGTCGGTGTTGGCGGAGAGCTCGAAGGTGAGGGTCGCCACCTTTGCGACCTTGCGGCGACTCGTGAAGTCGAACCGGCTCACCATGTGGTGCCCGTCCACCGAGGCCGGTTCAACACGGTTCACGCTGTGGTAGCCGTGGATGTAGCGGAGGTGGGCCAGGTCCACGGAGTTCTCCGCGATCTCCTGAGGGTGGCCCGGGAAGCGGAGTGTCTGGACGTACACGTCGCTCCAACCGGCCTGGTCCGGCGTCTCCTCGGGCAGGCTCCATTGCGGCTCCCGACCCCCGATGCCCCACCAGCCGAAGATCAGGCCGGCGATCTCGCGTGTCTCGAAGACTCTGAGCCTGGCGGACCTGGGTGGCGGGGCGTATGGCGTGTCGACGCACTGGCCGGTCGTGTCGAACTCGAAGCCGTGGAAGGGGCAGACGAGCCGGCCGGCGCAGATGCGCCCGCCCGCGTCGGGCCCGAGGTCGGAGCCCAGGTGCGGGCAGATGGCCTCTGCGACGCAGGCGCGCCCGTCCTCGTCACTCCAGACGACGATGTTCTCGCCCATCCAGGTCTTCTGGATCAACCCGGCCTTGTGCAGGGCCTTGCGGCTCGTGACGAAGTACCAACCCTCGGGGAACGGGGGCAACGGAGTAATCGCGGGCTCCCCGTGTTGGATTGGCATCGTTCGGCCCTCCTTCACCCCGGACTAGCGGGTTGACGGCCCTTCGCCGAGCAAGGCACAGATCTAGGATACGAAAGTCGTTCGCTCGTCGCACGCCGGGCAGCCGCACGATGCTGCCCCTGCGGACCCCCCTAGGCGAGGGCGAACCGGCCTGCTCCTCCGTGCTACGCTTTCCTGAATCGCGAGCCGTAGAGAATGCTGCCGTAGTAGTTGAATGACCGTTTCGCCGTGGGATCCTCGAAGGGATAGTCGGCGCCGAGTTGCCGTGCCGCGGCGAGGCCCGTGACGAAGCAGGTTTCCTGGCTGTTGATCAGCGTATGCGCCCCGCAATGCCAGGTCCGGCGCCTGCCCTGGATGAAGCGGAACAGGTTGATGGTCACTGCGATGTGGCGCACGTCGTGGACGATGTGCTGGAACCACCGCCTCTCGACGATCTTGCGCTCGTCGATGGCGCTGATCGGGTTGTAGGTCACCAGGCAGGGCTTGTCCGATTCGTTCGCCCACGGCTGCTGATTGTGCATGATGTAGGTGATCTCGTAGTTGTCCGGCCGGGCCCCGTACTGCTCGATGTGATTGCTCCGCGTCGTGAGCGGTTGCGCCTCGTTGTCCGGCAGAACCGAGGAGTCGGAGTGGACGATCGCGTGGTTATGGAGCTCGCTGTCGTAACGGATCGAAGAAAGAAGCTGGCGCTCGAGCATCGTGGGCTTGTTGAGCATCATCAGAGTCTGGTTCGCGTTGCACGCAAAGATCACGTCGTCGAACGCCTCCCGCGCGCCGTCCTCGTCCTCGACGACGACTCCGGAGGAGCTGCGATAGACCTTGCGGACGGGCCGGCTCAGGTAGATCTTGTCGCGGAAGCCGGCCGACAGGTTCTCGTAGATGCGCCGCGTGCCCTGGTCCCACGTCTGCATCTCCGTGGCGGTCTCGATATCGAAGAACTCGAGGTAGCGCGTGAACAGCGCCGCGGGCATGTCGAACACGTTCGTCGCCATCAGGAAGTTGACGAACATCGGCTTCAGCACCTTGTACCGGAAGTCGGCAGAAAAGCCACCAAGATTGAGCACTGTTCCCATGCTGATGTAGTTGAACGGGTTGATCGCGTTGAGAAGCTTCGACTGAGATCTGGTGAGTGCTCCAAACCAGTGTAGCCGTCTCAGGAGTCGCTGGAACTTTGCGATCTCATCCTGCAGTTCTTCCCTGATATCGGAGTCAAAATCGTGAGCATATAGTCGACCACCATACTTCACGCTGTAGCTGAACCGCGTCTTGAGGAGTTCGATGCCGAACTGCTCCATCAGCAACACGACATGGTCGTATACGGACGGGATACAGGCGGTGACGGAAATGTCGAACGGGATCGAACTACCGTCGCCCTGCGGCATCCCGGACGTTATCGCGTTGCCGCCAACCTGGTCTCGGGCCTCGAACAGCCGAAAGTCGAAGCGGTCCGGGTGGTGATGCAGCGCCCACGCGGCGCCCAGGCCGGAAATGCCCCCGCCGACAATGGCGATTCGTCGCGGCCGTGCGTTCGTTTCGTCGCTTGCCATCCCCTGCCGTCCCGCCGCCGTCGTCGGCTCCGCGCGCTCAGGATACGAGAGCGCCGCGTTCCCCGCATGGCTCGCCGGAGGCCTGCCGGATGTCGCCTTGCGAGCCCTGACCACGTGACCTACACTATTTTGAAGATGGGCTGCGAGGAAGACAGATGACTCTCTCTACCGACCGCGTGACGACTCAAGCGCTGAGTCTGCCCGAAGAACTTGTCCTGATGCTCCTTAATGAGGACAGTGGGTACTTTCACCAGGTACCGGGCTGGCATTTGAACTGCGCCGTCGTCGGCGCCGCACTTGCAGAGCTGTCACTCATATCTCGCATCGATACAGACATGGATTCCTTGATCCTTCTGGACCAGACAGAAACGGGTAATCCTGTTCTGGATCATATCTTGAATCAAATCGCAACTGAACCGACGCAACGGAACGCGCAATACTGGATCGAGCGACTTGCTCCCCGCGCCGAATCGATTATCGATCTGACCCTGGAGCGGCTGGTTGATCGACAGATCCTGGAGCATCACGAAGGCGACTTCTGGACGCTCGCTCATCGAGCGTGGCAGACCGACATGTTTAGCAGCGAAGGAGAAGGCACTGCTGCAGAGTTTGTGAAGACTCGCATCAGCAAGGTGCTCTTCAACAACGAGATTCCCGACCCTCGTGACGTGATCATTTTCGCCCTCGTCAATACCTGTGATGTGTTCCGCTTCATGTTCCAGCTCGATGACGAGCTGGAGGAGCGCATCGAGCTTGTCTGCCGGATGGACCTGATCGGCCGGGCGATCGCCGAGGCCGTCACCCAGAACATGAACGTCCCTTTGATCGGGCGCGCCGCCCTCACGAAGTCGATTCCCCAGGTTCCGCTGCTCAAGTTCGCGCTGCACCGGCATCTTCGCGACGGTAATCTCCCCGCACTGTTCGCGGATCTCGCGGAGCAGTACGGGCCCGTGTACCAGCTCAACCCGCCGTTCCAGAAGCCGATGCTCGTCCTGGCGGGGCCCGAGACGAACTACTGGGCGCATCGGCAGGGGCGCACGTACCTGAGGGCCCGCGACTATCTCCAGGACTTCGAGAAGGTCTACGGCGCATCGGGGATTCTGCCCGCGCTGGACGGCGCCGATCATTTCCGGTTCCGCAAGGCCATGGCGCCGGGGTACTCGCGCGCGAGGCTTGAAGGGCAGCTGGAGGATCTCTACGACCACACCCGGTCGCACATGGCGACATGGGAGGTTGGAGACACCTTCCGCGCGGTGGCCATGTGCCGGCAGCTGATCAACGCCCAGATCTCGCCCCTGATGATCAGCGTTGATTCGCAGGACGTTCTGGACGATCTGGTCAAGTACAAGACTCGGGCGCTGTCCACGCACGTCCTGGGTGTCATGCCCAAGTTCATGCTCAAGACCCCGGGAATGCGGCGCAAGGCAAAGAGCATCCAGGTGCTGCTGGAACGCGTCCAGAGTGTCCATACGGCCGCCCAGCGAGCGGGTTGCCCTCGCGATCTTGCGGACGACCTGTTCAGCCTGCACTCGAGCGACCCTTCGTTCCTCCCGGAGTCGAACCTGCGCTTCGTCCTCTCGGCGCCGCTGATTGCCAGCGTCTACCTCGGCGATGGGCTGAGCTTCGCGCTCTACGCGATGGCGTCCCAGCCCGAGCTGTACGCCCGAATCCGGGAAGAGGCCGACGCCCTCTTCGATGGCGGCGACCCCGGGCGCGAGAGCTTCACGCAGGAATCGATCGACGTCACGCACCGCTTCATCATGGAGTCCATGCGCATGTACTCGATCGTGCCGATGTCGGTGCGGAACGTGATGAACGCCTGCGTGGTCGAGGGCTACGAGATTCCCGAGGGGTCACGGGTCTTCATTGCCCAGGCGGCCGCGCACTACATGAGCCACGTCTTCCCCGACCCCTGGTCGTTCGACATCGACCGCTACCTGCCTTCGCGCAACGAACACCTCAGTCCCGGGTACGCCCCGTTCGGGCTGGGCACGCACACTTGCCTCGGCAACCGCTGGATGGAGCTGCAGCTCGCCGTCAACCTGCTGCTGCTTGCGCACCACTTCACGATCGAAGTGTCGCCCAGGAACTACAAGCTCAAGATCGACCCGTTCCCGTCGCTCTCGGTGAGCAAGAAGCTGAAGTTTCACATCGCCGAGCAGCGGCGCGAGCTGCCTGTGTGACCCGCCATCGCGATTCGGGGTTGCCGCGTTGTGGCGCACGCGCCACCAGGGCGCGGCTGGCCGCGAACGCGGGATCCGGTCGGACGGGACCCCAATGCGGCTAGCCAGACTCCTCAAGGAAGTTAAGCGTTCTTACCGGGGATCCGACGTCACACGTCGTGTGCGATCCTTCGACGACCGGACCGGACTCGAGACGGCCGAGGGCGCTGGCGCGAGCGTCTTCGATCATGCCGAGACGGCGAACGAATACTACGCGCTTTGCACCGCGTTCATGGTCTGGGGCTGGGGCGAATCCCTGCACTTCGCACCCCTCAGACCCGATGAGAGCCTGGAGCAATCCAAGGCCCGGCATCAGCGGTTGATGATCTCCAAGCTGGAGTTGCAGCAGGGCATGACGGTGATCGATGTCGGGTGCGGGGTCGGAGGACCAATGCGCCGCGTCGTGCGCGAGGCCGGTGTCCGGGTTACCGGAGTCAACATCAACGAACTGCAGTTGGAGATGGCGAAGAGATTGAACACCGAGTCCGGGGTCGACCACATGGTCGATTACGAGGCGTGCAACTTCATGGATATGAGCGCGATCGGAGACGCCACCTTCGACCGGGGCTATGCCATCGAGTCAACGTGCCACGCGCCGGACAAGCAACGCGCGTTCGAGGAGATATTCCGCGTGCTGAAGCCCGGAGCCCTCTTGTGGGGCCAGGAAATGTGCCTGACGGAGCAGTTCGACCCGGACGACAACCGGCACCAGGCCATCAAGCTGGATCTCATGCACGGTATCGCGCTGAATGACATCGCGACATTCAAGGAAGTGAATCACGCGCTCACGGAGGCAGGATTCGACGTTATCGAAGGGCTAGACCGAGAAGTCACGGACGGACCGTCCACACCCTGGTATCAACCCATGGAGAGTCGCCATGGGACGTTGGGTAATGCCTTGCACAGACTTCCGTGGGGCCGCAAGGCGCTCATCGCGGGACTGCGGGCGGCGGAGGTGGTGCGGCTGTTTCCGCAGGGCTCGGCGGAAGTCGTTCGGCTGCTGGATCGGACCGCCGACGCCTACGTCGCGGGCGGCAAGACCGGCATCTTCACGCCGCTGTACTGTTTTCTGGCTCGGAAGCCCCTCTAGGAGACTGCTGTCGCGCGCCACTGCTTCCGCGGCGCGCAGGAACTGCGCCGTCGCTCGCCGCCTACGGTGCGCCCTGCTCCTGCTCGTGGCGCCGGTGTACAGCGTCGATCGCCTGGTCGAGCTCCTCCGACATGCGGTCCACCATCGAGCGGAGCCGCATGTTCTGGTACGCGCCCCAGACGGTCATCGCGGGCGGCACCACGAGGATGGAGACAATCAGCGAGTAGACGATGGTGATCGCCGCCGTGAGGCCGAACTGCTGGGACGCAAGCAGCGGCGAGGCCACCAGCACTCCCAGCCCCAGCGCCGTCGTCAGCGCAGAGCCGAGCAGCGCTGAGCCGGTGGTGGCCAGGGTCCGGATCGCCGCCTGCTCCGGATTGCGCACGCGCGTGAACTCCTCGCGGTAGCGATGAATCAGGTGGATCGTGTAGTCCACGCCGATGCCGATCGAGAGCGCCGTGATGATCGAGGTGACCAGCGTGTAGGGAATGTCCAGCAACGCCATCGTGCCCAGCACCCAGATGAGGACAAGCACGATCGGCCCGACCGCGACCACCGCCAGCAGTGGCTGGCGCTGCGTCACCCAGAAGAAGATGGCGAGGATCCCGAGGGCCACCGCGATGGTCGTGGTGATCGCCTGCGTCTGCCGGCCGGTGATCTCGTCGGTGACCGCGACCGCGACGATGTCCAGCGATGTCACCGTCACCGCGCCGTCGTCGCCGAACCAGAGGGCCTCGATGTCCTCCTGCAGCTCCCTCGTGACCGCGGGGTCCCCGGTGTAGGCCGGGAACTGGACCAGCAGGGCGTCGACGCCGCCCGGATCGTTCACCAGCGCGCGCACGAGGGTGGGATCACGCGCCGTGAGCTTGTCGAGGAACTCCTGCATCACGACCGGGTCGAGTTGCACTCCCGTGGTGGCTTGCTCGAAGAGCGCTGCGAGCTCCGGGTCGTAGTTGTCGCCGGGCGCGCCGCTGTCCTCGGTCCAGTCGTTGACGAGCAATTCGTAGGAGACCTGGATCGGTCCCGCCGCCGCCGGCGGGCGGCGCGTCTCGTCATCGAAAGCGGTCCTGAGATCGTGCAGGTTCAACAGCGTCCGGGTCTCGGTGGCCTCGGCCGTGACGAGCACGCTTGCCATCTCCGTTGAGCCGCCGACGGTTGCGTCGAGCGTTTCCATGTCCTCCAGCACGGCGCCGCCCCGGGGAAGGATCTCGCGGATGTTGAATCCGGACTCGAGTCCCGTCGCCGCGTACCCGAGGCCGATCGTCACCGCGATCACGACGACGAAGTAGGGCGCCGGCGTGCGCGCAACCGACGTGCCGAGGAGCTCCGCCAGCCGGCCGATGCCGGGCAGGGCATTCGCGACCGGCCGAGGCTGCGTCAAGGCGCCGCGCGACTCGCGCCGCCGATCGATGATCATCCGGCCCGCCGGGATCAGCGTGAGCATCACGATCAGGCTCATCCCCACGCCCAGGCCGGCGACGATGCCAAAGTCGCCCATCACCCCGATCGGGGAGAGCAGGTTCACCAACAGGCTCGCGATCGTCGTGACGGCGGCCAGGGTCAACGGGACGGTGACGTGTTGCAGGCCCATCCGCACCGCCGCCACCACCGGCTCACCAGCGGTTCGTTGCTCGCGGTAATGCGAGACGGCCTGGATCGCGTAGTCGACCGTGAGACTGATCACGATGATCGGGACCAACGCCGTGAGCGAGCTCGGTGGGCCGATCAGCCCCAGCGCGTTCGGTCCGAGCCAGCCCTCCGCCCCGATCACCCAGATCAGCGAGAGAAGCAGTCCGAGCAGTGTGAGCAGCAGATCCGAGAGCGTGCGCAGGAAGACCAGGATCAGCGCCGCGATCAGCAGCAGCGCCAGCCCGATCAGCGGGGCCATCCCCTCCTCGGTGGCCTTGCGGTACTCATCCTCGACCACGATCGGCGAGACGCTGCTCACGCGCAGCGGCCCCTCGTCCGCTATCGCCAGCTCATTGATCCGGCGCTCGGCCTCCTTCACCCGCTCGTCTCCGGTGTTGATCAGGCGGATCGTGGCGATCGCGACCGGCGTACCGTCCGTATCGGTACCGGTCATCGCGCCGAGCGCTCCCCCGATCTCGGGGACGCTGCGGGCGGCGTCGATCTCCGCCTGCGTGACCGCGGCGAAGCCCTCTACCTGGAGCACGGCGTTGATCAGCAAGGTGGGCGCGATGACGGGGTCTCCGTGCGCCAGCAGCTCTCCCACGCCGGGATCGCCGGTGATGCGACCGAGAAGGCGGTCCATCTGCGACAGCCCATCGGGTGTGAGCGCCTCCCCCCGGAAGATCAGCGTGGCGACGCCGACATCGCTCGACTCCCCGAAGTGCTCGTCGATCTCCTCAATCGCATTGGCGACGGCGTTCCCGGGCGGAAGGAAGGCCAGCGCGGCGCCCTCCACCACCGGCGCGCGCCGGCCCGCCCCCGCGGCCAGCACGACGGTAATGATGAAGAGAACGAGGATCGTGAGGTACGGGCGAACCGTGACCAACCAGCTCAGCCTGGCAACGATTCTATTCATGGCGTGCCATTCTATCGGACGATCCCGCGGCGGAGGGGCCCGCGGCGCGGTGCGGGCGTCGCGGCGCGACTAGAGGAGCCCGAGGCGAATCGCCGTGACGACCGCATCGAGCTTGGTGGTCGCGTTGAGCTTTCCGCGGAAGTGGCGGACGTGGTTGCGCACCGTGTGGGGGCTGATGCTCAGCGCATCGGCGATCCGCTGCGTGCCCCAGCCGGCCGCTACGAGGCGCAGGACTTCCAGCTCCCGCCGAGTCAGTCTGCCAAGCTCAGACGACGGCGAGGCCACCGCCGGCTGGTCCGACAAGATGTCGGCGCCCTGCTCGAGCAACTCGCTGCGTAGTGAGTCGGCCGCCTGCTCGGACCCTGCATCCTCGGCGGGCTCGTCGAAGAGATGGACCAGGTACGGGGCGTCTTCTCCGGGGGCGGCGATGACCATCGGTGTGAGTGAGACTGCCTTGCGCTCGCCGGACGCGCAGAGCATCAGCATGGTGACCGCGTGCGGGATCTCACCGCCACGCATGGAGCGAAGAGACGGACAGCCGAGCAGGCACTCGGGCGTGAAGCCGCCGGGGGCCAGACCGGTCACCACCTCGTAACAGCGGCGGCCGATCACCTGGTCGCGCGAAAAGCCAAGAATGCGTTCCGCTTCCTGATTCCAGGACACGATGGTCTGATCGATCGACATTACGTAGGCGCCGAACGGCGCGGTTGCGAGGAACTGAAAGATGGCATCCAATCTCACAGGGCCATCATCCTTACTTGATCATCGACCATTAAGGGTACGGTTACAGTTTGCCGTTTACCCTGCTTCAATGGCCTCCGTCTTTCTTCCCGCGAACATACCAACAGTGTGGCACGGGCAAGTCAAGCATCCAGCGCCGCAGGTATCCATACCACTTTCGTGCCATCCGTGTGTGTTATGGCCCCGCTCACTCTCGCGCCCGTTGAATGAGATCATACACCGCCGCTCCCAGGGCCACGGTGCAGAGCGTGTTGCTGCGGAGCGTGCTACCCGCCACGCGAGCGCCCGCGCAGCGCGCCACGACCACGCGACCTCGGTCGTTCCCCCGACGGCGTGGCGGCAGCAAGGGCCTGCGCGGCCCGCGCTTTGACATCGCGGACGGAACAGCACACGATCCGGGCGCTCGTCGACAACAGAACGGGCGCGGAACGGAAGGGGCGCCCAATGCGAGGCACCTCGGCGATCGTCGGTATCGGCGAATCGACCTACTACCGGCCGGGCGGCTCCCCGGACAGTGAACTGCAGCTCGCGGTCACGGCGATCACCAACGCCGCCGCCGACGCGGGTATCGACGTCGAGGAGATCGACGGCTTCGTCTCCTACGGCAACGACCGCAGCACACCCTCGAAGCTCTCGACGGTGCTCGGTGTCAACGAGACGAAGTTCGCCGCGCTGTCCTGGGATGGCGGCGGCAACAACGTCGCCGGCACCCTCGCCATCGCGGATGCGGCGGTCACCGCCGGCTACGCAGACTACGTCGTTTGCTACCGCAGCCTCGCGCAGGGTGAGTACGGGCGCTTCGGGCAGGCTCGAGTCACCGGGCGCGTGCGCGTGCCGGAGGAGGGCGCGTTCCGCATCCCCTACGGCGTGATGGTCCCGGCCCACTGGTACGCGATGATCGCGCAGCGCTTCATGTACGAGCACGGGATCACCGAGCACGCCCTCGCCGAGATCTCGCTCGCCGCGTACGCGCACGCCCAGCGCAATCCCCGGGCGATCCGCCACGGCCGCGAGCTGACGAAGGACGACTATCTCAACTCGCGCTGGATCGTCGAGCCGTTCCGGCTCTTCGACTGCTGCCAGGAGAACGACTGCTCCGCCGCCGTGATCGTGACCAGCGCCGAGCGCGCCCGCGAGCTCGACAAGCAGCCGGTCTACATCCGCTCGGCCGCGCAGGGCATCGACTACCGGGGCGCGGCCGGCGGCGCCGTCGGCGCGGGCTACAACGACCCCGACTTCCCGACCGCGCACTACAAGAACATCGCCGACATGATCTGGTCCCGCGCCGGCGTCGGCCCCAAGGACGTGCAGGTCGCGCAGTTCTACGAGAATTTCACCGGCCTCGCGCTGATGGCGATCTCCGAGATGGGCTTCTCGCCACCCGACGAGATCGAGGAGTGGGTACGTGCCGGCAACCTGCGCTGGCCGGACGGCGAGCTGCCGATTAACACCAGCGGGGGGAACCTCGCGGAGGCCTACGTCCACGGCTTCGAGCTGGTGAACGAGGCGGCCCGCCAGGTCCGCGGCGAGTCCACCTGCCAGGTCGACGACGTCGAGTTCAGCCTCGTCGTCGCGGGACCGGGAGCGTTGCCGGCGAGCGCCGCGCTGCTCTCGGTCGAGCCGTAGCCGCCGCCGCGAACGTCGCATCCCGAGCCCCGCGAGGGCCGTGCAAGGAGAGCACCATGACCCGATTCATGCCCGACGACTGGCCCATCCCGCAGCTCGATCGCTTCAATCGCGACTTCTTCACCTCGGGCAAGCTGATGGTGCAGCAGTGCGTGCCGTGCGGGATAGTCCAGCACCCGCCGGACGCCGCCTGTCACGCCTGCAGGTCGATGGACTTCCGCTCACTGGAGACGAATGGCGAGGGGACGATCTACTCCTACATCGTCGTCCACAACCCGCCGGCGCCGGCGCTGGCGGAGGCCGTGCCGTACGCCGTGGCGCTGGTCAGCCTCGATCAGCACCCGCACGTCCGCATCCTCGGCAACGTGCTCAACTGCGAGCCGGACGAGGTCGCGATCGGCCAGAGGGTGCGCGCCGTCTTCGAGGAGATCATCGACGAGGACGAGACGCTGCTCGTGCCGCAATGGGAGCGCGTCTAGCGACGTAGCCAGCGTGCGATGGACAGCAAGCAGGACCCGGGCGGGGCCGGCGGCGAATCGGCGGGGGCGCCACTGCACCCGATCCACCCCGACGACCTCGCAGCCCTTGAGGGCACCGAAGTAATCGCGGCCCACCGCAACGAGTCGCACTGGTGGAACCACGCCTCGTTCGTACTGCCGCTGCTCGGCGCCATCGTCTTCCTCGCGATCGGCCAGCTGGCCGGGTCGGCGGAGGCGACCGGGTTCGGGATCTTCCTCGCGGTGGTGATGGTGCTGCAGCTCCCGATCGTCTGGTTCACCTGGCGCCGGACAGCAACCGCAATCGTGCTCACCCACTCTGGCGCCCTCGCCCTCCATCGAGGCCGCACGCTGGCCGAGGTGCGCTGGGCGGAGCTTGAGCGCATCGAGCGTGTCGAGACGCTTGGCAACGTGCGCTGGCGGTTGGCCGAACGTGGCGGCACGCACATCGCCGTCGAGGGCGAGATCGAGGACGTGCCGGGCCTGGTCGAGCGAGCGAGCGCGCTCTCGGGCGTTGAGCCGGAGGGCGGGTAGCGGGCCCTGTCTGGGGGTCACTCTCGCGGGGACCACGTTCGAGCGCCATACTGGTCAGACCTACGGGCTCAGGCGGATGCACCGGACATGGGCGACACGACGACGAAGCGCGACGCGGCCGACGACCTGGCGTGGCGGCGTTTTCTTGATTACGGCGAGCGTCGCGCTCGCGCGCTCGGGATCCGTCCCGAGGATGTCGAGCGACTGGTCGACGAGTACCGGGCAGAGGTTGAGACTCCGCGGCGATAGACCGCGAAGTCGCTGCCAAAGTGCGAGTGCAGGTGCGCGAACGGGCGTTCTGCGGTAGGATGCGGCCATGCGCTGCACCCGCTGCGACCCGCCGCGACCCATCGCGGGCCCCTTCTGCCCTTCCTGCGGCGCCCTGAGCGAGGAGCCGCCGCCTATCGAGGAGGCTCCGCCGGAGGCGGCTTCGCGGCCGGTCGAGCCCGTCCCTGGCGCTCCACGCGCCGCCACGCAGGTCCAACCTCCGCTGCCCCTCGCGCCCGAACAGCCAGGCACAAGCAGCCCGCGGTGGGAGGCGCCGGCCGCGGAGCTGCCTCGCGACACCGCCCGTTACCGAGAGCTGCTGCAGGAGCGCTTCGGCTACCCCGACTTCCGTCCCGGCCAGGCCGAGGTGCTCGAGGCGCTCGCCTCGCGGGACGTGCTCGGCGTGATGCCGACCGGCGGGGGCAAGAGCCTCTGCTACGTGCTTCCTGCGCTCGAGGCCGGACGCACGCTGGTGATCTCGCCGCTGATCGCGCTCATGCAGGACCAGGTCGAGGCGCTCGAGGCAGTCGGCGTCCCCGCCAGCTTCATCAACTCCACGCTCAACCGCGCCGAGCAGAACCGCCGTTACGCGGACTTCGAGGCGGGGCGCACCGCGCTGCTCTACGTCGCGCCGGAGCGGCTCGCGAACCGGCGCTTCCTCGATGGTCTCGCGCGCGGCGGCGTGCGCCTGCTCGTGATCGACGAGGCGCACTGCATCTCTGAGTGGGGGCATGACTTCCGCCCCGACTACCTCGCGCTCGGCGGCGCGCGCGAGCGCCTCGGACGCCCTCGCACGCTCGCGCTCACGGCCACCGCCGACCCCACCGTGCGGAAGGACATCCTCGCCCGGCTTGGCATCGCCTCCGAAGCTCGCGAGGTGCTGACCAGCTTCGATCGCCCGAACCTGCGCTTCCAGGTGATGCCGCTGGCCAGCGCGAAGGAGCGGCTCTCCTGGCTCATCGCCTACGCGCGCGAGCGACGGGGGCAGTCCGGCATCGTCTACGCGCGCACCCGCCGCTCCGTCGAGGAGACCGCCGAGACGCTCAACGCGGCCGGCGTCCCCGCCGAGGGTTACCATGCCGGCATGGGCGGCGCGGTCCGAGCCGCCATCCAGCGGCGCTTCACCACCGGCCGCGCGCCACTGATCGTCGCGACCAACGCGTTCGGCCTCGGCATTGACAAGCCGGATGTGCGTTATGTCCTCCATCTCCAGATGCCCGGACGCCTCGAGGCCTACTACCAGGAGGCAGGCCGCGCCGGGCGCGACGGCGAGCCCGCCGAGTGCACCCTGCTCTACTCACGCCGTGATCACTCGCTGCAGCGCCGCTTCATCGACCAGGCGCACCCGGATGACGCGACCGTGCGGCGGAGTTGGCAGCAGCTCGTCGCGATCCAGCGACTGGACCCGCAGCGCCGGCTCTCGCCCTCGGAGTTCGAGGACGCCGCCGGGACCGACGGCTGGGCGCTGACCGTGAAGGCGCTTCGCGCCGCCGGCCTGCTCGGCGAAGGCGAGCTGCTCCTGCGCTCGCTCGATCCCGACGCGCCGATTGACACGCGCGTCATCGAGGAGCGCCGCCGCTACGCGGAGTCGCGCCTCGCGCAGATGGTGGAGTACGCCGAGACCTCGGGCTGCCGCCGCGAGCTGATCCTGCGCTACTTCGGCGAGCCACAGTCGCCGAAGGTCGCCCTCAACGGCCGGGGCTGCAGCGCCTGCGACAACTGCAGCGGCACCGTGCGCGCGGAGGCCCCCGAGTACCCGCACGACCTCTTCGCCTCGATCCTCGAGCTGCGCGACGGGATCGCCTGGGAGTCGAACCGCGCGCCCTACATGGTGTTCGAGGAGCGCACCGCCCGCGAGGTCGCCACGTACCGCCCCTCAGGCGAGCCGGCGCTGCTCGAGGTGTGGGGCATGGGCCGCAAGCGCGTGCAGTGGTTCGGCGAACGACTGCTCGACCTCGTGCGCGAGTGGGAGGCGGCCAACCAGGACGCCGCGGCGCCGCCGGCACGGCCGGCCCCGCCATCGCGCCAGCGCTCCGCGCCCGTCGGCCCCGGTCCCGAGGTGCCGTTCGACGACCCCCTGTTCCAGCGGCTTCGCGAGTGGCGGCGCGCGCGCGCCCCGCCCCCCCGCGGCCCCGCCCGCCCCCGGGTGGGGGGCCCCCCCGCGCGCCGGCGGGCGGGGGCGCGCCCCCCCGCGGGGGCCGCCC
>VXOS01000122.1 GCA_009839925.1 Chloroflexota bacterium
GCATGCATAAGGCACGCCGCCAGCGTTTATCCTGAGCCAGGATCAAACTCTCCACTCAATACCCGGTCGTCTCCGGAGCGGCGAACCGCCCCTTCGATAACCGTGAGTGCCGTACATTTCCCCGCGCACCAGCAACCGCCCGACGGCCACGAGGGCGCGCCGAAACCGGCCAGCGCACAGGATTGACGGGAATCCTGTTTCTGCTTCTGACTGCTATCCAGATGTAAATGTCCGACGCGCTCCCCGCGGGAGGCGTCCGAAGAGGATAGCACGATCCGCCCGAGGGGCAACAGCGTTCGGCCCTCAGCCGCTGCCCGTTCCGCGCCGCCAAAGGCGCAAGTCCGCCTCCTCCGTCCACGCCTCGCCGCCCGCGAGGTCCAGCCGCGCTCCACGCCGCCCGGCGATGCGTAGCAGCGCCTCCAGCTGGTCCGCGACCAGCGCCAGGCCCAGCTCCGCCGCCGCGCCGCGCCGCCCCCGCGCGGCGACCGCCTCCGGCAGCGCGCGCAGCTCCCCGCGCTCGATGCGCGCGCCCGTACCGTCGATCCGCACCAGCCGTGCGCTCTCGGCCGCCGCCCAGACCTCGAGCGCCTCGTCGTCGCGGCGCGCGCGGTGGGCGAAGCCGGCCAGCGCCTCGGCGGCGCGCGGGTTGAGCCGCCGCAGCTCCGGCAGCACCCGGCGCCGCACGCGGTTGCGGTCGAAGACGAGCGTCTCGTTACCCGGATCGCGGCGCGGCGCGAGGCCCGTTTCCGCTAAACCGAGCGCATCGAGGTAGCCGATTACCTCGGCGCGGCGTACGTCGATCAGCGGCCGCAGCAGCCGCGGCGCGTCCCCGGGACGTTCGAGCGGCACGGGCCACGGCGCGTCCGGCGCCATGCCACCCGCCCCGGCAAGGCCGGCGCCGCGGGTCAGCCGCAGCAGCACCGTCTCCGCCTGGTCGTCCAGCGTGTGGCCGGTCACGCAGGCTGCGGCGCCGGCCTCGATCGCCGCGGCGCCCAGCCAGCGGTAGCGCGCCTGCCGCGCCGCGTCCTCCGAGGCCGCCAGCGGCGCGTCCGGCGCCCCGGCCAGACAGCGTACGCCGAGCGCGGTGGCCAGCGCCTCGACGGCGGAGCGGTCCGCCTGCGTTTCCGCGGGAGGCCGGAGGCCGTGGTCGAACGTCGCCGCCAGCACCTCGCCGCCGGCCGCCGCCTGCCGCGCGCGCACGACGGCGACGAGCGCAGCGCTGGAGTCCGGTCCGCCCGAGCAGGCGACGAGCAGCGGCGCGGCGTCGGACGCGGTAGCGGCGAGGGCTCGCGCCACGCGCCGCTCGAACGCGCCCGTCGCGCGATTGCGTGCGAGCGCTCCGGCCTGCGAGTTGGGGAGCGGCTGCAGGGGATCGAAGGCCGTCATGCGGTCAGCGTAGCGCGCCGGCGCACGTCCGGGGTGCGCTGGCGGCGGTCGCGTTCAGGGCGAGCTAGCGATCGAAGAGCACTTCCCACCAGCGCTCGCCGGGCTGGCGCCCCAGCTCCTCCGAGAGCGGCGTATCGACGACGACCTCGGTCTCGCCGGGGTAGACGAGGCCGAATTCGCTGCGCGCGACGGCCTCGACGTACTCGTCGGAGAGGAGGTACTCGCGCAGCCCCTCAAGCTCGGCCTGGCGGGTGCGCAGCTCGTGGATCTCGGTCTCGACGGCGCGGCGTTCCTCGGCCAGGCGGAAGTTCTGCGCGGCGGTCTGGAAGGCGGCGTAGCCGAACAGCGCGAGCAGCAGCGCCACCATGGGGAACACGACATGCAATGGGCCGAAGGCGAGCAGCCGCGGCCTGGGGAGATGGAACCGCATTGCGCCCCTCGAGCGCCGGCCCCGCCGCTACTTACCGTAACAGCCGCTCCCCTGCCCGACAATCGCGGGCGAGGGCGCTCAATCGCCGCTACTCCTCGCCGCTGAGGTGGCAGCGATCGTTGAGGGTGACCACGGACCAGCCCGTGGGCTCGCCGTCCTCGCCCGGCCGCCGCTCGGCGACGGTCAGCGAGGCGAGGCCCAGCTCGAAGCGCCGCGCCGCCGCCAGCGGCACGCCGATCACGCGCGCGAGCAGTGCCTTCAGCGCGAGGTTGTGCGAGACGACGGCGACCTCGGTGAAGCCGTCTCCATCGCCGTGGCGCGCGGCGATCTCGTCGAGGGCGGCGAGCATCCGCGCCTGCGCCTCGCGCATCGTCTCACCGCCGGGGAAGCGTAGGTCGGCGATGTCCTCGTCGCGCCAGCGCTCGATGAAGTCGGCGTACCGGTCGCGGATCTCGTCGATCGTCTGGCCGTCGAGGTCGCCGTGGTCGAGCTCGTGGAGCCGCTCGTCGACGGCCGCTTCGAGGCCGAGCGCGCGGCCCGCGACGGCGGCGGTCTCACGTGCGCGCATGGCGGGGCTGCAGTAGAGCGCGACCGGCCGGTAGTGGTCGAACGCGCCCGCGGCGGCCTCCGCCTGACGCCGTCCGCGCTCCGTCAGCGGGTGGTCGATGCGGCCCTGCGTCTGGCCCGCGGCGTTGCCCTCGGCCTCGGCGTGGCGCAGCAGCAGGAAGCGGACGCTCACGGCTTCAATCCGAGGAACGCCCGGATCACCGGGTGCTCCCGCACTTCCTCGCGGCTCAGCGGCGGCGATCCGGGCTCCACGTCGTCGCCGTAGAAGCCGATGAACCAGAGCAGCAGGTTGTCGTGCCAGTAGACGAAGCCGTTGGGCGGCTCGCAGCCCTCCACCAGCGGTTCCGCGCGCTGTCCGGTCTGCCAGTCGGCCTGCCTCGACTCGCCGTCGGGGTAGACCCACAGCACCCAGACGGCGAAGCGCCCCGCAGTCGCGTCTTCCGAGGCGACGAACGGCAGCCCTTCGACCGCCGCGCCCGCACAGGCGGACGCGGGATCGTACAGATCCGTCAGCACGACGCCCCCCGGCGCGAGCGCGTCCGCGAGGTCCGAGAGCGAGTAGGGGAGGCCCTCGGCGCTGACGGACGGCGGAGTCGCCGCAACCGGCGTTCGTGTCGCCGTCGCCGTCGCTGGCGTGGGCGTGGGTGTGGCCGCCGGCGTCCCGGTCGCGGCCGGTGTCGCCGTGGGGGTCGCCGTGGGCGTCGTGGTCGCGGCCGCCGTCGAGGTGGGCGTAGCGGTGGCCGTCGCCGTCGCCACGGCGGGTTCGTCGTCCGAGCCGCCGCAGCGGAGCGTGACCACCGCGGCGACCACCGCGACGAGCAGCACGAGGAAGGCGATCCGCGACGCAGCGATCACGCCCGGCCCTCCCCGGCGCTCGCCAGTAGCGGCTCAGCGAGGCGCAGCGCTGTGCGTACGACGCTGGCCGGGCGCGCCTCGACGCCCAGCGCCGCGAGCACCGAGGCCGGGCGGCCGGTGCGCTGCTCGTTCAGCTCCAGGTCCATCGCCAGGACCAGCCGCTCGTCCTCCTCGCGCAGCGCGAGGTCGCGGATCGCCGCCCGCAGGTCGTAGCGCCGCGTCTTCGCGCCGCGCTGCTCCTCCCAGTCGAGCGTGTCGAGAGCGAGCAACGCAGCGAGGCGCGCTCCGACCTTGGCGGCGTTGAGCACGCCGGGCTCGAAGGCGACCCGGTAGGTGGCGCTGCGGATCTGCGACTGGAGGGAAGGCAACTCGTGCGCTGCCTGCTCGGCGGCGAGCAGCGTCAGTCCCTGCGGCAGCGCCGCCTGGAGGCGGCGCACGAACTCCTCGGGCGCGACGGGCGGCGACAGCCAGACGTCCAGCAGCTCGCGCTCGCCGACGGTGCCGACGGGCAGTGGCGCGCCGAGGGCGATCCGTGCGTGCGGCGTGAAGCCCTGGGTGTAGGCGAGCGGCAGCCGCGCGCGCCGCAAGCTGCGCTCCCACGTGCGCATCAGGTCCAGGTGCGCGATGTAGCGCAACGTGTCCGCCTTGCGGTACGTCACGCGGAGTCGCTGCGGCCGTTCGTCGTGACTCATCGCCCTTCGAGTGTAGCCGTCAGTCGCGCTCGCGCGCCCAGCCGTCCTTGACGCCTCGCAGCAGGGCGGCGGCGGCGGAGCGCGGGTCGCGGCGGCGGGCGGCCACCTCCTCGACCAGCTCCTCGAGGAGGCCCGCGCGCCGCGCGGCGTCCAGCGCCTCGCGGTGCAGCGCGGCGCGGGCGAGCGAGATCACCTGCGCGCGCGCCAGATCGCGGCGCGCCTCCTCGGCGTGCTCGGATCCGCGCAGGTGCGCCTGGTGGTCGTCGATCGCCTCGACCAGCTCCTCGACGCCCTCGCCGGCCCGCGCCACGGCCTTGAGGATCGGCGGCTTCCAGGGCCGCTCGCCGGCGATGGCGAGCAGCGCCCGCAGCTGCGTCGCGGCGGTGTCGGCGCCGGCGAGGTCGGCCTTGTTGACGACCATCACCTGCGCGACCTCCATCAGCCCCGCCTTCAGCGACTGCACCTCGTCGCCGCCGGCCGGCATCGTCACCAGCACCGTGGTCTGCGTCGCCGTCGCGACCTCGACCTCGTCCTGGCCCGCCCCGACGGTCTCGACGATCACCACGTCGTAGCCGGCCGCGTCCATCACGTCGACCACCCCGGAGGCGGTCTCGGCGAGGCCGCCGAGGTTGCCGCGCGACGCCATCGAGCGCATGAACACGCCGGAGTCGGAGGTCAGATCCTGCATGCGAATCCGGTCGCCGAGGATCGCGCCGTGCGAGAACGGCGACGACGGGTCGACGGCGACGATGCCGACGCTGCGCCCGCGCTCGCGCTGCGCCCGCGCCAGCCCCCCCACGAGCGTCGACTTGCCTACACCGGCGGAGCCGGTGACGCCGACGGTGCGGGCCTGACCGGTGCGCGGGTAGAGACCCGCGAGCACGGCGCGGCCCGTCTCCGTGTCGGCCTCGACGTGCGTGATGGCGCGGGCGAGCGCGCGCCGGTCGCCGTTGCCGACGCCCGCGATCAGCTCGGCTGCGTCCACTCCGGCTCAGGCGGCGGGGCTCGCCGCGTGATCGCGGACGAACTCGATGATCGCCTCGGTGTTGGTCCCGGGGCCGAAGACGCCGGTGAAGCCCATTTCCTGCACGGTGGCGATGTCGGCCTCGGGAATGATCCCGCCGCAGAACAGCAGCACGTCGTCGACGCCGCGTTCATCGAGGGCGCTCACCACGCGGGGGAACAGCTCGAGGTGTGCGCCTGAAAGAATCGAGAGGCCGACGACCTGCACGTCCTCCTGCAGCGCCGCCTCCGCGATCATCTCCGGGGTCTGGCGGATGCCCGTGTAGATCACTTCCATGCCCGCGTCGCGCAGCGCTCGCGCCACCACCTTGGCGCCGCGGTCGTGCCCGTCGAGGCCGGGTTTCGCGATCAGGACGCGGATCGCCTGTTCGTCAGTCATGGGGAGTCTCCTGGCAAACCGTTGCTGCGTTCCTGCCGGCAAGTCTACCAAGCCGAAGCCGTGCGGCTCAGCCCGCGTGCCGGATCAGCCGACGTACTCCAGTAGCTGGATGCGGATGCCGAAGGCCTGATCGGCGCTGATCTCCGAGCGCCGCGTACCCGGCAGCACGCCCACCACGGCGTCCGGCACATCCAGCCCGGCCGCCCGGTAGCGCGCGATTTCCGCATCGAGGTCGGGAACCTCGATCGCGGTCATCGGCGAGGCGCCCTCGCGCAGGTCGCCGCGCGCGAGCGGCGAGTCCGGGCCGTCCGGGGCGAGCAGCTCGATCATGCACTGCCCGATCGGGAACTGCCCGATCAGCATCCCCGACTCCTCGACCCGGATCTGCGCATGCTCCTTGAGGCCGGCGACCTCGCCCCAGCGCTGCTTCGCCGCCCCGTAGTCCGCCACGCGGCAGGCGAGGTGATCGAAGCCCTTCTCGGGCGAGGCGTGGCGGTCCGGGACCTCGGCGAACTCGAGCAGCACGCCGTGCATCGAGCGTGGGTGGATGAAGGCGATCTTGCCGGCCAGGCCGTAGCGCCACTCCTCGTCGATCAACTCGACGCCGAGCGCCCGGACGCGGTCCAGCTCGGCGGCGATGTCGTCCGTGCGCAGGCAGATGTGGTGCAGCGTCGGGCCGCGGCTCTCGAGGAAGCGCGCCACCCCCGTGTCGTCGCGTACCGGCTCCAGCAGCTCGAACTCGTTCTCGCCGCAGGACAGCAGCACGCCCCGCACGCCCTGGTCGTCCAGCACCTCGTCCGCCGCCACGCTCAAGCCCATGATGTCGCGGTAGAAGCCGAGTGCCTCGTCGGCGTCCGGCAAGACGATCCCGACATGGTGCAGCAGGTCGATCAAACGCCCTGCTCCCGGCGCCAGGCGCGGATCGCTTCGATGTGCTCGTGGTCGTGTTCGGCCGAGTCCGCGAGGCGGTGCGGCGTGCGGCCCTCCGCGTAGCGATCGGGGTCGAGCGCGCGCAGTCCGCGGATTGCCTCGTCGTGTTCCTCGCGGGCGGCGCGCAGCCGCGCCATCACGGCCTCCCAGGGCTGGCCGCGCAGCTCCGCGACGGAGGCCGCGTTGTAGGCGTCGTCGGCCGCGTCCGGGTCGTCGCGGTTCGGCTCGTAGCCGGGAACCGAGGGCCGCTCGCCGGCGGTGACCGCACGCAGCGCGTGGCTCCAGCCCTCCTGCCAGCGGGCGAGGTGCGCGAGCACGTCCTGCACGGACCACTGCTGAGGGCCGTACCAGCCCTCGGTCCGCCGCTCGGCGGGGAGCGCGTCGATCGCGTCCAGCAGATCGGCGCGCGCCTGCGCGTTGCTCTCGATGATCGCGTCGACGGCGTCAGGCATCGCGGGCCATCCTCATATCGTCACGACCTCCTGGTACTCGCCCCACTCCTCGCGGAGCACGCCGCAGATCTCGCCGATCGTTGCGTAAGCCTCAACCGCCGCGACCAGCAGCGGCATCATGTTCTCGTCGCCCCGCGCGGCGGCGCGGATGTCCGCCAGCGCACGCTCGACCGTGGCGCCGTCCCGCTCGGCCCGCAGGGCCGCGAGGCGCTCCGACTGGCGCGTCTGCACCGAGCGGTCGTGCTGCGCCAGCGCCGGTACCTCGAGCTCCTCGGTCTGGAAGCGGTTCACGCCGACGACGATCCGCTCTTCGCTCTCCTGCATGCGCTGCAGGCGGAACGCGCTCTCCTGGATCTCGCGCTGCTGGAAGCCCTCCTCGATGCCGGTCAGGGCGCCACCGATGTCCTCGATGCGCCGCAGGTAGGCGTTCGCCTCCTCCTCGACGCGGTCGGTCAGCTCCTCGATGTAGTAGGAGCCGGCCAGCGGGTCGATCACGTCGGCCACGCCGGACTCGAAGCCGATCAGCTGCTGCGTGCGCAGCGCCATCTCGACCGACTCCTCGGTCGGCAGCGCCAGCGCCTCGTCCCAGGAGTTGGTGTGCAGCGACTGGGTGCCGCCGAGGACGGCGGAGAGCGCCTGCAGCGCGGTGCGCACGACGTTGTTCATCGGCTGCTGCGCGGTGAGCGTCGCCCCGCCGGTCTGGGTGTGGAAGCGCAGCATCTGCGAGCGCGGGTTCTTCGATCCGTAGCGCTCGGTCGCGATCTCGGCCCACATCCGCCGCGAGGCGCGGAACTTCGCAATCTCCTCGAGGAAGTTCGAGTGGCAGGCCCAGAAGAAGGAGAGCCGGGGCGCGAACTCGTCGAACTCCAGCCCGGCGTCGAGCGCCGCGTCGACGTACTCGATCGCGTCGGCGAAGGTGAAGGCCAGCTCCTGGGCGGCCGTGCAGCCGGCCTCGCGCATGTGGTAGCCGGAGATCGAGATCGTGTTCCAGCTCGGCAGCTCGTCCTTGCACCAGGCGAACACGTCCGTGATCAGCCGCAGCGAGGGGCGCGGCGGGAAGATGTAGGTGCCGCGCGCGATGTACTCCTTGAGGATGTCGTTCTGCGTGGTCCCGCCGACCTTCGCGAGGTCGGCGCCCTGCTTCTTCGCAGCCGCCACGTACATCGCGAGCAGGATCGGCCCCGTCGCGTTGATCGTCATCGAGGTGGTGACGCGCTCCAGCGGCAGGCCCTCGGTCAGGGTCTCCATGTCCTGCAGCGAGGCGATCGCCACGCCCACCTTGCCGACCTCGCCGTCGGCCTGCGGGTCGTCCGAGTCGTAGCCGATCTGCGTCGGCAGATCGAAGGCGACGGAGAGGCCGGTCTGGCCCTGCTCGAGCAGGAAGCGGTAGCGACGGTTGGACTCCTCGGCGTCGGCGAAGCCGGCGTACTGGCGCATCGTCCAGAGGCGGCCGCGGTACATCGTCGGCTGGACGCCGCGCGTGAACGGGTACTCGCCGGGGTAGCCGAGCTTCTCGTGGTAGTTCCAGTCGGCGAGGTCTTCCGGCGAGTAGAGCGGATCGAGCTCGGCGCCGGAGGAGCTCTCGAAGCGGGGCTGGCGCTCGGCGTTGCGCTCGATCGCCTTCGCGTAGGGGCCCTGCTCCTGCCACTCGCGCGCGCTTCTGCTGGCCATGCGCTCCTCCGCCGTTACGTCACCGCGCCGAGTGTAGGCAGCCGCGCGGGTCAACGCTAGCGGCGCGCGCCGAGGCGGCCCCGGGGCCTCAGCCTCCGCGAACCAGGTTCCGCGACTCGACGATCGCGCGCAGCTTCGCCTCGGCAACCTCCGAGGAGGCAACGGGGTTGTCGGCGAAGGTCGCGAAGCCGCAGTCCGGCGTGAGCAGCACGCGCTCTTCCCCGAACAGGTCGCAGGCGCGCGCGATGCGCCGCCGGATCTCCTCCGCGGGCTCCACGGCCTGCACCTTCGGGTTGACCACCCCCAGGGCGACCCGCTTGTCCTCGGGCAGGTCGCGCAGCACGGCCAGCTCGCCCGCGCGGGGTGTCGACAGCTCGAGGAACAGCGTGTCCACCGGCGCGCGCCCGAGGAAGCCGAGCAGCGGCCGGTAGTCGCCGGCGAGGGCCGCCGATTCGTCGGGCGTCCAGTTGCCGCGGCAGACGTGCAGCCCCAGCGACTCCGGCGGCAGCCCGCGCACGACCTCCTCGAGGAGGCCCGCGGCGAAGTCCAGCTCGGAGGCCGACTCGAGTCGCTCGCTCAGCGCCCCGCACATGAAGCTGCGCGTCGCGCCGGGGCTGCCGTGCACCACCTCCATCAGCACCGGCTCGTCGAACTGCACCAGCGCTGCGCCCGCGGCGAGCAGGAAGTGCGCCTCCTCGCGCAGCACGCGCACCACGTCGCGGGCGAGGTCCTCGCGCGTCTCGTAGGGGCGGTCGGCCAGGCAGTCGAGCCACATCATGCGCGTCAGCAGGTACGGCCCCGGCAGCGCCACCTTCACGGGGGACCTCGCGAACGATGCGACGAACTCGAGCTCGTGCAGCGCCAGCGGGCGGCTGCGCCCGAGCGCTCCGTAGACCACCGGGTGCCGGACCTCGGAGGCCGGCACGTCGAGCACCCGCAACTCCTCCTCGAACTCCGCAGGGTCGTCGACGATCGCCGTGAGGTCGCTGAGCGGGATCAGCTGGCAGTTGTCGAGCCGGCCGCCCACGAAGCTCGCGTAGTTGTCACGCCGCTGCTCGCCGTCGCTGACGACGTCGGCGCCCGCGCGCAGCTGCGCGGCAAGGCTCAGCCGGACCGCGTCGTCGGCCGCTGCCTGGAACTCCGCCTCGCCGAGCCGGCCCTCGAGGCGGTCGTGCATCGCCCGCAGCATCCAGCGCGGCCGTGGCCAGCTGCCGACGCCCATCACCGAGAGCGGGGCGATCTCCTGTGCAGCCGCGGGCTGGGGCAGTGACTCCGGGATGGTGACCTCGACCCGCAGCTGCTCGCCGATCGTGCGCGCCGCAGCTGTCGAGTTCTCGTGGGCCTCGGTGAGGGCATCGGCCGCGTGCGCCTCCCCGTCGAACGGGCCCTTGCTGACAAGGTAGCTGCGCCGCTCGCCGTGCCGGGTCCAGGAGACCAGCTCGTTGCTCGTCAGCCGGCACCAGGCCGGCAGCTCGACCTCCACCGTCGAGTCGGTGGAGAGGATCTCGATCAGGCCGCCGGGTTCGATCGGGTCGATGTGCCGCCGGATCAGGAGCAGCAGGCCCCCGCCGCAGTCGAGGTCGCCGCCGTCGAAGCTGACGTCGGGCTGGTGGGCGTGCCGCGCGATCGGGTCCATCGATCTGCCGGGCGGCAAGCCGCTCTAGTAGGAGATGGAGGGCGCGCCGTCGGCGAGGAACTCGACCAGCTTCGCGCCGCCAACGATCACGGCGCCGTCGACCAGCTTGTCCTGGTCGAGGCCGCGCTTGTTGAAGCAGGGCGCGCAGACGTAGATCTCGCCGCCGCCCTCCGCGAACAGGCCCATCAGCTCGGAGAGCGCCATGAAGCCGTCCTCGTGGATGTCGTCGGCGTAGCCCTGCTCGGCCAGCCGCACGCCCTCGGTGCTAAGGAACACCACGGTCTCCTGCTCGGATCCGAGGGCCGCGTTGGCCACGACGAAGGCGACGGTCGCCCTGTCGGGATCGTCGCCCGAATGGGTGAGGCTTACGCAGAACTTCCCGGCCAAGATGGTTCCCTTTCTCGTGCCCTACGCGCTCTGGGCTTGCTCGATCCAGTAGTGCGGATGCTGCGCCTGAAGCAGCCGGCGCCCCGTGAGACGGCACCACGCCGGGATGTCCTCGGGAGCGCCCGGGTCGTGCGCCGTCAGCTTGAAGACCTCTCCGGGGCTGAGCTTCCGCATCCGCGCCCTGAGCAGGATGATCACCTCGCCGCACCCCATGTCGCCCGCGTCCCACGCGTCGGCGACCCGCAGCTCCTCCATCGCGCCGGGTGCTTGCGAGGCGGCTTCTGGGTCAGCCATCGAGCCTCATCCGTACCGCCGTCCCGACCTGCGATTCGCTATGGCCGATGGTACGGGCTGGCGGCGCTGACGGCACACGCGGCCGCCCGCCGCTTCAGCTCACCGAGGCGCGGGAGGCTCCACCGTGACCGAGATGATGTCGGTGTCGTGGTACTGCTGGTGGCGGACCGAAGAGGCGTAGTTGCGCAGCAGCCGCAGCGAGACGTCCTGCTCCACCATCGTCTCCGAGTCGTGCTGCTGGAGCTGGCGCAGCCGGTCTTCCATGTTCTCGTCGTCGCCTCCCCCGATGAACTCAAGGTCAGCCACCGGCCCATCGCTGGAGGCCAGCACAATCAGCTGGCGCTCCTCCTTGTCCTCGTCGTCCTCGTCGTCGTCCGGTTCAGCGAGGAGCCCCTCGAGGTCGAGCGGGGCGAGGGTCAGGAGCGTCTCCTCCGCGACGGCGCTGAGCCGGTCCTTCATCGCGCTGTCCCAGCCGCGGCTGTCGGCGAAGCGGGCGATGAACGCGTTCAGCTCGGGCAGGGCGTCGATGTGGAGTTGTGACTGGAAGCGCACGCGCCGCGGGTTGGTGAATTCCAGGTAGAGGATCATCACGACGGCGGCGAGTCCGCCGGTCGTGATGCCGCTCGCGAGCATCGCGTTCAGCACCGGGCCGAGGTCGGGCAGGGCGAAGAGTTTGAACTGGAAGGCGGCGCCGATCCAGAAGCAGACCCCGGCGACCGCGATCTTCTCGTTGTTCTGCTCGTTCTGGATCACGGTCCGCGCCCCGTCGACGAACAGCGTCCCCGTGACCATGATCAGGTACCCCGTCATCACCGGCCCGGGGATGCTGCTCAGCAGCCCGGACACCTTCGGCAGGAACGCCAGCAGGATGAAGAAGAAGCCGATGCTGTAGCCGAGCGTTCGCGACGCGACTCCCGTGATCTGCGTGAACGCGATGATGCCCGGGTTGATCGCGTTCGGCACCGTGCCCCCGATGGCGGCCAGCAGGTTGCTCGCGCCGCCGCCCGCGACGGCGCCCTGCATCTGGCGGAAGTCGACCGCGCGATCCTCGCGCCACGCCACACGCTGCATGGAGATCGACGCGCCGTTCGCCTGGATCGAGATGATCACGCCGAGGAAGAGGAAGGCCGGGAGCAGCGTCCAGAACTCGAGCCCGAAGTCGAGGCCCAGCCCCGGATACTCGGCGGGCAGGCCGATCCAGGCGGACTCGGTAACCCGCGACGTGTCGAAGATGCCGAGCGCTCCGGCCACGAGGCAGCCGACGATGATGCCGGCGATCGGCCCCCAGAACCGCAGCAGCGGTGATCGGCGCAGCGTCAGCGCGGCGGCGACGACCATCGTCACGAACGCGGTGAGGGACGCGGCCTCCGGCGTCACCTGCGTGGCGTCGTCCAGCAGGTCGAACACCACCGAGGCCAGGGTGATGGAGAGGATCATCATCACCGTGCCGCCGACGGTCGGCGTGACGACGCGCCGCAGGATGAACAGCCATCTGGAGATCGCGATCTGGGCGACCGCCGCGAGCAGCAGCAGCGTCGTCAGTGTCGCCGGTCCGCCGTCCTGCACCGCGGTGATGCAGAACGGGATGGCGAACGCCGCCGTGAACATCGGCAGCGTCGCGGCCGCGCCGATGAAGCCAAGCCGCCGCACCTGGATCAGCGTCGACACGCCGACGACGATCAGCGAAGCGAAGACCATCCACACGACGTAGGGCTCGCCCCGGCCGGAGGCGTCGGCGACGATCACCGGCGTGACCAGGAGGGTGGCGGATGCGATCAGGCTGAACTGCGCGCCGAGGCCCAGGGTTCTGAGCAGCGGTGGGCTCTCGTGCGCCTCGTACTGCGGGTTGCCGAGGGCTGGCGCCGTCAAGGCTGCCTCCGGTGACCGGGGAGTCGGACTGGTGGCCCTTACCTGTCGGCGGGCAGCGCCACCTTCGGGTTCACCGCCACACTATAGGGCTCACCAGCCGCCCGCGGGGGCGACGCCGCGGGCAGGAGGACGATCAGCGATCAGCTCGTCGGTTCAGGAGGGCGGACGGGTCGCACGCACATGTGCTGGTGGGCGATGGAGGGCTCGAACCTCCGACCTCCCGGGTGTAAACCGGACGCTCTTGCCTGCTGAGCTAATCGCCCCGGCGCACGGGCGCCCGCATCGAGGATCGCGCCCTGCCCGCTACCGCATTCGATGCTAGGAGCGGGCTGATCGGCCGGTCAACCGCGCGGCGGCGCGGGCCCGCGCCGGCGCTACTGCCCCGGCGGCGGCTCGTCCGGCCGGCGTCGCAGCAGCGAGCCGAGGCCGACGACGAACCACAGGTAGCCGAGGATCAGCAGCAGCTCGAACAGCCCGCGCACGTACGATCCCGCGAGCGCCTCCACCAGGTCGCCGCCCAGCCAGAGGTTGACGAGCAGCGCGACGAAGATCACAAGATGCCGCGGCCAACCCATCGTCCGCCTCCGTACGCTTCGTACGAGAGCAGGGTACCGCAGCCAATGCCCGACTTCGAAGCGCGTGCCGCCGAGCCACCTCCGGACACGACCGCGCCCGACGCCGGGGAGATCGATCAGCTCAGCCTCGCCGAGATCGAGGAGGCGATCGGCGAGATCGAGCGGCGCATCGCCGTCGCGCTGCGCGCCCTCGGCGAGCGGGCCGCCGACGAGCCGAACGCCGCGGGCCGCTCCCCGCGCCGCGAGGTAGCCGAGCTGGCTGCGGAACTCGAGCTGGCCGCGCTCGCCCTCGCGGCCGTCGCCGGCGGCGCGGCGCTTCCCGCGGACGGCGACCGCCGTCCGGCGCTTGCCGCGGCGCTGATGTACGCGGCCCCGACGATCCCCGCGCTGCTACAACGGCTCGACCAGGACCGCCGCCTGCTGGTCTCGCTCGCGCGCAGCGCCGGGGAGCACGCCGCTCCGCGCGACAGCGGCAGCGTGCGCCGCCTGCTCGTCGAGCGCGGGCTGGGCGCTGCCTCGCGCTGCGCGATGGCGCTCGAAGCCGCCATCGAGCGGCTCGCCGAGGCCGACGAGCCGGAGCTGGAGGCGGGCGGCGGGCCGTAACGGGCGCGATCGCCTAGAATCGGGCGCGCTCAACACACACACGAACGCCGGAGGGAGCCACCGGGATGCAGTCACGCACGGTCATCTTTGCCGAAATGGGTAAGCCCCTGCTCGTCGAGCAGGTCGATTACGACGACGAGGTCGCGCCCGGTCACGCCCTCGTGCGCAACTTCGCGAGCGGCGTCTGCCACTCGCAGCTGCACGCCCTGCACGGGCACACCAACCCCACCTTCCCCACCGTGCTCGGCCACGAGTCCACCGGCGAGGTCGTCGCGGTCGGCGACGGCGTGGACCACGTCGCGCCCGGCGACAAGGTGCTCGTCGGCTGGCTGCCGAGGAACCCGCAGCCCGGCACGGGCCGGACCGTCTCCACCGCGCCGGTGCGCTGGAAGGGCGAGGACCTCAACGGCCACGCCGGCATCTACACCTGGTCCGAGCACACCCTCTGCAACGCCGAGTTCGTGCTCAAGGTGCCGGACGCGACCCCGAACGAGGTGACCTCGATCATCGGCTGCGCGGTCATGACCGGCTCCGGTGCGGTCACCAACTCGCTGAACGTGCAGAAGGGCGAGTCCTGCGCGGTCTACGGCGTCGGCGGCGTCGGCCTCTGCGCGATCGCCGCGGCCGCCGTGCGCGAGGCGGACCCGATCATCGCCGTCGACCTCTCCGATGAGAAGCTGGACTTCGCGAAGCATTTCGGCGCGAACGTGCTGATCAACGCCCGCGAGGTCGACCCTGTCGAGGAGATCATCCGCATCACCGACGGTGGCGCGGACTACGCCATCGACGCGATCGGCGCGCCGGAGACGACGGGCCAGATCATCGACTCGGTGCGACCCTCGCAGTGGGACGGGCGGCGCGGCGGAGTTGCCGCGATCATCGGCTCCGGCATCGGTCGCCAGGAGATCCCGACGCGCTCGATGCTGCAGGGCGAGCGGACGCTGATCGGCACGCTCGGCGGCTCCTGCATCCCGGAGAAGGACTTCCCGGAGTTCCTGCGCTGGTACCACGAGGGCCAGTTGGACCTCGACGCGCTGGTCACGGAGCGCCACCCGATCGAGGGAATCAACGACGCCGTCGGCCGCCTCGAGCGCGGCGAGGTCTTCGGCCGCAGCATCCTGACGTTCTAGGGAGGTTGCTGCTCCGACAACGCAGCGAGGCGTTCAAGGAACCCTTGCCGAACGATTCGGCGTAGCTGCTCGCGATCGCGCAAGGGGCCGAACTCGCGTTCGGCGGTGCGAAGCATCGGGGCATCGACTTCCTTCGGGATGCGGGGCGCTTGCTCCACGACGAGCCGGACCAACTCGGAGTCGGCTTGGGCAACCCATGACTCGCAATGGCGCGCACCCACTCGTCGGGCGCTCTCCTCCTCCGGGACACTCTCCGCATTCTCCGCAGCCGTGGTCGAGACGGGAGGGCGCGGCGCCGGTGTCACGCGCCGGAAGTGCGGATCCCAGAACGCCTCGTCAAGCATCAGGTGCTCGTCGCACTCGTTGATCAGGGTGAAGGACTGGCGACTCCCGTCCCGCGGCGGAACACCGAGGAGCACGACCTGAACGCCGAGCGATTGCGCGGCAACGACCGCCTCGCGCAGATCTTCATCACCGGTGAGCAGATAGACGGTGGCGACCGATCGCTCCCTCGCGAGAGTGAGCAAGTCGAGCGTGATGAGGGTGTCAACCCCCTTTTGCTGCCCGTGGATGACCCGCCCGAGGCGAAGCTTGAGATTCGGCAAGGATGCGATTCGGTGATGGTCGGCCGTGAGCTCGCCGTGCGGACCGGGTGCGCCGTCGTACCAGTAGGTGCGCAGCTTCGGGAGGCCGGAATGCTCCTCCACGCGCGTGCTCAGCGCCTCATGGAGGGGACTGTAGTCGCACTCGATGTCCTGCCGGCGCTTGGCGCCCGTACAAAGACCGCCCGCGCCAACAAGCAGGTAACCAGCATCGATGAGAAGAGCTGATCGGTCCATACGCGGCAAATCCAAAAAAAGGGGTCCCCGCGAAGGGGACCCAACCAATCGGGGTCAGGGCGAACCAATAACCTCGCCCTGCCCAACGCAATACTCGGGTATTGGTACAAGGGTGTCAAGCCTGATCCCCACTATGAACCGCGCCGCGCCTCGATGAGCTGACGGGTCAGCTCGGTGTGGGCGGCGTGCTCGGCGGCGTGCTGCGCGGTGAAGATCAGCAGGTCGCGGCCGGTCGTCGCGCCGCGCCGCGGGTGCTGGCGGGCCTCGTCCAGCGCCTCGTCGGGCAGCGCCGCGAGGCGCTCGCCGATCGCACGGCGCAGGTCCGCCCAGCGGGCGACGGGAGCTTCGGCCGTGGAGTCCGAGGCGACGAACTCCGCATCGCGGTCGCGCGATCGTGGCTCGCCGCAGAGCACCCCGAGCAGCGTCTCGTCGAGCGCCCCGAGGGTGTGCGTGGCGAGCACGAAGAGGCTGTTCGTCTCCGGCCCCGCCGGTCGCCAGTTGAGCTCGTCGGGTTCGAGGCCGTCGAGCGCGCCCACGATCCGGTCGGTCGCGCCCTCGATGTAGGACCAGAACCGCGCGGCCTCGCCATTGCTCATCGCTCACCGCCCCTTGCGGCGGATTGTAGCGGTGGAGCCGACGCCGCGATGCGTGGCCGCGCATCGACAGCGACCGGGTCGCGCGCCTAAGATCGCGGGCACGGCAGGGTAGCTCAGTGGTAGAGCAGCGGACTCATAAGCCGTCGGTCGCCGGTTCAAATCCGGCCCCTGCTACCAACCCCCACGCGCGACGCGCCCGACGACCGAGGCGCCCTCGGCCGCGGGCTCACGCTCCGAGGCTGGAGCGCCGCCGCTAGCGGCCCTTCCAGACCGGCTGCCGCTTCTCCGCGAAGGCGCGCTTCGCTTCGGCGGAGTCCTCCGTCTTCGAGAGGATCGCCGTCTGCGTCTGCTCGTAGCGGTAGCCGTTCTTGATGTCGGTGTTCTCGATCACATTGAGCGTGGACTTCACCATCTGCACGCCCAGCGGCATCTTCGAGGCGATCACCCGCGCCTCGGCCATCGCCTCGTCCATCAGCTGCTCCGGAGGCACCACGCGGATCACCGCACCGGCCATCAGCGCCTGCTGGGCGTTGATGCGCTGGCCCGTCATGTTCGCCCAGCGCAGCCAGCCGGTCGGGAAGACGCGGCCCATCTGGCTCGCCCCGCCGAGCAGCCCGACGTTGACCTCCGGCAGCCCGAACGTCGCGTTCTCCGAGGCGATCAGGAAGTCGCAGCAGGCGGCCAGCGCCATTCCCGCGCCGAGCGCGTGCCCGTTGATCGCGCCGATCACCGGCACCGCGCACTCGACGAGCGCGTTGTAGCGCTCGCGGGCGGCGCGGCTCGTCGCCAGCCGCGTGCCCGGCGGAGGCGTCGTGCCGGCCTCGCGCGCCCCGCGCTTCACGTCGGCGCCCGCGCAGAAGGCGCGCGTCCCCGCGCCGGTGAGGATGCAGACGCGCACGTCGTCGCGGTCCGCGAACGAGTCGAGCATCTCGATCATGTTCCAGTCGCGGTCCATCGCGTTGACCGGCGGGTTGTCCATCGTGATCACCGCGATGTGGTCCGCTACCTCGAGGTGTAGTTGCGACATACTGGTCCCCCTCTCGCGCCCGGCTGACTGCGGGGCCGCAACCATCGAGGCGCCTCGGCAGCCACTATACTGATCGGGAGAGGCGGCATTCCCGCCCCGCCTGGCTGACGCTGGAGATCACGGGAAGCGGCGGCGAGCCATGACCCGCATCCATCAGCCGGAGAGCGGCATCCGCGCCACCGACCTCCACCGGCGCATGTACCGCGACATGCTGCTCGCGCGCGAGATCAACGACCGCATGCTGATCCTCAACCGCCAGGGCCGGGCCGCCTTCGCGGTCACCGGCACCGGCCACGAGGCGGCCCAGGTCGGCTCCGCCCACGCGCTCAAGCGCGGCGTCGACTGGGTGCTGCCCTACTACCGCGACACCGGGGTGATGGTCGTGCTCGGGATGAGCGCCGAGCAGATCATGCTCAGCCTCTTCGCCAAGGCCGACGACCCCAACTCGGGCGGCCGGCAGATGCCGAACCACTGGTCCTTCCCCGAGCAGCGCGTCGTCACCCGCTCCAGCGTGATCGGCGCGAATCTGCCGCACGCCGCCGGCATCGCCTACGCCTCGAAGCTGCGAGGGCTGGACGAGGTCGCCGTCGTCTACTTCGGCGAGGGCGCGACCGCGCAGGGCGACTTCCACGAGGCGCTCAACTTCTCCGCCATCCACCAGCTGCCGGTGCTGTTCTTCTGCGAGAACAACGGCTACGCCATCTCCGAGACCAGCGAGAAGCAGATGTCCGTCCGCCACGTCGCCGAGCGCGCCCGCGGCTACGACATCCCCGCCTCGACCGTCGACGGCAACGACGTCCTCGCCGTGCACCAGGAGATGCGCTGGAGCGTCGAGGAGGCGCGCCGCGGCCACGGCCCGAAGCTGATCGAGGCCAAGACCTACCGCCTCGTCCCCCACACCTCGAGCGACGACGACCGCCGCTACCGCCCTCGCGCCGAGGTCGAGGAGTGGGCGCGCAACGACCCGATCGACCGCTTCCGCACACGCCTCATCGAGGCCGGCACGCTCGCCGATGAGGAGGGCGAGCAGTGGGCCGCCGAGGTTCGCGAGGAGGTCGACCAGGCCGTCGACCGCGCCTGGGCGGCGGCCGATCCGGCGGCGGAGTCGGCGCTGCGGCACGTCTTCCGTGAAGCGGACGGCTCACCATGACGGAGTCGACCTACATCGAGGCGATCCACGCGGCGCTTGAAGAGGAGCTGGAGCGCTTCCCGACGATGGTGATCCTCGGCGAGGACATCCAGGAGGGCGGCGTCTTCCGCGTCACCGACGGCTTCCTCGACCGCTTCGGGCCGCAGCGCGTGCTCGACACGCCGCTGGCCGAGTCGAGCATCGCCGGCGTGGCGATCGGGATGGCGCAGAACGGCGCCGTGCCCGTCGCCGAGATCCAGTTTGCCGACTTCTCGTTCCCCGCCTTCAACCAGCTCGTCAGCGAGGCCGCCCGCTGGCGCTACCGCTCGAACGGCGCGTCCGGCTGCCCGATCGTCGTGCGCATGCCGTACGGGGCGGGCATCCAGGGCGCGCTCTACCACTCGCAATCGCCCGAGGCGTTCTACGCGCACGTGCCCGGCCTGAAGGTCGTCGCGCCCGCGACGCCGCACGACGCCAAGGGGTTGCTCAAGGCCGCGATCCGCGACCCCGACCCGGTGATCTACTTCGAGCACAAGCGCGCCTACCGGCTGATCCGCGGCGACGTGCCCGACGAGGACTACGTCGTGCCGATCGGCAAGGCCGCACTGCGCCGCGAGGGCGGCGACCTGACCGTGATCGCCTGGAGCATGATGCTGCACGAATCCCTCGAGGCGGCCTCCGAACTCGCTGCCGAGGGCATCGAGACGACCGTGCTCGACCTGCGCACGCTCGCCCCGCTCGACCGCGACGCGATCCTCGACGCCGCCCGCGCGACCGGGAAGGTGCTGATCGTGCACGAGGACAACATCAGCGGCGGCCTCGGCGGCGAGATCGCGGCGCTGATCGCGGAACACGCCTTCGACTACCTCGACGCACCGATTCGCCGCCTTGCGACGCCGGACATCCCGGCGATGCCGTTCAGCAAGCCGCTCGAGGACTACTGGCTGCCCTCGAAAGAGCGCAGCGCCGCCGCGATGCGCGAGCTGGCGGCCTACTGATGCGAGGCCGCTGATGCCCAGCCTCACCATGCCGAACATCGGCGAGGGCGTGACCGAGGGCGAGATCGTCCGCTGGCTCAAGCAGGTCGGCGACCCCGTCGCGCGCGACGAGTCCGTCGTCGAGATCGAGACCGACAAGGCGATCGTCGAGATTCCCTCGCCCTTCGAGGGCACGCTGACGAGCATCCTCGTCGCCGAGGGCGAAACCGTCCCGATCGGCACGGCCATCGCCGAGATCACCGCCGTCGAGGCGGGCGCATCCGAGGACGCAGCAGCGGCTCCTGCGCCGGAGCCCGCAGCGCCAGCCGCAGCGCCCGCAGCGCCAGCCGCAGCGCCCGCGGCGCCCTCGCCCACGAGGCCGGAGCGCTCCGCCGGGCGCTACTCGCCCGCCGTGCGCAGACTCGCCGCCGAGCACGGCATCGACCTCGCACTGGTGTCCGGCAGCGGCGCGAACGGGCGCGTCACGCGCCAGGACGTGCTCCGCCACCTCGAGGGCGCGCCCCCGCCCGAGGCCGCCGCGCCGCCAGCCGCGCCCACACCGCCCGCGACCCCCACTGGAGAGGGCGAGCGCGTCCGGCTGAGCGCGACGCGGCGTGCGATCGCGCGGCATATGAGCGAGGCGCACGCGACGATCCCGGTCGCCTGGATGGCCGTCGCGGCCGCCCTGAGCGGGCAACTGGCCGAGACGCCCCCCGCCCGCGCCCCCGACGGACGGGGGCAGCCGGGGAGGCGCACCAGAAAGGCGGTCAAAGATC
>VXOS01000080.1 GCA_009839925.1 Chloroflexota bacterium
CCCCCCCCTAGCCCGCCCCGCGGGCGCCCGCGGGGCCCCGCCCCGGCCCCCGGGGGCGCCGCGCGGCGGGGGGGGGGGCGGCGGGCCGCGGCGCGGCGGGGGCCTCCGCGGCGATCGAGGCCGCCGAGGCCGGGGCCGACGTGCTGGTGCTGGAGCGCGAGTTCGCCGGCGGCGGCACGAGCGCGCTCTCCGGCGGCTCGCTCTACCTCGGCGGAGGCACGCCGCTGCAGAACGCCTGCGGCTTCGACGACACGCCCGAGGAGATGTACCGCTACCTGCGCGCCTCGGTGCGGCCCGGCCCCCCGGACGAGTGGCTGCGCGCATACTGCGAAGGCAGCGGGGAGCTGTACGAGTGGCTCGTCGCTCGCGGCGTCCGGTTCAAGGCGGAGTTCCTGCCGCCCGAGCGCGGCACCTACCCCTGGGGCTCCGAGCATGGGCTGTCCTACACCGGCAGCGAGCTCGCGCACCCGTTCAGCGCCCTCGCGAAGGCCGCGCCGCGCGGCCACCACCCCCGGCACCCGGGCGAGGGCGGCGGGCTGGTGCTGATGGAGGCGCTGAGCGCCGCTGCCGTCGCCGCCGGCGCGCGGATCGTGACCGCCGCACGCGTCGCGCGCCTCGTGACGGACGGCCCGCCCGAGGCGCCACGCGTAGTGGGCCTCCAGGCGCGAATCGACGGGGATACCCGCCATGTACGCGCGGCTCGCGGCGTGATCCTCTGCACCGGCGGCTTCGTGATGAACGAGGAGCTGCTGCGGCAGTACGCGCCGGAGCTGCTGCAGCTGCGCAACCGGCTCGGTACCGATGCGAGCGACGGCATCGCGATCCGCCTTGGCCTCGGCGTGGGGGCCGCCCTCGATCGCATGGAGTGGGGCATGGTGAACCTGACGACGAGCCCGCCGCGGCGGCTCGTCAAGGGCGTGCTCGTCGATCGCGAGGGCCGCCGCTTCGTGAACGAGGACCAGTATCGCGACCAGCTTGGCCCGACGGCGCTCTACGACCACGGCGGCGAGGTGCTGATGATCGTCGACGACGAGACCTACCGCCGCCCGGTGCTCGCGCAGGCCGAGATCGTCGCGATCGGCGAGAGTTACGAGGAGCTCGAGCGCGAGCTGGGCATGCCCGACGGCAACCTCCAGCGCACGATGGCCTCGTACAACCAGCACGCCGCGCGCGGCGAGGACCCCGAGTTCCACAAGGCTCCCGAATGGCTCGACCCACTCGACCGCCCGCCCTACGCCGCACTCGACTTCTCGATCACGGCCTCGGTCTGGTCGGGCTTCCCGATCGGCGGGCTGCGGACGGCGATGACGGGCGAGGTGCTGCGCGAGGACGGCTCGGCGATCGGCGGGCTCTACGCCGCCGGGCGCGCCACGGCGGGCCTGCAGGGGCGCGGTTACAGCAGCGGGCTCTCGCTGGGCGACTGCACCTTCTTCGGACGCTGGGCCGGCCGCACCGCGGCCGCCGTAACGCCCTCCGAGGGCGCTTGAGCGCCCTGCCTCAGGAGGCCGTTGCGTAACCCTCGCCTCAAGGCAGCGAGTGCATCCCTTCCGGTCCCCTCTCCCCGAGGGAGAGGGTTAGGGTGAGGAAGGGTCCGTCCCTTCGGAATTGCGTTGCGCCATCCGGGCTTTCGGAGGCGCGCGAGAGTCTTCCCCCTCACCCCCGCCCTCTCCCCAGGGAGAGGGGGCCGGATCGGGCTTGTGGGAGTTCGCAAGAGGTCCTCAGGCGCGGCTCTCCGCCTGCGCCCAGCCCTCGTACATGCGCACGGCGATCTGGTTCGGGGCCTTCTCGCCGTGCAGCGCCTGCGAGAGCAGGAAGAGCTGCGAGATCAGGCCGGCGACCGGCATCGGCACCCCGTGCTCCTTGCCGCCTGCGACGGCGTTCGCCAGGTCCTTGACCATCAGCTCGGTCGCCATCCCGCCGCGCGAGGAGAAGTCGCCGGCGAGGACGAATCGGGGGAAGCGATTCTCGCTCGTCCAGCTGCGCCCGGAGCTCGCGTTGATCGCCCCGAGCACCTTGAGCGGGTCGAGCCCTGCCTTCGTCGCCACCGTCATCGCCTCCGAGAGCGCGAGGTAGTTGGCGGCCGAGCAGAAGTTGTTGAGCGCCTTCGTGAGGTGGCCCGCACCCGGCTCGCCGAGGTGGAAGACCTGCGCCCCAATCGCATCAAGGACCGGCAGGCACGCCTCGTAGGCCTCGATCGAGCCGCCGCACATGATCCCCAGCGTGCCCGCCTCGGCGCCGGGCACGCCGCCGCTCACCCCGGCATCGACGAGCTCGATGCCGGCCTCGCGCAGGCGTTCGCCGATCGCGGCGGTCTGGGGCGGGTTGCCGCTGGTCAGGTCGACGATGATCGTGCCGGCCGAGGCGCCCTCGATGATGCCGTCCGGCCCGAAACAGACCGTCTCGACCTCGTTCGAGGTCGGCAGCGAGAGGCAGATCGTCTGCGCCGCGCTTGCGACCGCGCGCGGCGAGTCCGCCGGCTGCGCGCCTGCCTCGGCGAGGCGCGCGAGTGCGTCCGGCTGGATGTCGTAGGCGACGAGGTCGAAGCCCGCGCCGAGCACGTTGCGCGCCATCGGCGAGCCGATGTTGCCGAGTCCGATGAAGCCGATTGTTTCCGCGATCGTGGCTGTCCCCGCCATCGCGGCGCCTCCCCTCGCGAGCGCTTGGTGGTGCCGGGGGAGGGATTCGAACCCCCAACGCCCGAGGGCCGCGGGTTTTAAGCCCGCTGCGTCTGCCAGTTCCGCCACCCCGGCCTCGCCGCGACGATACCAGCACCGCCGCTGCCGGGCGCTCGCCGTGACTGAGTTGACCCCGGGTCGTGTGCCGCAGGCAGTGGAGCGTGCGACAATCGCCGCATGCCAATCCTGACGGTACGGCTGTCGTCGCCTGGCTCGTTGAGCTTCGCGGCGCTCGTCACGGTGCTCGCCCTCGTCACCGCGTGCGCGGGTGGGGCGGACGACCCTCCCGCCCCGCCCCCGGCAGTCACGCCAGCGGCGACAGCGGTCCCCATCCTCGATGGCGGGACGCTCTTCCGGCAGACCTGCGCGGCCTGTCACGGGGTCGATCTGCAGGGCACCGCGCAGGGTCCGCCGTTCATCGACCGCATCTACCACCCGAACCACCATTCGGACGCCTCGTTCCGCCTCGCCGTCGAGCGAGGCGTGATCGCCCACCACTGGCCGTTCGGCAACATGCCGAAGATCGAGGGCCTGAGCGACGCGCAGGTCGAGGCGATCATCAAGTACATCCGGGACCAGCAGAAGCAGGCCGGGCTCTACTGAGCGCCGCTCTCCAGCAGCGCGGCCACGATCTCCTGAACATCCTCCTCCGCCAGCCTCGAGCCGAGCGTGGCCTGGAGCTCGAACGTGACGCCGTCCCTGCGCCAGCGCAGGTAGGCGAGGTCCACTCCCGCACCGGTCGGCCCGGCGAAGCCCTCGGCGGTGACTCCGCCCGCCGCGACGCGAAGCCAGTGGCTCCCGGTCGGGATCGCCCTGAATGCGACCACCGCGCGGGTCTGGCTGAGGGTGAAGGCGTGCCTCCCGTCGCGGCCGACGACGAAGCTGACCCGCGGATGCCGCACGCCCTGCTCCGGGATCGAGTCCTCCGAGACGCCAGTCACCTCGAGGCCGGACTCGAACGCGCAAGGCCGCGTCAGCACGAAGTCGACTCGGCCTTCGAGTTCGCCGAGTGCGCGCTCCGCCTCCGGCGAGAGCGATACTTCGCTGCAGGTCCGTTCCGAGGCGCACGCGGCCAGCAGCGCCGCGAGGACGCACGCGGCGAGAGCGACGGACGCAAGTCTTCGCAGGGAGGGCATTGACCTCAGGGTAGCGGGGCCGGGCGCCCGCGCGTGGCCTGCCATGCAGGCAAGGATGGAATCGAGGATGCTGAGAGGGTGCTGATCGAGTATGACCCCGAGGCCGACGCACTCTACATCCGCCTGAGTCGGGCGGAATCCCGGCATGGCGAGGTGAGCCACACGCGCGAGCTCGATGAGCAGCGCCGCGTGGACATCGGGGAGGCGGACGAGGTGCTTGGCGTCGAGATCCTCTGGGCCAGCCAGGGATTCACGCTCGCCGGGCTTCCGCAGCAGCGCGAGATCGGTGAAGCGCTCAGCTCGCTTGGGACACTTGCAAGCGCCTCGTAGCACCGAGGCCAAAGGCGACACCACCTGGCAGTTCTCGTTCCACGCTCCCGTCGCGCGCTGCGCGCGTGCTCGGGTACCATGCGCGCGCGGCGGCGCAGGGCTGCCGCACGGGGCCGGGAGACGCCATGCACACCACGCCATTCCGCAGGACGCGCCTCGACGCGCTGCTGCCGCGCGAGACACTGGTACGCGACGTCGTGCTGATCGTCGCGGGGTCGGCGCTGCTCGCACTGTGTGCACAGGTCACGATTCACCTGCCCATCGGGCCCGTCCCGATCACCGGCCAGACCTTCGCCGTGCTGCTGATCGGCGCGGTCCTCGGACCCCGGCTCGGGGCCATGGCCGCCGCGCTCTACGTCCTCGAGGGCATCGCGAATCTGCCGGTCTACGCGAGCGGCGCGCACGGCTGGGGCGTGATCACCGGCTCCTCCGGCGGCTACCTGCTCTCCTACCCCTTCGCCGCCTTCGCCGTCGGCTTCCTGGCGCGCCTCGGCTGGGACCGCCGCCCGGTCACGCTCGCCTTCGCGATGCTGGTGGGCAACGTGATCATCTACGTCTTCGGTCTGCCCTGGCTCGCCAACTGGATGTACGTCAACGAAGCCACGCTCGGCATCGAGGCGAACGCGGGGCTCGTGATGCAGTGGGGCCTGACCCCGTTCATCCCCGGCGACCTCGCGAAGCTGCTGCTCGCCGCCTCGCTCGTCCCCGCCGGCTGGCTCGCGGTACGCGCCTTCGAGTTCGGCCCGGAGCAGGCGCTGCGCGGCGAGGGCGCCCCGACGGCGCTGCGCCTCGGCTCCGCCGCCGTGGTCGCCGGAGCCGCGCTTGCCATCTCCGCCTTCCTGCCGTGGCGCTCCGGCGACCTCGGGATCGCCTCGGCGGCGGGGCAAGTCGTGCTCGTCGCTGGTGTCGCAGCGACCGTGGGCGCCTGGCTGCTGCACCGCCGCGAGATCAGCGCGCGGCTCGGCCACCTCTGGGTCTTCGCCGCGGCCGCCCTCGGCGGGCTGCTCGCGTTCGTGAACCTCGTCGACTTCACCGAGGCGGGTACGCTCGCGCTGGCCGACGTCTCGTTCGGCCTGCCGGTCGCGATGGTCGCCGCGTTGGTCCTCCTTGCCTTCCTGGGATCCGAGGGTTCAGCAGCCCTGATCGAGGCGGATGAGCGTAACGGCGACGAGGCTGCGTAGCGCCACGAGGCGGCGGGTGGCGCCCGCGCCGTGACCCTGCCGCCAGACCTCTGGCGCGCGGGCGCCGCGCAGCTCACCTCGGCGATCCGCTCGCGCGAGCTCTCCGCTCGCGAAGCCGTCGAGGCGCAGCTCGCGCGCATCGAGGCGGTTAACCCGCGCCTCAAGGCCGTGACTGTCGTGCTCGCGGAGGAGGCGCTCGCCGCCGCCGCTGAAGCTGACGAGGCCATCGCGCGGGGCGAGGAGACCGGGCCGCTCCACGGCCTGCCCTGCACCATCAAGGAGAACATCGAGGTCGCCGGGACGGCCACGACCAACGGCGTCCCGGCTCTCGCCGAGGCGTACGCGGAGCGCGACGCTCCGGCGGTCGAGCGGCTCCGCGAAGCGGGCGCGATCGTGATCGGCCGGATCAACCTCCCGGACCTCGGCATGCGCTGGCACACCGCGAGCAGCCTCCGAGGCGTGACGCGCAACCCCTGGGACGCCGGGCGCACGGCGGGCGGCTCGAGCGGCGGTGAGGCGGCGGCCCTCGCGAGCGGCATGACGCCGCTGGGGCTCGGCAACGACTACGGCGGCTCGCTGCGCTACCCCTCGCAATGCTGCGGGACCGCCGCGCTCAAGCCTGGCTACGGCCGCATCGCGACGACGCCGCGCGAGGGCTGGCCCGAGCCGACGCCGACCGGCGATCTGTTCACGGTCACAGGCCCGATGGCGCGGCACATCGCCGACCTGCGCCTTGCCTTCGCCGTCCTCGCGGCGCCCGATCCGCGGGACCCGCGGCTGGCGCCCGCGCCACCCGAGGATCCCGCCGGAGAGCTGCCACGCGTCACCTTCGCCACTGATCCGGGCGGCCTCGGTGTCGACGAACGGGTCGCCGCGGGTGTCCGCCGCGCGGCCGATGCGCTCGCCGACGCCGGGTACCCCGTCGAGGAGGGCGAGCCGCCGTTGCTGCGCGAGGCCGCCGAGGTGTGGGGGCGGCTCGCCGACGCCGAGTTACGCAGCGCCGGACAGGCCCTCCTCGACCCGCTGAGCGACGAGGCCCGCCGCTTCATCGAGCTGACGACCTGGGCCGCACCCGAGCCTTCCCTCGGCGGGTACCTCGAAGCGCACATGGAGCGCTTGCGGTGCGCGCGCGTCTGGTCGGAGTGGTTCGGGAGCGGGCGCCTGCTGCTGGGCCCTGTCTCAACGGCTCAGCCGTTCGAGGTTGGTCACGACGTCGCGGGCCGGGACGAGGCGCTGGGAGTGCGCCGGAGCATGCGCCTCACCCTCGCCGCGAACCTGCTCGGGCTGCCCTCGGTGGCGCTGCCCGCCGGCGTCGACGGCGGACTGCCGCAGGGCGTGCAGCTGATCGGCCCGCGTTATCGCGAGGATCTCTGCCTCGCCGCCGCGCGGGCGATCGAGGATCGGCTTGGCGTGATCACGCCGATCGAGCCTCGCGAGGCGGCGCGAGCGGACGGCTGATCGGGGCGTCACCCCGCCCTGCCCGCGCCTATACTGCGCGCGATGGCCGCACCCGCCGAGGCGCCGGCTCCGTCCGCCGACAGCACGAAGCGCTCACGGCTCTACTTCGGCTGGTACATCGTCGCGGGCGCGTTCCTCGCACAGATGCTGCAGGCCGGCCTCAGCGTCTACGCCGGCGGCGTCTTCCTGGTCCCGATGACCGAGGACCTCGACTGGTCCCGCACCGAGTTCACGCTCGCCCAGACCCTCGGACAACTGGTGACAGGCGCGATCGGCTTCTTCATCGGCGCGCACGTCGACCGCCGGGGCGGGCGGCGTGTGATGCTGATCGGCGGCACGGTGATCGCCGTGACGCTGTTCTCGATCAGCTACATCGAGGAGTGGTGGCAGTGGATGGTCCTGCGGGGTCTGTTCTTCATGGGCGGCTCCGCGATGATCGGCAGTCTCGTCGTAAACGTCACGCTCTCCAAGTGGTTCGTCGAGTTGCGAGGGCGCGCCATCGGCATCGGCGCGATCGGCTTTTCGATCGGCGGGATCGTGATCGCCCCGCCCCTCACCGCTTTTGTCGACGACTTCGGTTGGCGGGCCGGCTGGCAGGTGCTCGCGGTGGTCACGGCCGCGATCATCTTCCCCATCGCGTTGCTCTTTCGCCGTCAACCCGAGGACCACGGCCTCAATCCAGACGGGCGAAGCGCGGAAGAGCTGCGCCGCGGAGCCGCATCGAGGATCGAGGCCGACTACCTCAACTCCTACACGCGGCGCGAGGCGCTGCGCACCCCGGCGCTCTACCTGATCACGTTCGCCTTCGGGCTCGCGGTGATTGGCATCGGGGGCGTGCTCCTCAACACAATCCCGTTCCTCACCGACCAGGACTACAGCCGGAACACGGCCGCGCGGATCGTCGTCATCCTCGGCTTCGCAGCCGGCTTCTCGAAGGCGTTTTGGGGCTGGCTGACCGAACACTACGATGCCCGTTATGTCGCTGCGCTGGGTTTCACCCTGGCAGGATCGTCGATGGCCCTCATCGTCTTCGCGGCGGCGTCCGGCAGCGCGGCGCTCGTCGCGCTCGGCTTCCTGCTGTGGGGCACCGGCCTGGGGGCGCTGTTCCCGACGCAGGAGGTGATCTGGGCGCAGTACTTCGGGCGCCGCTACCTCGGAGAGGTGCGCAGCGTGGTGCTGCCGGTCTCGCTCGGAATGGGCGCGGCGGGTCCGGTGATCACGGCGCTCTACTTCGACGCCGTCGGCGACTACGACGGCGTCTTCCTCGCGGTCGGGGCCAACTGGCTGCTCGCCGCCGCGCTGATCCTCGCCGTGCGGCGGCCCGGCCCGCCGCCGCGCATCGCCGTCACATCAGGGGCAACCACCCAAGGCTGAGGGCGCGAGCGCCGCTACCCGCCCTGCCCCGGAGGCCGCCAGCGGATCGTCGGCGGCTGCTGGCGGGCGACGCGAGTGGCGGCGGACTCGTCGAGCAGGTCGACGGCGTCGCCGCTGCGCAGGAGGCCCTCCTCGAGGACGCGCGCGTAGACACGGCTGCAGCCGGGATGCGTCTTCTGGTTCATGCGGTTGAAGTCGCCCTCGACAAACCACCCCGCGTTCTTGAAGCAGGGCGCCGTGTAGCTCGTGATCTCCACCAGCACCCCGTCGCCGAGCCGCAACCGCGAGCCGGGCACCACCAGCGACCAGTCGAGGCCGGAGATCGTCACGTTCTCGCCGGCGAGGCCGGGTGCGATCGGATGCCCCTCGGCGGCCATCTCCTCGATCTGATCGAGCGAGAACAGGCAGAGCGCACGCTCCGGTCCGCCGTGGTGCTTCAGGTCGGCCTGCGCGTCGCCCTCGAGGCCCCCGATGAAGGCGCGCGCCTCGTCGAGTGCGCGCTTGGGGACGCCGCCATTGGAGGCGTTGAGCTGGTGGATCGTGCCGCTTCGCGAACCCTTTGCCGCCGCCATGCGCGTCCTCCTCGTCCCCTACCCGTCGAGGACCGAGCGCAGCGCGGCCTGCGCCTCGTTCGGGTCCGCCCGCCCGCGCGTCGCGCGCATCACCTGGCCGACGAGGAACTTGATCGCGTTCTCCTTGCCGCCTCGATAGTCCTCTACCGCCTGCGGGTTGGCCTCGATGACCTCGGCCGCAATGCGCGCCAGCCCTTCGTCGTCACGCAGCTGGGCGAGCCCGCGCGCCTCGACAATCGCGGCGGGCGCATCGCCGCTCTCGAAGGCGGCACCGAGCACCTGCTTGGCGCTGGCGGCGGTGATCACGCCGTCCTCCGTGAGGCCGACGAGCTCGGCGACGTGCCCGGGCGTGAGCGGCGTGTCCGCCAGCTCCACGTCGCCGCCCGCCTGGTTGAGCAGCGCCGCGACATCGCCGATCAGCCAGCGAGCGACGGCCTGCGCGCGGCCCGGCCCGGAGGCGGCGACCGCCTCCTCGAAGGCGTCGGCGCGGGCGCGCGTCTCGGCCAGCAGGCCCGCCTCGGCGGCCGCGAGGCCATACTCGCGCTCGAAGCGCGCGCGCCTGGCGTCGGGCAACTCCGGCAGGCGCCCGCGAATCTCCGCGAGGCGTTCTTCGCCGATCTCGAGCGGCGGCAGATCCGGCTCCGGGAAGTAGCGGTAGTCGTGCGCCTCTTCCTTCGAGCGCTGGCTGGCCGTGCCCCCGGTCTCCTCGATGTAGCCGCGCGTCTCCTGCTCGACGCTGCCGCCGTCGTCGAGGACGGCGGCCTGCCTCCGGATCTCGGACTCAATCGCGCGCTGGACGGCGCGGAACGAGTTCATGTTCTTGATCTCGACCTTCGAGCCGAGCGGATCGCCGGGCCGGCGCAGCGAGATGTTGGCGTCGCAGCGGAACGAGCCCTTCTCCATGTCCGCGTCGGAGACATCGAGGTAGCGCAGCGTGCGGCGCAGTTCGCGCAGGTAGGCGACGGCCTCCTCGGGCGAGCGCATGTCGGGCGCGGAGACGATCTCCATCAGCGGCACGCCGGAGCGGTTCACGTCGAGCAGCGAATAGCCGTCTCCGTCCGCGGGTCCCCCCTCGCGATGGAGCAGGCGCGCCGTGTCCTCTTCGAGGTGAATGCGCTCGAGGCCGACCTCGCGGCGCTCGCCGTCCAGCTCGATCGCGACCGCGCCGCCGAGGCAGAGCGGCTCGTCGTACTGCGAGATCTGGTAGCCCTTCATCAGGTCGGGGTAGGGGTAGTTCTTGCGATCGAACTTGGAGTGCGGCGGGATCGTGCAGCCGAGTGCGAGGCCGGTGAGGATCGTGAGGTCCACGGCGCTGCGGTTGATCACCGGCAGCACACCCGGCATCCCGAGGCAGACGGCGCAGACGCGCGTGTTGGGCGGGGCGGCGAAGTAGTCGCTTGCGCAGCCGCAGAACATCTTCGAGCGGGTGTTGAGTTGCGCGTGAACCTCGAGGCCGATCACGACCTCGTAGCCGGTGGCGCTGGGTGCGGTCGCAGTGGTCACGCGCGGCCTTCGATCCGGGGTCGCGTCAGGCACGGCCCGCGCTGGACGCCGGCGCTGCCCGGCTCAACGCCGTGCCGCGCCGTACCCGAGGATGAGCGGAGCGTCGGTGCTACGCGTCGCCCTCGGGGTAGAGGTACTTGTCGGGGTTGCCGATGAACTTGTTACGGCAGCCGATGTCGTCGAAGCGGTACCACTGGCCATCGGTGTGGTGCCAGCGGTAGTTGCTCTGGTCGTCATCGGTGACGGGTCCGCCGCAGACGAGGCAATCCATAGCCTGCTCCCTCCGTATCGCAGCCTCAGGATAGCCGCCCTGAGCCGGTTCGGCATCGCCGCCCGACCAGACAGCCCATGGGGCGGCGCGTGAAGCGAAGGCCCCGCTTGACCTCGCGGGGTCTGTCGAGGCACGATCGTGTCTACGGGGGTAGCGCTCAATCAAAGACGGAAGAGCATCCGTGAGCCGTACGACCCTCGCCAAGTGGCTGTACGTCGGCCTGCACATCAAGCGCTGGCTCCTGATCATCCTCATCGGGGTCGTGCTGATGGGCCTCGGCATCGGCTACCTGCTGCGCGAGGTCTACGTCTCCTACACCTTCCCAGCGTGGGTCGGCGACGCGACGCTGCAGTTCCTCCCGCGCTGGGTGCGCGGCGTGCTCTTCATCGGCGTCGCCTCCGCCGCCACCGTGATCGGGGCCTGGAAGCTCAACCACTCGATCGTCAGCGCCGTGGTGCCGATCGAGCGCCAGGACGATCTGCTTGACCGCATCTGGGCGCAGCGCACGCAGGGCCGCGGCCCGCGCATCGTCGCGATCGGCGGCGGCACCGGGCTCTCGACGCTGCTGCGAGGCCTCAAGGGCTACAACGCGAACCTCACCGCCATCGTCACCGTCGCCGACGACGGCGGCTCCAGCGGGCGGCTGCGGCGCGACCTCAACGTGATCCCGCCGGGCGACATCCGTAACTGCATCGCCGCCCTCGCCGACGCCGAGCCGCTGGTCACCCGCCTCTTCCAGTACCGCTTCGACGACGACGCCGGCGAGGGCATCGCCGGGCACTCCTTCGGCAACCTCTTCATCGTCGCCATGTCCGACGTCACCGGAAACATGGAGGAGGCGATCCGCGAGACCTCGCGCGTGCTCGCCGTGCGGGGCCGCATCCTCCCCTCCACCCTCGCCGACATCACGCTAGGCGCCCGCCTCGCCGACGGTTCGACCGTGCGCGGCGAGTCCGTCCTGGCGGAGGGTGGGTCGGCCGTTGAGCAGGTCTTCGTCGAGCCGGCGAACGTCCAGACCAATGCCGAGGCGGCCGCCGCGCTGATCGAGGCGGACCTGATCGTGATCGGGCCCGGCTCGCTGTACACCTCGGTGCTGCCGAACCTGCTGGTCTCCGGCCTTGGCGACGCCCTGCTGCAATCGCGCGCGCACCGCGTCTACGTCTCGAACGTCGCCACCCAGCTGGGGGAGACCGAAGGCTACGACGCAGCCGAACACTACGCCGCGATCCGCCGCCACCTCGGCCGCGACGATGTCGCCCACGTCGTCCTCGCGAACAGCAACCTGCCCGCCGAGCCGTTCCCGGCGGAGTGGCACTCGCAGCCCGTGGCGGCGCCGGGCGACGCCGACTACGCAGGCGCACGCCTCGTCCTCGCCGACCTCGTCGATCGCACGCTGCGCTACCGGCACGACTCGGAGCGGCTGGCCGCCGCCGTGATGCGCCAGTACTACGAGCGCGACCTGCAGGTCCAGCAGGGCGTAGCCGCACTGCCGGGCGAGACCGACGCGTAGCGCTCATGGCGCTCCGCTCGCGCTTGCCCGCAAGCGAGGGCGCGGGCTAGCCTCGATCCCGTCATGCAACTCACCGACTTCCTCCACTTCGCCCAGATCCTCGTCTCGGTCACGCTGATCGTCGTGGTGCTGATGCAGGTCAAGGGGACCGGCTTCGGGGCGGCCCTCGGCGGGGCCGATCAGAGCTTCCGCACCCGCCGAGGCATCCAGCGCTCGCTGCACCGCCTGACGATCCTGTTGATCGTCGTCTTCATCGGCTTCTCGCTCTGGAGCGTGACCACCTCCTGAGGCCCGCCGCGCGCGCGGCGGTACGGGGCACGCCTGCTACCATCGAGGCCGTGCGCGTCGTCTTCTTCGGATCTCCGAACTACGCCCTGCCCACCCTGCGGCGGCTGATCGCGTCGCCGGCGGTGGACCTCGCGGCGGTCGTCACGCAGCCGGACCGGCCGCGAGGGCGCTCCGGCCGCGGAGTCCCTACGCCCGTCGCCCAACTCGCCCTCGAGGCCGGCGTGCCCGTGCTGACGCCGGAGCGGATCCGGCGCGACACGACGGCGCAGATCGCCGCCCTCGAGCCGGACGTGGGCGTGCTCGCAGCCTCCGCGCACATCCTGCCCTCGCACCTGATCGAGGCGATCCCGCACGGCATCCTCAACGTCCACGCCTCGCTGCTGCCGCGCCACCGCGGCGCCTCGCCCGTCACCGCCGCGATCCTCGCGGGCGACGAGAAGAGCGGCGCCTCCGTGATGCTGATCGTGCGCGAGCTGGACGCCGGGCCGGTGCTCGGAACCGTCGCGACGCCGATCGAGCCCCTCGACACCACCGAGACGCTCACCGCGCGCATCGCCGAGCTGGGCGCGGAGCGGCTGCTGGAGCTGTTGCCCGGCTGGGTCGAGGGCAGCGTCGAGGCCGCCCCACAGAACGAGTCGCTGGCCACCTACGCCGGGCGGATCGAGAAGGACGATGGCGTCATCGACTGGACGCGATCCGCCGAGGAGATCGCGCGCGCCGTGCGCGCCTACGAGCCGTGGCCACGCGCGACCACCCTGCGAGACGGCGAGCGTCTCACAATCCACACGGCCTGGCCCCTCGCCGCCACGCTCGAGGCCGAGCCGGGTTGCGTGCTCGCCGGCGACGGTGAGCCGCTCGGCGAGCCGCTGCCGGGCCGCCGCGCCCTCGCGACCGTCGCCTGCGGGAGCGGGTCGCTCGCGCTGCTGCGCGTGCAGCGCGCGGGCCGGCGTCCGCTCGACATCGAGGACTACCTCAACGGGGACCGCGCCCTGATCGGCGCGCGCCTCGGCGAGTGACGAACTCGACGGAGGCGCCGCCGATGCCGCCGCACCTGCTCGATCACTCCCTCGCCGACCTCGAGGCGCGCATGCGCGAGTGGGGCGAGCCGCCGTTCCGCGCGCGCCAGATCGCGCGCTGGGCGCTGCGCCGCTGCGCGACCTCGTTCGAGGAGATGACGGACCTGCCCGCCGCCCTGCGCCCCCGGCTCGCGGCGGAGTGGACGCTCGCCCCACCGCCCGTGCTCGCCGAGACGCGCGCCGACGACGGGGCGACCTCGAAGGTGTTGCTCGACCTCGGCGGCGGGGCCGCTATCGAGGCGGTGCGGATGGACTACGACCCGGACCGCCCCGAGCACGCCCAGGGGTCGCGCGCCCGCAGCACGATCTGCGTCTCGACACAGGCGGGCTGCGCGATGGCCTGCGTCTTCTGCGCGACCGGGCAGCAGGGCTTCACGCGCAACCTGACGGCGGGCGAGATCCTCGCGCAGGTGCTGCACTTCCAGCGCGAACGCCCGATCTCCAACGTGGTGTTCATGGGCATGGGCGAGCCGCTCGCCAACTACGACCCCACGCTCGCCTCCGTGCGCTGGCTGATCGACCGCGACGGCCTCGACCTGCGCGCCCGAGGCGTCACGATCTCGACCGTCGGCCTGCCCGGCGCGATCCGCCGGCTGGCGGGCGAGGGCCTGCAGATCGGCCTCACCGTCTCGCTGCACGCGCCCGACGACGAGCTGCGCCGTCAGCTCATTCCCACCGCGGGCGGTGTCACGCTCGACGAGCTGACCGAGGCCTCGAACGACTACGTCGAGCGCACGGGGCGTCGCGTCACCTACGCGTACGCGCTCCTCGAGCGCCTCAACGACGAGCCGGAGCAGGCGCGCCGCCTCGCGAGCCGCATCCGCGGCACTCGCTGCCACGTCAACCTGATCCCATACAACCCGACGGCGGGCGAGGGCTTGCGCCGCCCCTCGCTGTCTCGCGTGCGCGCCTTCCAGCGCGAGCTGCAGGCCGCGGGAGTCAACGCCACCGTGCGCATCGAGCGAGGTGTTGAGATCGCCGCGGCCTGCGGGCAACTACGCACGGACCACCTGGCGGCGTCCGCACGCTGACGGCTGCCAGATCGGGGACTGTAGTTGCGGGACTACTCGGCGAGCTAGTCGCCGGCCTCGTCCTCGGCAGCGGGGGCGCCTTCGCCCTCTTCGCCTTCCTCCAGCGCGCCTTCTTCGCCCTCGAGCAGCTCGTCCTCTCCCTCGTCTTCCGCGACGATGCGAGGTCGTGCGATACGGGCGAGCATGATCTCCGGCTCGCTCATGATGCGCACGCCGTCCTCGACGGCGAGGTCAGCGACCGTGAGCTGCGAGTCGAGCTCCTCGAGGGAGTCGACGGAGAGCTCGATATGCGACGGCATCTCGGCGGGCAGGGCCTCGACAAGCACGTGGTCGAGACCGGTGATGAGGATGCCCTGGTAGGTGTGGACCGCCGACGCTTCGCCGATGAGCGTCACGGGGACGTTTGCCTGGATCGGACGCGCGAGGTCGACCTGGTAGAAGTCGAGGTGCAGGATCTCGCGCGACAGCGGATGGCGCTGCACCTGCCGGACGATGACCGGCCGCTGATCCTTCTCGCCGTCCACGGCCAGCTCGAACAGCGAGTTCAGCCCGTGCGTGGAGAGCAGCGATTCCGCATCGCGGCGGGGAAGCTGGACCGCGACGGAGTCGAGGCCCCGTCCGTAGATGTTGCCCGGCAGAACGCCCTCGCGGCGCAGCCGCTTCGCGCGTTTCCCCAGCACGGTTCGAGGCGTGACCGCGTAGCGTTCCGACATTCCCTGGCTCCCTGGCTTCTCCGGATTCGAGCGCATCAGCTGCGCCTCGATCACGGCATCGCGCGCGACTGATCACGCTAGCCCCGGCTTCGCCGCACGGTCAAGCGGCCGCACCCGGCCGGGCGCCCGCGCTACAATGGCACCGGAACGGAGGCGACTGGACGGAGCAGACCATATGCCGGAGGAACCGGACCGCCTCGAACGCGAGATCCAGGAGATCCTCGACAAGATCGAGCAACTTCCCGCGCCCCGGCGGCGGCGCGCGAGCGGGCTGCAGCGGTCGCTGCGCCGCATCGGCGACGGCGTCTCGGCCTGGCAGCGCACCGTTGTGCAGGAGCTCTCGAGGATCTCGCTCTCCCAGTTGGTGCTGCTCAGCTTCCTGCTGATCCTCGGAGCGTTCTTCATCCGCGGCCTCGGCCCGGTGGGTACCTGGCTGATGATCGCCGGCGTTGTGCTGCTCGTCGCCTCGCTCGCGCTGATGATCTTCGGCGGTGGGAGCGGGCGCGCGCGGACGCAGCAGTGGCGAGGGCGTACGATCTCCTACAGCCGCGACGGCCTCGCGCAGCGCATCCGGCGCTGGTTCAGCAATCGATCACGCCGCTGACGTCCCCCATTCAGCCCCTGCCCGGCAACCACCCACGGCCCCACCGCTGATGGTCAAGCGTGCCTCGAGGGCGCTCGTCGCGGTCCTCGTCCTTGCGGCGCTGCTGCTCGAGGCCTGCGGCGACGACTCCGCGCCTGCCACCGGCGAGGCGCCGGCTACCTCGACCGCGACCCCGACCGTAGCGACGGCGACAGCGGCGCCGGAGATCTCGGCCGGAGCGGAACGCGCCTTCGAGCACCTGCGCGTCCTCGCCATCGACATCGGCGAGCGCTTCGCGGGGACGGACGGCGAGCGGGAGGCGGCAGCCTACGTCGCCGCGCAATTCGAGGCGGCCGGCTACAGCGTCGCCATCGAGGAGTTCGAGGCACAGATCCAGATCAACGACGCCACGATCGAGATCGAGGGCGAAGGCGGGCCGATTCGCGCGCTGCCGCTTGGGGGGAGCCCGAGCGGTGAGGCGAGCGGCCGGCTCGTGTTCGCCGGCCTCGGCGAGTTCGCCGACTTCGAGGGCCTGGATGTCGAGGGCGCCATCGTGCTGCTCGACCGGGGGGTGGTTACGTTCGCGCTGAAGGCCGTGAACGCGGAGGAGTCGGGTGCGGCCGGAGTGATCGTCATCAACAACGAACCCGGCGATCTCTACGGCACGCTCGGACGCGGCACGGGGATCGCGATCCCCGTGGTCGGCGTCGCGGGCCGCCTCGGATCGCCACTGCGCGCCCTCGCCGTGGCGGGCGCAGAAGCCACGCTCCGGAGCGACATCGGATCGGACGTCCGTACGTCGCAGAACGTCGTCGGCCGTCCCGAGGATGGCGAGTGCCGTGCCTACCTCGGCGCGCACTACGACTCCGTGCCGGACACAGAGGGTGCGAACGACAACGCCTCAGGGACGGGACTGTTGATCGAACTCGCGCGTGTCGCGAGTGGCGAGGAGTTCGGCGACGGCCTCTGTTTCATCGCGTTCGGCGCGGAGGAGGTCGGGCTCTTCGGGTCGAGGGCGTTCGTCCAGGCACACGACGTGTCCGAGGCTGCGTTCATGCTCAACTTCGACATGGTCGCGCGGATCGGCCAGCGTGCGGGGGATGGACCGCGCTTCATCGCGGGCGACATCGCGCTCGCCGACCTCGCCGCAGCGGTGGCCGGTGAGCTCGGCTACGGCATCCCTCGAGGCTCGTTCCCCGCGAACGCGTCCTCGGACCATGCGTCCTTCAGCGAGGCGGGCGTGCCCGCGATTACGGTGCACAGCGGAGGGGCGGAGTTCATCCATACGCCCCGGGACACCCTCGAGACCGTGTTTATCGAAGACCTCGCGATCTTCCTCGACGTCTCGATCGCCCTGCTGGAGCGGCTGTTCGAGGAGCGAACCCAATAGCTCATGCGGTGATCGGCTTGTCGCGCGGCCCTCCCTGACGTACGATTACAAGTGGCGGGGAGACAGGTTGGCTGCGTATGCGTCTGATCACTTCGCCGGTGACCGCTCTGGCGGTCATCCTGGCCAGCGCCGTCCTTCTCGCCGCCTGTGGCGGGGGCGATGACAGCGAGGCCGACGCTGCAACCGCAACCGCAACCGCCACTTCGACCGCCCTGCCAACGTCCGTCAAGGGCGAGCTGATTCCGACGGCGACACCGTTCGCCTCCCGCCCCACTCCGACCATCGTGAGCGACGACGACGACGACGGTGGCGGCGGCGGGACCGGCGGCAGCAGCGACGGAGGCGCGCCCCAGAGCACCGCCCCACAGCCCACCGCCACCTCGGAGCCGACAACGAGCACCCACGTGGTCGCGGAGGGCGACACCCTCTCCGCCATCGCCGACCAGTACGGCACGACCGTCGAGGCGATCATGGAGGCGAACGACATCACGGACGCTTCGCTGATCTTCGTCGGCCAGGAGCTGACCATTCCCGCGGCAGCGGCAACCGGTGACACCTCGGACAGTTCGGACACGGCCGGACAGACGCACACCGTCGTCGAGGGCGACACGCTCACCGCGCTCGCCGAGCAGTACGGCACTACGGTCGAGGCGATCAGCGAGGCGAACGATCTCACCGACTCGGTTATCTGGATCGGCCAGGTGCTGACCATCCCCGACGCGGCGCCCGCGCCCGACCCCACTCCCACGCCCACACCCGAGGCGACGAGCGAGAGCGGCAACAGCGCGGCCACCTACACCGTCACCGACGGCGACACCGCTACCGGGATCGCCGATGCCTTCGGCGTGACGTTGCAGGCGCTGGCGGACGCCAACGATCTGACCATCGAGGAGCTCAACAACCTGCAGATCGGCCAGGTGCTGAACATCCCGGCCACGGGTCAGTAACCCACCGCGCCCGCGGCGCAGTGGCGCTGCGGGCCGAAGCAGCCGATACTACGCAGTCGAAGCCGGGCGGCTTGCCGCCCGGACTCGGCGCGCGTCCGGGAGTATCGTCAGGCGGCTATGAGCCACGAACAGCACCTCGACCAGCTTGCCCAGATGAAGGCCAGCGCCGCCCTCGGCGGCGGCCAGGATCGCATCGACGCACAGCACGCGCGCGAGAAGCTCACCGCGCGCGAACGCATCGAGACGCTGATCGACCCCGGCAGCTTCGAGGAGCTCGACACGCTCGGGTTCGACTGGAGCGAGAACGGGACGGGCGAGCGCTTCTACGGTGACGCCGTCGTCACGGGCTGGGGCCAGATCGACGGCCGCTACGTGTGCGTCTTCGCGCAGGACTTCACGGTCTACGGCGGCTCACTCTCCACCGTGGTCGGCGAGAAGATGAGCAAGGCGATGGACCTCGCCATCAAGACCGGCGTCCCGATGATCGGCCTCAACGACTCGGGCGGCGCACGCATCCAGGAGGGGGTCGCCTCACTCGCCGGCTACGGCGACATCTTCTTCCGCAACGTGCGCGGCTCCGGCGTGATCCCGCAGATCAGCGTGATCATGGGCCCCTGCGCCGGCGGCGCCGTCTACTCGCCCGCGATCACCGACTTCGTCTTCATGGTCGAGGGCACCTCGCAGATGTACATCACGGGCCCCGACGTCATCCAGAGCGTCACTGGCGAGCAGACCACCTTCGAGGAGCTCGGCGGCGCGATGTCGCACGCCGCCAAGTCCGGCGTCGCGCACTTCGCCTACTCCGACGAGCAGACCTGCCTCGACGAGGTGCGCCGCCTGCTCTCCTTCCTCCCCGCCAACAACGTCGAGAACCCCCCGGCCCTCGACCAGGGCGACGACCCCAACCGCCTGCTCGACGACATCCTGAGCATCGTCCCGGACGACGACGCGCTGCCGTACGACGTGCGCGACCTGATCGAGCGGCTCGTCGACAACGGCGAGTTCATGGAGGTTCACGAGTACTTCGCGCAGAACCTCGTCGTCGGGTTCGGGCGGATCGGCGGCAGCACCGTCGGCGTCGTCGCCAATCAGCCGATGTACCTCGGCGGCGTGCTGGACATCGACTCCTCGCGCAAGGCGGCGCGCTTCGTACGCATCTGCGACGCCTTCAACGTGCCGATCATCACGCTGGTCGACGTGCCGGGCTACCTGCCGGGCGTCTCGCAAGAGTACGGCGGCATCATCTCGCACGGGGCGAAGCTGCTGTACGCCTACGCCGAGGCGACCGTGCCGAAGATCACCGTGATCACCCGCAAGGCGTTCGGCGGCGCCTACGTCGCGATGGGCTCGAAGCACCTCGGGGCCGACGTCAACTTCGTCTGGCCGGGCGGCGCGATCGCCGTCATGGGCGGACACCAGGCGGTGAACATCATCAACCGCCGCGAGCTACAGGCCGCCGAGGACGAGGACGCCGTCCGCGCCGAGCTCGTCGCCGACTACCAGACCCGCTTCGAGCATCCCTACATCGCAGCCGCGAAGGGCTACGTCGACGACGTGATCGACCCGCGGGAGACGCGCCCCCGC
>VXOS01000029.1 GCA_009839925.1 Chloroflexota bacterium
GGGGCCGGAGGGCGGAAGGGACCGGAGTCAGGGCGCCTCGGGCGGGTCCATCATCCAGCGGGCGACGCGCGGCTCGCCCTCGGTGCGCGCCCAGTCCTCGGAGTCCGGGTCGGCGGCCAGCAGGCGCTCGGCGCCGCGCACCTGGCGGCGCAGCCAGCGCACGTCCCACATGTTCGTTCCCGCGCCCTCGAGCAACACCTGGTGCGCGTCGCGGTAGAGCTCGAGGGCGTCCCGGTGGCGCGGATCGCCGGCCAGCGCCATCTCCGCCAGCCGGATCGCGTGCCCGGGCTCGCCGCCGTCCAGCAGCTCGCGCGCCCGCTGCACGAGCGCGTCCACGCCCGCGAGCGCGGCGACCTCGGCGTTGATCGCCGAAGGCGCGTCCGCCAGCAACTCCGTGGTCGAGTCGAAGTGGAACCAGCCCCCGTAGGCCTCGAAAATCCCGCGCACGTCCCAGGCGACCTTGCCGTAGCGCTCGTCGACCTCGAGGCCCTCGGGCAGCCGGATCTCGCGCATCAGCTCGTAGGGGTTCTTGCCCGCGTTCATCCCGCGCAGCGTCTCCTCGAGCACGTAGGCGACGGCGTCGCGCAGCCGCGTCAACTCGCGGGCGATGTGCTCGCGGCCGCTGATCGGGTCGAAGTGGCCGGTGATCAGCAGCTCCGGCTGCAGGTCGCGCAGCAGCTCGACCGTCTCGATGTAGGCGTCGGCGTAGCGGTACTTGTCGCCGCGGATCGTGTAGAGGTTCGGGAGGGTGGGGAAGAGCGGGCCGAGGATGTTGCCGCTGAACAGGATGTCGTGCTGCGGCAGGTGCACGCAGGCGTTGTCGATCGTCTCGCCGCCCGGCGCGTGGTGCAGCTCGAAGCGCAGCCCGCCCAGCTCGAAGTCGTAGTGCTGGTCGAAGGCGATGTCCGGCACGACCGGTTCGGGCGCGGTGACGCGCACGCCGCGGCCGAAGAAGACCTTGTTGCGCCAGTGGCGGTAGCCGGGGATGCGGCGGTCGTCCTCCTGGCAGCGCCGCAGGTTGCGCTGCGCGATCACCTGCACGCCCTCGGTGCGGTACTCGGGCACCCCGCCGACGTGGTCGACGTGCCCCTGCGTGAGCACGATGTAGCGCAGCGGCCCGTCGCTCACCTCCGCGAACTTGCGATGGTGGACGGGGGCCTCGAAGTCCATCCCGGCGTTGATCAGCACGTCGCCGTCCTCGGTGGTGACGTAGTAGCTGTTGCTGGTGCCGGCCGACATGTAGATGAAGGGCGTGATCTGGACCGCCGGCCCCGGGTGGGCCGTCGTCGCGATCATCTCCATTGAGCCCGGTCGTTGCTCGGCCATGCGTGTGTCCCTTCCTCCGCTGCTCAATTCGCCCGGCGGATCTGCATCGTGGCGGACCCCCTGGCGACGAGGTCGCCGTCCTCGTTGCGCACCTCCACATCGAGGAAGGCGACGGACCGCCCGGCGCGCAGCACGCGGCCCTCGGCGATGACCTCGCCGCCGGTGACCGCGGCGAGGTAGCTGACGTGCATGTCGGTGGTCGCGAGGCCGCGCCAGGGCGGCTCGTCCTCGCCTCGCAAGGTGCGGGTCGCCGAGGCGGCGGCGGAGTCGATCAGCGTCGCGATCGCGCCGCCGTGCAGCACGCGCCGCTCGCCGAAGGTGCGCAGGTCCTCGCGCATCGCCAGGCGCAGCCGCACCCGGCCCACCTCGGCGTTGTCGAGGCTGATGCCGACCGTCTCCCAGAAGGGCACCTGGCCGATCAGCTCGAGCAGCCGCGGCTCGATGCCCGGATTGCCCGCCACGCCGGCGCCTACGGCCGGCCAGCGCCCGGCACGTCGACGCGCACCGTCTCGATGAAGCCGCGCGTGCGGCCCGGCACGATCTTGCGCGTCGGGCGGACCGAGGTGAGCAGGAACAGCGTCTGGCGGTCCTCGCCGCCGAGCATGCAGGCGACGCCGAGCTTGCCCTCCTGTAGCGGGATGCGATCGGCGATCTCGCCGCCCTCGCGGACGCGCACGAACTCGTTCGTGTAGGGCGAGGAGACCCAGACCGCGATCTCGGCGTCGAGGCAGATGCCGTCCGGCATCGCGCTGCCGACCTCGGCCCAAACGCGCTTGTTGTGCAGCCCGCCGTCGGCGTCGATATCGAAGGCGGAGAGCCGGTTCGCGTACGTCTCGGCGAAGATCAGCGTGCCCCCGTCGGGGGTGATCACCATCCCGTTCGGCGACATCACCCCGTCCGCCGCGAGGTGCGCCGAGCCGTCGGAGTCGACGCGGATGATCTCGGACGTCTCCGGCGTGTTGGCGACGCCCGCCTCCTGGAAGTAGGCGACGATGTGCGGGGCGAAGGGCCGCAGGTGGTCCGGCCGCGGCGTGTCGGGCGGGCCGCGCCGCCCGAGGCTGCTCACGTAAGCCCGTCCCGAGGCGTCGACGACCATGTCGTTGGGGTTCTCGGAGATCAGCCCGCTGAGGTCGGCGTACTCGCTGAGCGCGCCGTCGGCGATGCGCATAACGCGCTGCTCGGTCATGTTGACGACGATCGCGCTGCCGTCGTCCAGGAAGCCGAGGCCGGAAGGGCGGAAGTAGCACTCCGCGACGACGTCCGGTTCGCCGTCGGGGGTGACGGTCATCACGCGGTGCTGGTGCATCTCGGAGAACCAGAGCCGGCCGTCGTGCCAGCGTGGTCCCTCGGGGAAGAGCAGCCCGTCCAGCAGCACCGATGGCGCATGCACAGGCGACATCGCAACCTCCTCGCGGCGCGTCTCGTGGTGGCCGTGTGCGGCGCCAGCACGCTACGGCCCGCGCCGCCGCGCCGTCAACGCGACGGGCGCCGCCCGCGCCCGGCCGGCCGCGAGGCGCTATCCTCGCGCGCGGGCGACGAACCGCGCGCAAGCGGAAGGAGCAGCCGTGAGCGAATCGAGCCGCATCGTGCTGCCCGCGCCCACGGGCGCGCCCTCGAGCGAGCACGCGCTGCCCGCAGCGCGGCCCGCCTCGCTCGAGGGCGCGCGGCTGCTGCTGATCGACAACGGGCAGGTGCAGCCCTCGCTGCCCCGCTACGGGCCGCTCGTCGACTGGCTCGCCGAGGACCTCGCGGCGGCCGTCGCCGGCCTGACGATCGAGCGCCGTGATGAGGACCTGATCCAGTTCCAGGAGGACGAGCTCGCCAGCCTGCGGGCCGAGATCCTCGAGGGCGGCTACAGCGGGCTGGTGATCGCGGTCTGCCACGCCGGGGTGACGGCCTCCTCGACAGTGCTCTCGCTCTCGCTCGAACGCGACGGGCTGCCCTGCGTGCTGCTCGCCACCGGGCTCGGCGGTCCGCTCGCCGCGACGATGGCGGCGCACGACGTGCCCGGGCTCCCGGTCATCGAGGCGCCGTGGCTGCGCGGCATGGACGACGCGGCCGTCGCGGCCTCGCGCGCCGAGCGCACGGCGGCCGTCGTGGCGGCGCTGACGACGACGCCCGAACGCCTCGCCGCCGCGGCTGCGGACAACCCGGCCGTCGGCGACCCGGCTGCGGGGCTGACGGAGATCGAGGTCGACGATCCCGACGCCAGCGCCGCGCTCTACGAGCGGCTGGAGCCGCTCCAGCTCGGCGACGGCTTCCCCGTCGTCGCGCCCACCGAGGAGCGCGTCGAGGCGATGCTTGCCGCCTCGCCGCTGCCCCCGGAGGAGGTGCTGATCGGTCCGCCGATGCCGAGCGGATCATCGATCACGGTGCGCAACCTCGCGATCAACGCGGTGCTCGCCGGCTGCCGCCCGGCGTACTTCCCCGTGGTGCTCGCGGCGGTGCGGGCGATGGCCGCGCCGGAGTACCGCTTCTTCCACACCGCGATCACGACGCACCCCGGCGGCGTCGCGATGGTCGTCAGCGGCCCGATCGCCGAGGAGCTGGGCATCGCCTCGGGGCAGGGCTGCCTCGGGCCGGGCTTCCGCGCGAACGCGACGATCGGGCGCGCGGTGAACCTCACGCTGATCAACGTCGCGCGCTCGATTCCCGGGCGCTCCAGCCTCGCGACGCACGCCTCGGCCGCGCAGTATTCGTACTGCTTCGCCGAGCGCCTCGAGGGCCACCCCTGGCAGCCGCTGCACGAGGAGTACGCGGACGCCTCGACGAGCACGGTCACGGTGCTCAAGTGCGAGCCGCCGCACAACGTGCTGAGCATGATCGGCACGGAGCCGGAGCAGATGCTGACGGCGACCGCCTCGGTGGCGGCGACGCTGGGCACCAACACCTTCCGCTACCCCGGCGACCACCTGGTGATCATGAACCCGGTGGACGCGGCGAACCTCGCCGACGAGGGCTGGACGAAGGACGACATGCGGCAGTTCCTGTTCGAGCATGCGCGCGTCGACCGCTCCGAGCTGCCGGAGAAGCGTTACACGCTCTCCTCGCCCAGCTGGTTCGAGCACACCGATCGCGTGCCGGTGGCGCGCACGCCCGAGGAGTTCCACATCGTGGTCGCGGGCGGCATCGGCGCGCAGTTCATGATCGCGCCGCCGTGGGGCCTCAGCCGCGCCGTCACGCGGCCGATCGAGACGACGTAGCGGCAAGGGGAGGCGCATGGAGATCGGCATCGGCGTCAAGTTCAAGCGCGCCCCGGACGCCGCGCAGAGCTGGTCCGAGGTCTACGAGGAGTGGATCGAGTACGCCCGCGTCGCCGATAGGCTCGGCTACGACTTCATCGTCGTGCCGGAGCACCACTCGGTCGCGATCGGCTACAACCCGACGCCGTTCCTGACGCTCACCGCACTCGCACGCGAGACGGAGCGGATCCGGCTGGCGACGCAGCCGCTGCTGCTCCCGCTCTACCACCCCGTGCATGTCGCCGAGCAGCTCGCCGTTCTCGATCTGCTCTCCAACGGGCGGGCGATGCTCGGCATCGGCGTCGGCTACCGCGAGGGCGACTTCGAGGCGTTCGGCGTGCCGCGCCACGAGCGCGGCGACCGCACGGACGAGGCGCTGACGATCCTGCTCGGCGCGCTGCGCGAGCGCGGGTTCAGCCATGAGGGGCGCTACCACAGCGCGAGCGGCGTCGACCTGCTCCCCCCGCCGGTCCAGCGGCCGCACCCGAAGGTCTACGTCACCGCGCGCAGCCGCCCCGCGCTGGCGCGAGCGGTGCGCTTCGGCCTCGGCGTGAACACGCTGCACCGCGAAGCGATCGGGCGCGGCGTCTACGCCGACTACTGCGAGCTCGCCGGGGAGCAGGGCGTGGACCCGGCGACGCTCGACTTCACGATCGTGCGCAACGGCTACATCGCCGCGGACGCCGCCGAGGCGGTGCGCATCGGCGCGCCGTTCATCGAGGGCCGGACCGAGTACATGGCCGCCGGCGAGTTCGCCGGGCGCGACGAGTACCCGCGAGAGGTCACGCAGGTGGCGGCGGACACGGGCGCATCGTTCGCGACCGAGGGCGAGCTGATCGGCACGCCGGCGATGTGGATCGAGGCGATGCAGGCGGACATCGAGGCGCTGTCCGGGCCGATCCCGTTCACGGGTTGGACGCTGGGCATCCGCCCGGAGGGAATGTCGCTCGCGGACGGCCTCAGCGCCCTCGAGCTGTTCGCCGCCGAGGTGCTGCCCTGGGTGCATGCACAGGAGCCGCGCTGACGTACGCGGGCCAGTTCACGCCGGGCCGTCGCGGAGCGGGGCGGCGAAGCCGGCCTGCTCGAAGTCCCGGTCGTAGGCGAGCGCCTCGCCGATGCCGCGTTCCTCCATCAGCAGGAAGCTGGCGCAGTCCGTGAGGCTCCAGCGCTGGTCGGGCCGGGCGGCGTAGCGCTCGACGGCCGCCCGGAACTGCGCACCCGTCTGCGGCACGATTTCGACAATCGGGTCGTCTTCGAGCCGCTGGGCCAGCTGCCAGGCGCGTTCGCGTCCTTCGTCGTGGGGGCTCCGCATCAAGTTCAACACTTCGGCCAGCACCATGTGAGTCGTCACGAGCCTGCGTGTCCCGAGTGCCGCGGTGATGGTCCTCGCACGTTCGTGGAGTCGGTCCCGCGAGTCGAGAATCGCGACCCAATACCCCGTGTCCGCGAACACATCGCTCACCGATCGCGATCCCTCGGCCAGCCGTAGAGGTAGTGCTTGTAGTTCTCGGCCATGTCGGTCGGCCGGTCACTCAGGCCCTGGTCGGGCACGGCGGCGTGCAACTCGTCGATCAGTTTCAGTACGGCGGCCGCGCCTTGCTCGCCCGCCGCCGGCTCCTCCTTGATCGACCCCGCTGCCATGTCGGGCGGGCGAGCGTCATAGGTCGCCGATGTCTCGGCGACGCCGACCGGGCTGCCGCCAGCCGCTGGCTCGCCCGCGATCGACACCGTCACCTCCGCGCCCTCGGCGAGATCGAGCGGCTCGAGAGGCGTCAGGGCGCCGTTTGCGTAGCGGGCCTTGAAGGTGTTGGTCATGTTCGCGCTCCCGGAGTGGCGGCTTCCCATGATGATGCCACAGCCACCCCGTGGGCGGGCGGCGGGAGCGTCAGAGCACCTCAACCGACGCAATACCCGGCGTCCTCGCGGGCCGCGCTGGGGCGCGGCTCCCCCTCACCCCCCGGAGAGAGGGCCGGCGGGGCCGGACTCCGATCCTCCCCGACGTGCGGTGCGGCGCGGCGGGGGTGCCGTCCGGCTATCATGCGCGGGCGAGGCACGGTGGCGGCAGGCCGCCGCGAGGGGGGGAAGGCACGATGGCAGGAGCACTCGACGGCATTCGCGTGGTCGACTTCGGGCACTACATCGCGGGACCGCTCGCGGGGATGTTGCTCGCCGACCAGGGCGCCGACGTGGTCAAGATCGACCCGCCCGGCGGCCCGCGCTGGGACACCCCGGCCAACGCCACCTGGAACCGCGCCAAGCGCAGCATCACGCTCGACCTCAAGGACGCGGAGGACCTCGAGACGGCGCGACGCCTCGTCGCGGGCGCCGACGTGGTCATCGAGAACTTCCGGCCGGGCGTGATGGACCGCCTCGGCCTCGGCGCGGACGCGATGATCGAGGCCAACCCGCGGCTGATCTACTGCTCGATTCCCGGCTTTGCCGCCGACGATCCGCGCGCCGGCATGGCCGCCTGGGAAGGCGTGCTCGGCGCGGCGACCGCCAGCTACACGAACGCCGGCGACGGCCTCGCACGGGCGGACAACCCGGTGGTCACGGCCGTCCCGATCTCCTCCTCGTACGGCGCCTTCCTCGGCGTGGTCTCGATCGCGATGGCGCTCAATGCGCGCGAGCGCGACGGCGCCGGGCAGCGCATCGAGGCGCCGCTCTTCGACGCCACGTTCGCGGCGATCGGATCGGCCGGCCTGCTGGTGCACGACCCCGCGAAGCGCTCGCCCGACCGCTCCGCCGGCTGGGTGAACCAGTACGAGTGCAGCGACGGCCGCTGGGTCATGTTCCACGCCGCCAACCAGCGCTTCATCGACCGCTTCATCGACAAGGTCGGCCTCGACGACTGGCGCGAGGAGGGTCTGCACCTCAGCGAGGAGGTCGCGGAGGATCCGGAGAAGACCGCGGAGCTGCTGCGGCGCATGACGGCGCTGTTCAAGACGCGCACGGCGAAGGAGTGGGAGCAGCTCGTCAATGACGCGCTCGTCTGCTGCTCGGTGATCTACGAGTCCAGCGAGTGGATGCGCGAGGAGCACGCGCGCGCCTCGAAGCAGGTAATTGAGGTCGAGGATCCGGGGTACGGCACGATGCTCCAGCCGGGCGTGAACCCTCGGCTCTACGGATCGCCGGGCGAGGTGCGGGGCCCCGCCCCGGCCCCGGACGCGGACCGCGACGAGGTGCTCGGGCCCTGGCTCGAGGGCGCGCCGGAGCCGGCGGGCCCGCCGCAGACACGGCTGCTGCGCAAGGCGCTCGAGGGTCTCAAGGTGCTCGACCTCTGCATCATCCTCGCCGGTCCCACCTGCGCGCGGACGCTCGCCGAGTTCGGAGCCGAGGTCGTCAAGATCGACGACCCGAACCGCCCCGGCGGTGTGCGCATGCACAACGACGTGAACCGCGGCAAGCAGAGCATGCTGCTGGACCTCAAGACCGAGGAGGGTCGCGAGCTGTTCTGGAAGCTCGCCGAGGAAGCGGACGTGGTCGTCCAGAACCTGCGCGGCGGCCGCATCGAGGTGCTGGGCCTCGACTACGAGGAGCTGCGGAAGCGCAACCCGAACGTCGTCTACGGCTCGATCAACGCCTACGGGCACGAGGGGCCGTGGGAGGAGCGGCCGGGGTGGGAGCAGCTCGCGCAGGCGGCGGCGGGAATGCAGGCGCGCTTCGCCGGCGACCGCCCCTACCGCCAGGCCTTCCCGATCAACGACTACGGCACGGGGCTGATGGGCGCGTACGGCGTCGCGCTGGCCCTGTTCCACCGCCAGCGCACCGGCGAGGGCCAGCACGTCAAGGCCGCGCTCGCCTACACGGCCTGCACGCTGCAGTCGCCGTTCTTCCAGGACTACGGGGGCAAGGTCTGGGACGAGCTGCGCGGCCAGGACGCGCTCGGCTGGAACCCGCTCCAGCACCTCTACCGCGCCAGCGACGGCTGGCTCTTCCTCGGCGCAACAGCCGACCAGCTGCCCGCCATCGGCGCGGTCGAGGGTCTCGAGGGCGCAGACGGACTCGAGGGCGATGCGCTTCGCGACTTCCTCGCCGAGCGCATCGCGCAGGGGACCGCGGACGAGTGGACGGAGCGGCTGACGGCGGTCGGCGCGGGCGTGGCGCAGACGCGCACCGTGCGCGAGCTGATGACGGACGAGTGGGTGCAGGACCACGGGCTCAGCCTCACACGCGAGCACGCCGAGATCGGTCTCGTCACCACCAACGGCCCCTCGCCACGGCTCTCGCGCACGCCTCCGGAGCCGGGCGATCCGGCCTCCAAGCCGGGCGCCGACGCGCGCGAGGTGCTCGAGGCGCGCGGCCTCAGCGAGGACTACGAGCGGCTGCTGGCCGGGGGCGTGATCGCCATCGACGGCGTCGTCGCGAGCTAGCGGCGACGGAAGGGAGCGGAAGCGTGCGCTACATCATCTACGGCGCCGGAGGCGTCGGCGCCACGATCGGCGCCCGGCTCTTCCATGGCGGGCACCACACCGTCCTGATCTGCCGCGGCGACCACCTGACCGCGATCCAGGAGCGCGGCCTGCAGTTCGTCACCCACGACCTCGGGACGATCAACCTGCCGATCCCCGCCGTCGGCCACCCCAACGAGCTGGAGTGGACCGAGGACGATGTCGTGATCCTCGGCATGAAGACGCAGGACACCGAGGGCGCCCTGCTCGACCTCGAGGCGTCGACGGGCGGGATCGAGCCGCCGATCATCTGCGCGCAGAACGGCGTCGAGAACGAGCGGCGCGCGCTGCGCCGCTTCCCGCGCGTCTACGGCATGGTTGCCCGCCTGCCCGGCACCTACCTCGAGGCTGGCGTGATCGAGAACCACGCGCGGCCGGTGGGCGGCCTGCTGGACGTCGGGCGCTACCCGGAGGGCAGCGACGAGTTGATCGAGCAGGTCTCCGCCGACCTGCGCTCCTGCAACTTCGCCTCGCGCGTGGAGACGCGGATCACGCGCTGGAAGTACGCGAAGCTGATCCGCAACCTCGCGAACGGCCTCGTCGGCTGCGTCGGCATCGACGTGGACGTGGACGACTTCCGGCGAGCGCTGGTCGACGAGGCGCTGACGGCCTACGAGGCGGCCGGCCTCGACTACGCGACCCCGGCCGAGGAGGCGGAGCACCGCGAAGTGGACGGCTACGTCACCGAGGCGATCGGCGACAGTCCGCGGCTCGGCAACTCGAGCTGGCAGAGCCTGATCCGCGCCACCGGCACGATCGAGACGGACTACCTGAACGGCGAGATCGTGATGATCGGCATCGAGGCCGGCGTGCCGACGCCCTACAACCGCGTGATCCAGCGCGCCTCGGCCTGGATGGCGCGCGAGCGCAAGCAGCCCGGCGCGCTCACCCTCGAGGATCTCGAGCGCATGGTCGAGGAGGAGCAGGCGGCGGCGAGCTAGGACTGCCTGGTCAGGGGAGGCCGGCGAGCACGATCGACCGGCTGCCGATCGGCTGGATCGGACGGTTGGTGGGGCCGCCGCCCAGCGCCAGCAGCGTTTCGACCTGCTCTTGCGAGATCGTCAGCGGATCGCGCATGACGTGCCAGGCGACGCCCTCGTCGCAGGGCGGAGTGGTCTTCGAACCGTCGTAGGCGTAGTAGGCCGAGCCGTCCGGGACGCAGGCGCTCGCGTTGAGGGCGATGCCCCCGCTGACCTCCTCGCCCGCCGCCGGAGCGGCATCGAGGATCGCCTGCACGATCGGGCTGGCCGCGCCCGGCTCGAAGAGCAGCCCCACGACAGCGAAGTCGCCCGCGGCGTCGGCGTGGACGAGGTGCAGCTCGGCCGCGAACCCGGCGCCCTCGACGCGGTGCTCCGAGGGCGCGTGCATGTGCAGCGAGGCCAGCCCGAAGGTCCGGCTGCCCGACCTCAGCGTGTTGCCGGGTGCGTAGTCGACGTGTACGGCCTTGCCGTCGTTGCGTACGGCCGTTGGCTCACCGTCGTACGAGAAGGAGAGCGGCCCGGAGCCGCCACGCTCATAGCCGGTGATGTCCACCGGCGACTGCGCCTCGCCTCCGCATGCCGCGTAGGCCTCCGACAATGACGCCCAGCGCTCGGGTCCGATCGGCCCTTCGTATCCCCACTCGATGGCGTCGGCTGCCACGGTCGACTCCGGTTCCGCCCGCTCGGGCGCGGGCCGTCTACGCCTCGATCTGCGGGAGGCCCGCCTTGAGACGCATCGCGTTGATCGTGCGGTGCAGACCCTCGCGCAGCGAGAACGCCGGCTCGTAGCCGATCTGCTCCCGCGTCGTCGAGAGGTCGTAGCCCGCCGAGCCGTCGCGGATGCCCGGCTGCACCGTGATGTCCGCGTCCGGCAGCAGTTGCTGCACGATCGCCGCCGCGTCGCGGAGCAGCACGTCCTCGCCGCCGACGTTGAGCCCGGCCGGCTCGGTGCCGAGCGCCTGGCTCGCCAGCACGACGGCGCGCGCGACGTCCTCGACGTAGACGAGGTTCTGCACGTCGTCGCCGTAGGGGACGACGGCGGGCTCGTCGAGCGCGGGCTTCTCGATCAGCTCTGTCAGGTGCACGGCGCGGCTGCCGCGCTCGACCGTTAGCGCCTTGCCGTAGCCGTAGACGACCGCGAAGCGCAGGCCGACCGCGTCGAGCTGCCGCTCGCGGCGGTAGTTGAGGGTGAGCTGCTCGAGGAAGGTCTTGCACGCGCCGTAGAGGCGCACCGGAGCGTGGTAGTCGTCGTTGGCGATGCCCTCACCGGAGCGCAGGCTGGTCGGCCCGAAGACGGCGATCGAGCTGGCCCACACCACCTTCTCCGCGCCCACCTCGAGCGCGGCCTCGAAGGCGTGGATCGTGCCATCGATGTTGACCTGCACCGTGCGCAGCGGGTTGAACTCGCTGCCCGCGCCGAGCGTCGAGGCGAGGTGCACGACGCGCTCCGGCTGCGCCTCGCGGAAGGTGCGCAGCAGCAGCGGCAGGTCGCGCACGTCGCCGGAAACGACGCGCACGTCGTGCGGCGGCTCGCCGAGCACGTCCTCGAGGAATTCGAGGTTGGGCTGGAGATCGTAGACGGTGACGTGGTGGCCCGCCTTCAGCAGGTCGCGCACCACGTACGCGCCGACGAAGCCTGTGCCCCCTGTGACGACGTAACGCATCGAGCCTCCTCCCGTTAGCCGGGCGCCGCCGCGGCTTCGACAGCCGCGGGTGGCGGGGCCGGCCGGCTCTCGCGGAAGCGCGGCGCCACCTCCGTCGCGAACAGCTCGAGCGAGCGCTGGACGCGATCGAACGGGATGCCGGGGATAGTGAAGCGCCCGAAGACGTGCTCGACGCCCTGGTCACGCAGCGCCTGCACTTGCTTCGCGACCGTGTCCGGCGAGCCGAACAGCTGCGGGACGTCGGTGCGCGCGGCCTCGCCGCTTGCGAGCTGGCGCTGCTGCCAGCGCTGCACCCAGTGCTCGTAGCCCTCGGGCACCTTGCCGTCGCGCCCGATCGGCGATCCGACCTCGCGCAGCACGCGCAGGCTCCACGAGGCGTCGACACGCTCGAGCTCGGCGTGCGCGGCCTCGTCCGTCTCGGCGACGAAGACGTTCTGCAGGCAGGGCAGGTCATGGCCCTCGGGGTCGCGGCCGTGCGCGCGCATCCGCTCGCGCCAGTGCGCGATCACCTCGGGCGCGCGGCCCAGCACGTCGGTTGGCCCGCCGACGATGACGGGCAGCCCGCGGCTCGCCGCGAGGTCGATGCTCGCCGGGGTGGTGCTGACGGCCTGGTAGAGCGGTGGGTGCGGTTGCTGCAATGGTTTCGGGTAGACCGTGATCGCGTCCTCGGCGGCGATCCGCACGTGCTCGCCCTCGTAGACCAGCGGCTCGTCGGTCCAGGCGCGCACCATCACGTCGAGGCTCTCGATGAAGCGTGCGCGCGCCTCGTCGATGTCGACGCCGAGGCCGGCGAACTCGCGCTGCTGGTAGCCGATGCCGACGCCCACGTCGACGCGACCGCCGCTGAGGTGGTCGACGATCGCGACCTGCTCGGCGACGCGCACGGGGTTGTGGAGCGGCAGCACGATCACCGCCGTGCCGATGCGGATGTGCTCCGTCCTCGCGGCGATGTGGGCCGCCATCACCATCGTGTCGGCGAGGATCCCGTGCCGCGAGAAGTGGTGCTCGCCGAGCCAGAAGCTGTCGAGGCCAAGGCGGTCGGACTGCACGGCGAGCTCGACCAGCTGCGCGAGCACCTCGCCGTGGCTCTCGCTCTCGTGCCAGGAGCCGAAGCTGAAGCCGCCGAAGCGCATCGCTGCCCCCTCCGCGGCTGCATTCGCCGCTGCTTGCGCGCCGCGATGATACTCCGTGGTGATCGCGACGTCGGCGGGCCTGCGCCGATCGGCGCGCGACCTGTCAGAATGCGCCGGAGAAGAGGAGACGGCGATGGCGACGTACTTCCTGCTGCTGACGATGACGCCCGAGGGCCGCGCGGCCTCGCTGGAGGATCCCGAGCGGCTGCTCCGCATCGAGGGCGAGATCCAGGCGGAGGGCGTCGAGACGCTCGGTCTCTACGGCGTGCTCGGGGAGTACGACTTCGTGAGCGTCGTCGAGGCCAGCGACAACGAGGCGGTCGCGAACTTCTCGCTCGAGCTGGGCGTGCGCGCGGGCGCGCATATCACGACGATGCCGGCGATCCCAATCGGCCGCTTCGAGCGGCACGAACCACGCGGCCCCGGCTCGGGCTCGACCGGCATCGAACTGGAGCTACCGGAGGCCGTCAGCGGCCTCGGCGGGAGCAGCGGCCCCGGAGGGGCCGCGCCCGTCTAGCCTCGCCCGGCGCGCGCCGCTAGCCGCCGACGAGCGGCAGCGCGAGCTCGTCCTTGGACCAGGGGCTGCCACCGCCGACGAGCAGCTCGTTCAGCTCACGGTCGTAGAAGAACTCGCTCTCGCCGAAGGCCGGCTCGAGCTCGTCGAGCCAGCTTGCGGTCTCGCTGTACTTGGCGAAGAAGGGGCGGCCGACCCAGTCCGGGTTGCGACCCTGCAGCATGCGCAGCACCATCACCTTCTCGCCTGCCGCCTCGGTGACGCCGAGCACCTGCACCTTGCCCGGTGTGGCCGACATGCTCGGCCCGCGCACGGTGCGGGCGACGCCGCTGACCTTGGAGTAGGCCTCGCGGAAGATCTCCCAGCAGCGCCAGAGCGGCAGCTCGAAGTAGCGCTTCGCGCCCGTGTCGCGCGCGACGAACAGGTAGTAGGGGATGCAGCCGGTCTGGGCCTGCAGCCGCCACATCCGAGCGAGCGCGTCCGGATCGTCGTTGATGTGCTTGAGCAGCGGGGTCTGGGTGCGGATCTGCGCGCCCGTCTCGCGCAGCACGCGGATCGCCTCGAGGGCGGGCGGCGCCTCGACCTCCACTGGGTGGTTGAAGTGCGACATCATCGCGAGTTGGCGGCCGGAGTCGACCACCTTGCGGAAGAGTTCCAGCAGCTCCTCGGCGTCGTCGTCGGTGATCAGGCGGTGCGGCCAGTAGGCGAGCGCCTTCGAGCCGATGCGAATCGTCGAGATGTTCGGGGCGCGGCCGGGCTCGAGCAGCGGCTCGATGTAGCCGCGCAGGATGCGCGTCTTCATGATCAGCGGGTCGCCGCCGGTGAAAAGGATGTCGCTGATCTCGGGGTGCTCCTCGACGTAGTCGCGCAGCAGCTCGCCCTCGCGCATCGCGAACTTCAGGCCCTCCATGCCAACGAACTGCGGCCAGCGGAAGCAGAACGTGCAGTAGGCGTGGCAGGTCTGGCCCTGGCTGGGGAAGAACAGCACGGTCTCGCGGTACTTGTGCTGCATGCCCTGCAACGGCTTGCCGTTGAGCATCGGCACGTTGTGCTCCATCTGCCCGGCGGGGTGCGGGTTGAGTGTCAGCCGGATCTCGTTCGCCGTGGCGCGGATCTCGGCGTTGTCGGCGCCGCTCGCGAGGAGCGCGGCCATCTGCTCGTAGTGCTCCGGGTCGAGCATGTCGCGCTGCGGGAAGGTGAGCCGGAACATCGGGTCCTCGGGCACGCGATCCCAGTCGATCAGGTGGTCCATCACATAGCGGTTGGACTTGAACGGCAGCACCTGCGCGACAACGCGGATGTCCTGGCGCAGCTCCTCGGAGATGCCCTGAATCTGCGGCACCTTCTCGAAGTTTCGGATGTTGATCGCCTCGTACGGCTCCTCGAGGATTGCCGCGGCCTCGGCGGCCGCGCCGTTGCCGGGCAGCACGGCGCTCAGCTGGGTTGGGGATTCGATCGCCACTGTGGCCTCCTCTATCGCTGCGCGCGCGGCGGGGACGCCGCACGGCGTGCTGCCTTGGCGATGCCGGAACGACCGGGGCGCCTGCGGCGCGCTCTGCGCCGGACAGGCCGGTGGAGGCCGCCCCAAGTACGCCTGCGGGGTTAGCTGACGGGTTCGGCGCTCGGGTCGCCTACCGAGGGCGTCCGAGGCCGCTCCGGGCCTCGCCGCCGCCGGATTCACCCCATTGCGGTGGTTCCCCCGCCCCCGTCCATCCGCGAACGAGGTTCGGCTGCGTCGCGGGAAACCCGTCGGCTCCCTGCAACCCCATAGAACAGGGCGGCGGCCCTACCCGTCAAGCGCCCCAAGCGTGCGGGGTTGCACGCCGGGCTCGCGGCGAGTCGCAGCGCACCCGGTGGAAGGGCCGGCAGCCGCGTTCGGCTACCCTGCGAGGGCCGCGACCGCCGAGGCGATCGCGGCGGCGGCGGCCATACCGCCGAGCATCGTTCCGACGGTCCAGCGCGTCAGGCGGGTCTCCATCTGGTGCATCTCGCTTCGCAACGTGGCGAGGTCGGCCTTGGTGGCGAGGTGCTCCATCGCGGCCTCGATGTGCGTGACGCGCTCGCTCAGAGTGTCCGCCTGCGTGGTCATTCCGCCTCCTGCTGACACAACTGTAGCACACTCCGCGTTCTGCTGCCGCCCCGCCCGCCAAGCGCTATCGCCCGTGCTACCGTCCAACCATGCCCGAATGGCCCTTCGAACCGCCGATCAGCCCGATGGAGGCGCGCGTGCGCGAGCGCATGCCGGAGCCGCCCGGCTGGGCCTACGAGCCGAAGTGGGACGGCTTCCGCGCCCTCGCCTGGGCCGGGAGCGCAACGCACGAGGCGCGCCTCGATAGCCGCAATCGGAAACCGCTTCTGCGCTACTTCCCGGAGCTCGATCCGGCCCTCGAGGCCCTGCCCTCGGGCACCGTCGTCGACGCCGAGGTGCTGGTCGTGATCGGCGACGCGAGCGACTTCGACGCGCTCCAGCAGCGCGTCCACCCCGCCGCCTCGCGCATCGAGCGGCTCTCCGCGGAGACGCCCGCCTGCCTCGTCGCCTTCGACCTGCTGGCGGACGAGGGCGAGGACCTGCGCGACCGGCCCTTCGCCGAGCGGCGCGAGCGCCTCGCCGCGCTGCTCGGCGGCCTCGACGAGCCGTGGCGGCTCACGCCCTCGACCGAGGACGTGGAGACGTCGCGGCGCTGGTTCGAGGAGTTCGAGGCCGCCGGCTGCGACGGCATCGTCGCGAAGCGCCTCGACGGGCGCTACATCGAGGACAAGCGCGAGCTGCTGAAGATCAAGCGCCGCCGCAGCGTCGACGCCGTGGTCGGCGGCTACCGGTTGCACAAGCAGGGCGACCGCCTCGGCTCGCTGCTGCTCGGGCTCTACGACGAGGCGGGCGCGATGCACTTCGTCGGCCACACCTCGGGCTTCCCGGACGAGCAGCGGGTCGCGCTGCTGGCGGAGTTCTCGGCACTCGCCGCCGCCGACAGCTTCGGCGAGGAGGCGCGCCGGCCTGGTGCGGAGAGCCGCTGGAGCGGCGGCCGTGACACCTCGTGGACGCCCGTGCGGCCGGAGGTGGTAGTGCAGGTCAGCTACGACCAGATCAGCGGCGGCCGCTTCCGCCACGCCACTCGCTTCGAGCGCTTCCGCTCCGACAAAGATCCGGCCGAGTGCACGTTCGACCAGCTCGCGCGGGACGATGGCCCCGGCTTCTCCGAGATCATCGGGCGCTAGCCTCAACGCACGGTCGATGCGGCCTCAGGCGAGCGCAATCGCGGTGCTGGCGGTATCGTGCTGCGCGGGGCAGCGGAGGGCGGAGCGATGGTGAGCAGACCGAGCGGTCGGAAGGAGACGATGGCGCCGTACGGCGTGCTGCCACTCCCCGACGAGCTGACCGAACCCTACTGGGAGGCGACGCGCCGTGGGGTGCTTGCCATCCAGCGGTGCGGGACTTGCCTGCGCTTTCAACACCCGCCCGTCTACTTCTGCACGGACTGCCACGACGAGGACGCGGAGCTCGCGTTCGCCGACGTGAGCGGGCGCGGCACGGTCTACAGCTACTACATCCACGAGGACTCCGACATCCGCGCCTTCGGCGAGAAGACGCCGTACCCCGTGGTGATGGTGGAGCTCGAGGAGCAGCCGGGGCTGTTCGTCCTCGCGAACCTGCTCGACTGCGACTACGGCGAGATCGCGGCCGGGCTGCCGGTCGAGGTCGTGTTCGAGCGGGCGAGCGAGGAGATCGTGTTTCCGCAGTTCCGTCCCGCGCGTGCAGGCTCGACGGGGTAGCGCCATGGCGATCGAGTTCGCACCCGGCAAGCGTCCCTGTTTCATCGGCGTCGGCTACAGCCCCTGCCACCGCTACGCGCCGCGGTCGCTCGGCAGCATCGCCTACGAGGCGGTCACGAACGCCGTGGCGGACGCCGGCATCGAGCTGTCGCAGATCGACGGCATCTCCGTCTACCCGAACCCGTTGGGAGTCAACCGCGGGATCGTCGGTCACGACGTCATCCCCGCGACCTACATGATGCGGATGCTCGGCCTCCCCAACGTGCGCTGGTTCAACCAGACGAACTGGTCGATGATCGCGGTCAGCGTGATCGAGGCGGCGAACGCGCTCGCCGTCGGAGCCTGCGACTACGCCCTCGTCTACCGCGCACTCCACCACCCCGCCGGCGTCCGCTATCACGACAACCCGGCGACGACGGCGGGCGGCGAGAACCAGTTCACCGTCCCCTACGGCCACGGCGGCGGCGGGCCGCGCCAGGCGCTCCACTTCCAGCGCTACCTGGAGAAGTACGGCGCGCCTCGGGAGGCGCTGGCCGACGCCGTGCTCAACGCCCACAAGAACGCCCAGCTCAACGAGAACGCCGCCTGGTACGGGCGCGAGATCACGCGCGACGACTACCTCAACGCCCGCATCATCTCCTGGCCGATGAGCCTCTTCGACTACGACATGCCCGTCGACGGCGCCGGCGCGGTGATCATGACGACCGAGGACCGCGCACGCGAGACGCCCCACCCCGGCGGCTACATCGCCGGCTACGCCATGACGCCGCACAACCTCGAGCGTGGCGGGATCATCGAGTCGCTTGAGGATCTCTACGAGATGGACGGGCTGCACGCGGAGAACCTCTATCGCAGCGCCGGCCTGGGGCCCGAGGACGTCGACGTCCTGCACCTCTACGACGGCTTCAGCCCGATGATGTGGACGCGGATGGAGACCTTCCGCTTCTGCGGCGAGGGCGAGGCCCCCGCCTGGGCGACCGCCGAGCGCCTCGCCCTCGACGGGGAGCAGCCCTTCAACACCTCCGGCGGCAACCTCGGCGAGGGCCGCCTGCACGGCATGGCCCACGTCGCGGAAACCGCTCGCCAGATGATGGGCACGGCCGGACCTCGCCAGATCGTCGGCGCCGAGGTCGCGCTCTGCGAGGTCGGGCCGTTCGCGATGGGCGCGAGCTTCATCTGCACGCGCGAGTAGCGGAGGAGGGTCGGCCGTGTCCGGACCGCTGAGCGGCGTCGTCGTGATCGAGGCCGCCAACTGGCTGGCCGCGCCGAGCGCCGGCGCGCTGATGGCCGACCTCGGCGCGGACGTCGTGAAGGTGGAGCCGCCGGGCGGAGACCCCTTCCGCGCCTACGACCAGCGCGCGAGCGGCTACGACCACGACTTCGCGCTCAACTACGCCTTCGAGCTCGACAACCGCGGCAAGCGATCGATCACGGTCGATCTCACGAGGGAGGACGGCCCCGGCCTGGTGCGGCGGCTCTGCGAGCGCGCGGACGTCTTCCTCACCAACCTCACGCAGCCCCGGCGCGAGCGCTACGGGCTCACCGAGGAGGCGCTGCGCACCGTGCGCCCCTCGATCATCTACGCCTCCCTCACCGGGTACGGGACGCGGGGTCCGGACGCGGAGCGTGCGGGCTTCGACTACTCAGCATTCTGGGCTCGCGCCGGGGTGATGGCGGCGCTGCAGCAGCCGCCCGGGTCGTCCCCGCCGCTCAACCGGCCGGGCCAGGGCGATCACATGACGAGCGTGAACCTGCTTGCTGCCGTGCTCGCGGCCCTCAGGCTTCGCGATCAGAGCGGCGAGGGGCAGTACGTGGAAGTCACCCTGCAGGGCTCCGGGATGTGGACAGTCGGCACGGACTTCTCCGCCGCGCTCGTGTCCGGCAAGGCTGCCCCGCGGCACGACCGCGAGGCGCCACCGAACCCGATCTGGAACTCCTACGAGACGAAGGACGGGCGCTGGATCGTGCTGGTGATGCTGCAACCGGACCGCTACTGGGACCAGGTCTGCGCCGCGATCGAGCGGCCGGATCTGGTGCTGGACGAGCGCAGCGCGGCGGAACGCTTCGCCGAGGAGGGCCGCGAGCTGGCGGCGACGATCGCGGAGGCCTTCGCCGGACACGACCTCGCCTACTGGTCGGGCCGCCTCGACGAGCACGGGGTGATCTGGGCGCCGGCCGCGGAGCTGCCGGAGGTCATCGCCGACCCGCAGGTGCGGGAATACGGCTGGATCCGGGACGTCGAGCATCCAGAGGCAGGCGAATACCAGACGCTCGCCACCCCGTTCCAGATCCGCTCCGCCGAGCTCGGACCGCGCGGACCGGCCCCGGCGGCCGGGCAACACACGCACGAGGTGCTGGGCGAGTTCGGCATCGAGGAGGACGAGCAGGCGCGGCTCGCGGAGCGCGGCGTCTTCGGCTAAGGCGCCGCCGGCTGTCCGGCGGCGCGGGGCGGATAGACTGCTGTGGCTTATAAACAACTACGAGCCCCCGGGACGGAGAGGAAGGGGGGGAGGCGGGGGGGGGGTG
>VXOS01000008.1 GCA_009839925.1 Chloroflexota bacterium
CACGGCTCGTCGCCGCCGCGACGGACAAGGGCCACGGCTGGCGCGAGACGCTGGTGCGCGACCCGGACGGCTACGAGTGGGCCGTCGGCGTGCTGATCGAGCCTGCCAAGGGGCCATTCGGTCCCCACGAGGTGAGCGCACCATGACGGCCGAACCCGGCGCGACCTACCCCTCGCTGGCCGGCAAGCGCGCCGTGGTCATCGGCGGCTCGCGGGGTATCGGCCGCACGATCTCGCTGCGCCTCGCCGCCGAAGGCTGCCACGTGCTCGTCAACTACGCGCGCAGCGCCGAGGCGGCCGAGCAGACGGCCGCCGAGTGCCGCGCCCGCGGCGTCGAGGCCGAGGCGCTGCGCGCCGACGCCGGTGATCGCGACGACCTCGCGGCGCTTTTCGCGCGCGTCACGGAGTGGGGCGGCGTCGACCTGCTGGTCAACAACGCCGCGCGCGGCCTCGAGCGTCCGAGGCCCGCGATCGCCCAGCGCCCGGGCCACCTGCACTCGACGATGGACGTGAACCTGTTCGGCCCCTGGCAGGCCGCGCAGGCCGCGGTGCCGCTGATGGAGGAGCGCGGCGGCGGGAGCATCGTCAACCTGCTCTCGCCGGGGGCCTGGCAGTACATGCCGGACTACTCGGCGGTGGCGGTGAGCAAGGCGGCGCTCGCCTCGCTGACGGGCTACCTCGCCGTCGAGCTCGCGCCGCGCGGGATCCGCGTCAACGCCGTCTCCGCCGGCTGGGTCGAGGCCTCCGAGGGCGAGCACTCCTACCGCAGCGGCGTCTCGGACGCGGTGCGCCCGCACGTCCCGGCGGGCCGCAACGTTTCCCCCGAGGACGTCGCCGCCGCCGTCGCCTGGGTCTGCTCCGACGAGGCCCCCATGCTCGTCGGCCAGACGGTCCACCTCGACGGCGGCTTCGGCCTCTCCGCCTGGAACGCCATCCTCGACCCGGCGAGCGAGTAGTCACGATGAGCACGACGGTCGTGAGCTGGAACATCGCGAAGCGCAGCGAGCCGTGGCGTCAACTCGTCGAGATGGACGCGGACGTGGCGCTGCTGCAGGAGGCGGCCCCGCCGCCGCCCGACGTCGCGGGGGAGGTGGATACGGGCCCCGATGAACACTGGGACTCCCGCTGGTACGAGGGACGCCTAGAGCATCCATCCGACCGCTGGCCGATGGTCGTGCGGCTATCCGACCGGGTGGAGGTGGAGTGGTTTCGCCAAGTCGGCCCGATCGCCGAGACCCGGGATGATGAGATCGCCGTCAGCGGTGTCGGCACCATCGCTGCGGCACGCGTGATCCGGCACGACGCCCCGCCGTTCCTCGCCGTCTCGATGTATGCGCGCTGGATCAAGCCTCACCCATCCGCCGGCAGAAGTTCGGCACAGTTCTCGGACGGCTCGACGCACCGCATCATCTCCGACTTGTCGGCGTTCATTGCGAGTGCTGAACCGGGCACGCACCGCATCCTGGCCGCAGGCGACCTCAACCTGATCCACGGCGCGACACGCAGGCAGTCGACGGTACATCCTCACCGCGACCGTACGGTGCTGGATCGCATGGACGCGCTGGGGCTCGAGTTCATGGGGCCTCGCCACCCCGGCAGTCGACGCGCCGATCCCGTACCGCCGGAGTTGCCTCCCGACACACTGAACGTTCCGACGTTCCACACGGCGCGCCAGTCGCCAGCAACGGCGAGTATCCAGCTCGACTACGCCTTCGCCTCGCGTGGCTTCCACGAGGGCATCACGGTACGCGCGATGAACTCGGTCGAGGAGTGGGGCGCGAGCGACCACTGCCGTCTGCTCATCGAAGTCGCCGGCGAGCAACAGGATGGATAGATGACCACCGCCGACCAGGAACTCGAAGGCCGCCTGGCTCTCGTGACCGGGGCGAGCCGCGGCATCGGCCTGGCGATCGCGCGGCGGTTTGCCGCAGCGGGGGCGCACGTCGCCGTCTCGGCGAGGAGCCTCGATACCTCGGCGACATTCCCGGGGACGCTCGCCGAGACGGTGCGGCTGATCGAGGACGCCGGGGGCACGGCGTTCCCGGTGCGTGCGGACGTCACGCAGGCCGCCGACCGGGCGCGGCTGATCGAGGAGGTGCAGGCGCAACTCGGGCCGATCGATGTGCTGGTCAACAACGCCGGGACCGCCTCGTACTCACCGGCCGCCGACGTCTCCCCCGAGGACTACGAGTACACGGTCGCCCAGTACTTCCGCGCGCCGTTCGAGCTCTCACAGCGGGTGATTCCGGGTATGCGGGAGAGTGGCGGCGGCTGGATCCTCAACATCGGCTCCTCCACCGCGCGTCATCCCGAGGGGCCGCCCTATAACGAGTCGGCTCGCACGCTCGGCCTCGTGCTCTACGCCTCGCTGAAGGCGGCGCTGCACCGCTTCACCGCCGGTCTCGCGGCCGAGCTGCACGAGGACGGCATCGCCGTCAACTCGGTCGCGCCTGTCGCCGCCGTGCGCACGCCGAGCGTCGAGGCGGCCGGGGTGCTCTCCCCGGACCGGCCGGAGATCATCGAGCCCGCCGAGTTCATGGCCGAGGCCGCGCTGGCGCTCTGCGCGGGAGACCCGAGGACACTCACCGGCCGCGTCGTCTACAGCAGCCCGATCCTGACCGAGCTCGGGCGCACCGTCCGCACCCTCGACGGTCGCGAGGAATATCCGGTCCAGCCTGTCGCACGGGGGTAAGGCGGCGGCTCAGACCTCGTGCGCCTCGCCGGCCTCCGCGAGCGCGCGCTCGACCGCAGCCTCCTGCCGCGATCCGAGCAGCCGGGTGCCCTCGCCGTCCACGAGCACGATCGTCCCGCGACCGATCGCCTGGTGCTCCTCGATCTGCACCGAGTCGAAGCGTGTGTCGACGATGAAGCCCGTCGGCGCGGTGTGCATCAACTCCTCAAGCGACTCCGTCAGCACGGAGACGGTCGCGACGCCGTCGAGACGCCTCAGCGAGCCGATCATCTCCGCCGGTTCCTGGTCGAGGTGCAGGCCGACGGAGAGCAGCAGATCCTCGACGTCGGGGTCGCCGCCGGGCATCGAGGGCGCGTCGGCGACCTTGAGCTCCTGCGGGTGCGAGGCGTTGAGGGTCGCGCCGATCCGCACGGCGTCGTCGGGCCGCAGCGTCCAGCAGAAGCGAATGTTGGTGTCTTCCCCCGCCATGCGAGGAGCCTAGCACGTCCGTCGATGGCCCCGCCGAGGCCGCACCGCGGCGCCTACCCCGTGATCGCGCCCTCCGCGGCGCTGGAGACGGAGCGTGCGTACTTCGCGAACACGCCGCGCTCCCAGCGCGGCGGCGGGGGCGTCCACTCCTCGAGGCGACGCGCCACCTCCGCTTCGTCCACCTCGAGGTCGAGGGTGCGGCCGTCGATGTCGAAGGCGATAATGTCGCCCTCGCGGACGGCGGCGATCGGGCCGCGCGCGGCGGCCTCGGGCGCGACGTGGCCGGCCATCAGCCCGCGCGTCGCGCCGCTGAAGCGCCCATCCGTGAGCAGCGCGACCGTCTCGCCGAGGCCGGCGCCGACCAGCGCGGCGGTCACGCCCAGCATCTCGCGCATGCCCGGCCCGCCGACCGGGCCCTCGTTGCGGATCACCAGCACGTCGCCCTCGTTGATCGAGCCGGCGAGCACGGCCGCGAGGGCGTCCTCCTCCTGCTCGAAGACACGCGCGGGGCCGCGGTGCTGCGTGCGCTCGTAGCCCGCGACCTTCACCACGCAGCCGTCGGGCGCGAGGCTGCCGTGCAGGATCACGAGGCCGCCCGTCTCCTTCAGCGGGTCGTCCAGCTCCCGCACCACGTCCTGGCCCGGCGTCTCGACGGCGTCCGCGGCCTCCTCGGCCAGCGTCCGGCCCGTGACCGTCATGACGTCGCCGTGGACCTTGCCGCCCTCGACGAGGCGCTGCGCGACGAGCTGGATGCCGCCCGCGCGGTCGAGGTCGAGCGCGACGTAGCGGCCGCCCGGCCGCAGGTCGCCGATCAGCGGCGTCCGCTCGCTGATCTCGTCGAAGTCGTCGATCTCGAGCGGGATGCCGGCCTCGCGCGCGAGCGCGAGGAGGTGCAGCACCACGTTTGTCGAGCCGCCCGTGGCGGCGGCGCAGGCGATGCCGTTCTCGATCGCCTCGCGCGTCAGGATCTCGCGCGGCTTGAGCCCGCGCCGCAGCACGTCCATCACGAGCTGCCCGGCCTCGAAGCCGACCCGGTCCTTCCGAGGATCGGTGGCGCCGACGGATCCGCTGCCCATCGGCGCGATGCCGAGGAACTCGAGCACCATCGCCATGGTGTTGGCGGTGTACTGCGCGCCGCAGGCGCCCGCGCCGGGGCAGGCGGCGTCCTCGATCGCCGTCAGTTGCTCGTCCGTGATCGTGCCGGCGGCGTGCTGCCCGACGCCCTCGAAGACGTCCTGAATCGTCAGGTCGCGCCCGTCGAGCACGCCGGGGTCGATCGATCCGCTGTAGAGCGCGAGGCTCGGGATATCGAGGCGCGCGAGGGCGAGCGTGGCCGCCGGGATCGTCTTGTCGCAGCCCACGAGGACGACCGCCGCGTCGAAGCCGTAGCCGATGCCGCACAGCTCGATCGAGTCCGCGATCAGCTCGCGGCTGATCAGCGAGGCCTTCATGCCCTGCGTGCCCATCGAGATGCCGTCGCTGATCGAGACGGTGTTGACCTCCATCGGGGTGCCGCCGGCGGCGCGCACGCCGGCCATGACGTGCTGCGCCAGCTCGCGCTGGCTGTAGTTGCAGGGCATGGTGCCGATCCAGCTGTGCGCCACCATCACCAGCGGGCGCTGCAGGTCCTCGCCGGAGAGCCCGACGGACTTGAGGTACGAGCGCGCGGGCGCGCGGTCCGGCCCATCGACGACCGTGCGGCTGCGGTGCCGGGGGTCAAACGTCATCTCCCACCTCCGTGATTCAGGCTCTTGGGGTCGCGCGCCAAGCATCGCGCGGAGGAGCCGTGGCTGCTAGGGGAAGTCCTCGTCCTCGCCCTCGACCGGGATCTCCTCCTCCTGCGAGTGGCCGTTCGCGCCGGGGCAGAAGTGCGCCCCGTCGCCCTCGAGCGGCCGGCCGCAGAGCGGGCAGCGAGGGCGTCCCGCGGCCACGACCGTGCCGATGCGGGCGACCAGCGAGCGCGCGGCGTCGCGGCCGATCTCCATGCGGAAGGCCGGGGTCGCGCCCTGCGTCAGCGCCTCCTGATCGTCGGCGAGCAGGCGCACCCGCCCGCCGCCGTCCTCGCTGTAGTCGAGGCCGAGCCGCGCCACCTGCAACTCGACGTCCGGGTCGGGGCCGAAGTCGCCCATCTCGGGCGGCGCGGGGAGCGGATCGTCACGCCGGGGCGCACGGTCGGCGAGCAGCCGCGAGATCGCGCGGCCGAGGACGGTGAGCTGCTCCTTCTCCATCCAGAGCGCGGCGCGCATCGCGCCGGAGCGGGCGCGCAGGCGGAAGGTGCGCTGACCCGGCTCGCCGATCGCCTCGGCGTCCACCACGTCCACGAGGCCGAAGTCGATCATCGCGCGCGCGGCCTCGCTCGTTCGTCGGGTCTCGAAGGTGTCGGCCGCCGAAGCGTAGGCAGCACGCGATCGGTGGTCAACCGTGATGGGGCGCCGTGCGGCCCCGGCGGCGCGACCGGCTAGTCCACCCTCCGGATCGACGCCAGGATCTGGTCGAACAGGGCATCCACAGCGGGCGAGGTGGTGACGCGTTGGACCTCGGCGCCGGTCGAGGGATCGATAGCGAGCAACGAGCCCGTATCCGCGTCGATCAGCGTGACCGCCGCCCACGACGGGCTGGGTGGATAGCGCGGGAAGTCGAGGTCGGCGTACCCGCCCAGCGTCAGCTCGCTGCCCGCCGGCACGTCCACGACGAACGGCACCCCCTCGTACAGGCGATAGGTTCCCTCGCCCGCGGGCTCGCCGGGCAACAGCACCGGCAGCGCGCCCGGATCCGGCGAGCCGGGGCGGACTCGCCACACGAACTCCACGTCCTGCGCGGCGCGAGGATCGCTGGCGAACCCCGCGCACGAGCCGCCATCTCCTCGAACGTGCTCGACACCGAACACCCGCGGAGTCGCGGCCGGGGCGACACTCGTCACCTCGAAGCGGAAGCTGCAATCGAGGCCATTGGTCCGGTAGTCGAAGCTGTCGCCGACCTGCACGGTGTCGTAGAAGGCGCCGCGCGATGTCCCGCTCGCATCCGCCGGGTGGATCCGCAACTCGACGCCGGCGGCGGCGAGGGCATCGAGGTTGTCGATCGCGCTCGCCGCGTCCCCGGCGGTCGTCAGCAGGGCGTAGCTCCCCGCGGAGGCCGCCGCGCCGGTCGGATCGAGGCGGCTGTAGCGCAGGCTGGGGACCAGGAAACTCGTCGTCACCATGACGCCGAGCTCGCGCTCCAAACCGGGCTGCAGCGGTGGCCCCGCTGCCGTCAGGTCGAAGCTGAAGAGCGTGGAGCCGGCCTCGTCGGTTGTGACGGTGAAGGTGAAGATCGTTCCTCCCGGCTGAACGAGTTGCGAGGCCGAGACCGGCGGCGGGCTCCCCTCCGGCGTGCGCCGCAGGTAGAAGCCCTTGTACCGTGCGGGCAGCGAGGCCGCCGAAACGGCCGTCACGACCGTGACCTGCTGCCCGCGCTCGAGGTGGTAGCGGCCGTTCCCATCGGGCTCGAGCAGCGCGCCGTCGGGGATGTCGGCGACGCGGGCGTAGTCGTCGGGTGCTCCGAGGTAGACGGCGCGGATGCAGCCGGCGTCGGTCGGCGTCGCGCAGGCGCCGGGTGTCGGAGTCGGGGTCGGCGTGGCCGTCGGGGACGGCGTGGCCGCGGGGGTCGGAGTCGAGGTCGCCGTCGCGACCGACGTCACGGCCGCCGTCGGGGCGGGCGTCGGCTCATCCCTCCACGCGCCGCCGCACCCGGCCAGTCCGCCGGCCAGGGCCAGCGCGACGGCGATCGAGAGGAGCACCGGGAGCAGTCGGGTACGCACGGCATCTCGTCCGAGCGAATACTACGCCGCCTCCTCGCGACGGTTCCCGCAGCGCGCGCTTGCCTGCCGTGGGGACCGTGACCGCGCCCCGCCCGCGCTCACTACCAGCCGCACAGCCAGGGATCGATCTCGCATTGCTCGGAGGCGGTGAAGTGCGCGATCGCCTCCTTGTCGTCGTTCATGGTCACGGTGAATGAGCCGTCGCTCGAACCGGCGGGGCCGTCCGCGGGGCCGGATAAGCCCCCCTTGATCTGCCAGTAGTCGAAGGTGTAACCGGCGTAGCTGGCGGTCGCGGTGACCGTGACGCGCGAGCCTGCGTCGTACGTCCCGTCCCCCGTGGTCGTCGCGCTGCCGGACGGCGAGGCCGAGGTGGTCAGGGTGTACTGCCGCTTGAACACGGCCGTGACGCTCTTGTTCCCGTTCATCGTGACCCAGGCCGTGCTGCCCGAAGAGCGGTCGGCGTTGTACCACTCCTGGAAGCGATACCCCGACCCCGCGGTCGCGGTGAGCCGCACCTCACGTCCTTCATCGTATGTCCCGCCCCCGCTGGCGCTTCCGCCGCCCGTTGGGCTCACGCTGACCGTCAGGGTGTAGGTCTTTATGAAGTTGGCGGTCACGCTCACGGTCGTGGGCGAGCCGCCCGCCGTGCCGACCGTGACGCTGCAGCCGCCCGTGCCGCTGCAGCCGCCGGACCAGCCGCTGAAGCGGTAGCCGTCATTGGCGCTGCCCGTGGCCGTCCGCGACGTCCCGCAATCGCCCGTCCAGTCGCCGCTGACCGTACCACCGGCCGTGGGGTTCGCTTCGACATCGAGCGTGCACTGCGACACGAAGTTGGCGGTGACGCTCACGGTGGTCGGCGAGCCGCCCGCGGTACCGACCGTGACATTGCAGTCGCCCGTGCCGCTGCAGCCGCCGGACCAGCCGCTGAAGCGGTAGTTGTCATTCGCGCTGGCCGTGGCCGGCCGCGATGTCCCGCAGTCGCCCGTCCAGTCGCCGCCGACCGTCCCGCCCGCCGAGGGATTCGCTTCGACCTCAAGCGTGCACTGCGGCACGAAGTTGGCGGTCACGCTCACGGTCGTGGACGGACCGCCTGCCGAGCCGACCGTGACGCTGCAGCCGACCGTGACGCTGCAAGCGCCGGACCAGCCGCTGAAGCGGTAATCGTCGGTGACCCCCGTCACCGTTGCCGTCCGCGATGTCCCGCAGTCGCCCGTCCAGTCGCCGCTGACCGTCCCGCCCGCCGAGGGATTCGCCTCGACCTCAAGCGTGCACTGCGGCGCGGGAGGTGGCGGGGGCAACTCCACGGCATTGGACCACGGCCCCCACGTGTCGCCGCAGGTCAGCAGCGGGTTGCCGGACTGCCCCGAACTCCCCGGCGTGGCGTCGCGCTGGCAGCCTGTTCCGCGCGCGCGGAACTTGTACCCACTGGCCCGCGTCAGACCGTCGAAGATGACGGGAAGCCCGCCGGTGCTGGTCGCCACGGGGCGGGGGCACGTAGCATCCTGGTCGGGATCGCAGAAGCGCCCCTTGTCGTCCGAGCGGTAGAGCGTGAACTTGAACGCGTCGGGGCCCGGCGGGACGGTATACGAGGTGATATCCAGCCGGTCGCCGTCCGTGGCGTGGCGCGCGAGCACCAGACCCGTCGGGGGCGCGTACGGGTCGACGGGGGTGGCGCTGACCGTGCTGCTCTCCCTGCTCGCCCCGCCCGCGTTCCGCGCGCGGATCTGGACGGAGTAGGTCGTGCCGTTCGTGAGGCCGGAGATCGTGTGCTCGGTTGTCGATTTTGTGGCGTCGGTGATGGTCTGCCAGCCATCCCAATCGGTGGCGGACGAAGCCTTCGTGCGGTAGTCGTAGCCGGTGATGCTCGTGTCCCCGGGGTCATTCCACTCGAGGTCGATGCTACCGTTGCCCGCCATCGCCGTCAGGCCCGTGGGCCCCGCTGGCCGGGTCGGGGTGGCTGTGGTTGTGGGTGTGGGTGTCGGCAGCACAGGAAGTGATGCGCAGGCTGTTGATTCCGGAGGTCCGGCAGGTGCGCTGGATGTGGACGTAGCGTCACCCCGCACCGTGACCGTGATCACGGGGGACGATGTCCCGTACGCGTGCTGCGCCGTTGCAGGATGAGGAAATGCCTTGGTGGTCGCCACAACAACGTAGAACTGCCGCCCGCCTGGTTGGGAGGTAAGGTCAGCCGAGGCCCGATCGGCTCCTACGGTTGTCACGGGAATCCACGCGTTGCCGTCCCATCGCTGGACCTCGAATCCCTTCTCCACATGGACATCATCGGGATCCCACTCGATCGTGACTCGACCAGCCTCCGCGCCTGCCGTACCCGAAGCGTCAGCGACGGCACTTGGGACGTAAGCCTCGCAGTAGTCCGTTTGGTCCTGCCTGTTCGGCCCACCGGTGAGCGAGTTACAGGACGTGAGGGCTGTCGTGGAGTTCATAAGTGTGCGGAAGGAGACCCTGTCCCGGGGGCGGCCATGGGTTGAAGGGTTGCAGTAGTAGTCCGCGAGGGCCAGGACGTGCCCCAACTCGTGGGTAAAGTCTCGAAGCATGTAGCTCTTGAAGGGCTCGGCGATGTTGTCGCCGGAGTATCGGCTCTCGGGGTCTTCCGGATCGATGAGCCGTTCGTCATTCACCCTGATGACCACCTGCCCCGTGAGGGTATGGAAGACCGTGTCGACACCGCCATAGTCCACGCACATGAAGGCCGGGAAGAAGCTCCCGCAGGCTGTCTTGACGTGCGCGGCATCCTTATAGACGACTACGCTCGTTATCCCTTGAGACGTGTCGTCCTGTGTTGCACTGCACGACGAGAGGCTCTCGCCAGCCCATTCGAACACGTCTGTGCCAAGCGCATCTTCCCATCGCTTTATCGCGGCCTGCACCGACTCGGGATAGTCGCTGCTGCAGACGGGAATGGGATTCCCTAGACTGCGATTTCTCGCCACGTAGTAGTACTTCTGGTTCTTCGAGAAGACGACATGGGCCTGTTCGTGACCCGCCTCTGTCTCCCACGGTTCATCGAGAATACCGACGGTGATGGCGGCAACGGAGGCTGCCGCGAGGAGGATCAGTATGAGCCTGCTGATGGCTACTTGCGTTCCACGAAAATGCGGGCGGAGGTAACGATGGCGTCGAACAGAGCCCCTACGTCGCGGGTGTCTCCGTCAACCGAGTGCATGGTTCGCCCCAACTCCGCGCCGGAGTCGAAGTCGAGCACGAGGATTGAACCGCTCGTTACGTCCTTCAGGGCAACCGGGTAGGCTCCAGCGCTAAGGAGGAATCCAGTAGTGCGGACGAGCATCATCCCTTCGGGGACATCGATGACGAGGAGCGCGTGCGGCGCAACAAGGTAGGTGCCCGGTCCGACGGGTTGCTGCTGCAACATGGTGAGGAGGCCAGTGACGGAGTCTCGCCGCGCCGCAGGCGGACTCCAACGAAGTTCCACCGCCAGTGAACCGGCATCCCCGGCGATCTCGCGCGTCTTGCACCGGTTCTCGAAGAGAGGCAGCCACTCAACCGTGAAGATTCTGCGCGGCGGGTCGCCTGGAGGGGCTGGTTGGACTGCCGTTACCCTGTATCGACGCCAGCAGTCTTCGTCGGCTGTAGGGACCCACTCGACGATGTCGCCGACCGCGATGCTGTCGTAGAAGGCTGACCGCGCTGTCCCGTCGCCGTCGGTGGTATTAACGAGGAGCGCCGTCACGAGGGCAGCCGAACCACGGAAGGGGTTGGACACGCTGGTCATCGCAGTCGCGTCCGCCAGGAGAGCGTGGCTGCCAGCGGTCATGGCTCGCCCCGCCGTGTCGTACGTGTCGTAGGAGAGCGTGGTGGCGGGCAGCGGGCAGGACGGGAGCTGGAACGTCGCCAGGTCGTTGTTCGCCACCGCCCGCAGCGCGCGCGGCAGGCAGCCCGTCCACTGGTTCTCCGACAGGTAGAGGCTCGAGAGGTTCGCCAGCTTCTCCAGCTCGGCGGGGATGCTCCCCGTCAGCTTGTTCTGGTAGAGGAACAGGCCCTCGAGCTTCGTGAGGTTGCTCAGTTCCGACGGAACGCCGCCTGTCAGGAAGTTCTGGCTCAGGCTCAGCGTGCGCAGCTCGGTCAGCTTGCCCAGCTCCGCCGGGATGCCGCCGCCCAGGTTGTTGCGGTAGAGCGAGAGCGTGCGCAGCTTCGTGAGCCTGCCCAGCTCGCCGGGGATGCCCCCGCTCAGCTTGCCCCACTCCAGGCTCAGGCTCGTTAGCGCCGTGAGGTCGCCCAGCTTCGCCGGCAGCGTCCCGTGCATCATGCGCAGCGCCAGCGCCGTCACGCGCTGCGGCGTGCCGCTGAGCGTCACGCCGTCCCAGCTCGTCATCGCCGTGCCCGCGTCCCAGTTGAGCGTCGCCGTGCCCCTGAGCGCGTCCCTCGCCCCGAGCAGCGCGGCGCAGTCCGCCGCGAGCCCGGTGTTGGTGGCGGGGTCGACGCCCAGCGTCGTCTGCGTGCAGGTCGCGGCTGCGGGCGTGGATGTCGCGGTCGCGGTTGCGGTCGCAGTCGCAGTCGGCGTAGGCGTGGCGGGTGTCCCGCTGAAATGCGCGGTCGCCGTCATGCCCGGGAGGAACTGGGCCTTCGCCGTCGTGCCGTACTGTGGGAACTCGGCGCCGCCCCACGCGACGACCCAGCGGGTGAACGCGCAGCCCGCCTTCGCCCGCGCGCGCAGTTCGAGATGCGTGTCGCTGGCGTGCGGCCACGTGCTGGGGCTCGCCGAGGTGTAGACGAAGGCCGTGTCGGCCGAGCCCGCCGCCGCGACCGCGACCTCGCCGCACCCGGCGGGGCTGATCGTGACCTGCAGCTCGGGCAGCTGCGCCGCGGCCCGCTGCGGCCCGGCCTCCGAGCAGGCCGCCAGCGCCAGCGCGGCGAGGCCCAGCGCGATCACGCCGAGCGCCAACGGCAGGTTGCGTCTACCCATGACCGACCTCGCCAGCCGCTACGCGCGCCGGCGCTCGGTCCCCGACGCGCCGCAGCGTGCCCATCCATGATGCGCCTTGTGGCGCATGACATGTGTGTGATACGCGCATGAATCAGCACGATTGTGCATAGAAATCCGTGTAGCCCGCCTGGTCGGGCGACGGTTCCGCGCCGCTCGCGCAGCCCGCAACCCGCGCCTCGCCTACCATGGAGACCATGACCGCGCCCCCGCCCGACGGCATCGAGGTGCACGAGAACGTGCCGCTCGCGCGGCATACCTACCTGCGGCTCGGCGGGCCGGCGCGCTACTTCGCGATTCCCGAGGATGTCGCGCAGCTCGATCGGCTGCTTGGCTGGGCGCGCGGCGAGGCGCTCTCCGTGCGCGTGCTCGGCGGCGGCTCCAACCTGCTCGTCGCCGACGAGGGCGTCGACGCCCTCGTCGTCTCACTGCGCCGCGCGGCCGGCTCGTACCGCTTCGAGGGCGATCGCGTGAGCGCCGGGGCCGCGGTGATGCTGCCCGCCCTCAGCCGCGCCGCCGCCGGCCGCGGGCTCGGCGGCCTCGAGTTCGCGATCGGCATCCCCGGCGCCGTCGGCGGCGCGCTCAACAGCAACGCCGGCATCGGCGACGGCCGCGCGATCGGCGACCTCGTGGAGTCCGTCGACGTGCTCGGCGGGCGCGGCCGGATGACGATCCCGCGCGGCCAGCTGCTCTTCACCTACCGCCGCTCCTCGCTGCGCGGGGCGGGCGTCATGGTCCTCGGCGCGACGCTGCGGCTGCACCCGCGGCCGCGCGAGGAGATCGAGGCGGAGCTGCGCGAGCTGCTCGCGCACCGCCAGGCCACGCAGCCCACCGCCGGACCGAACGCCGGCTCCGTCTTCACGAACCCCAGGGGCGACTACGCCGGACGGCTGATCGAGGCGGCCGGCTGCAAGGGCCTCGCCGTCGGCGAGGCGCGGGTCAGCGAGCTGCACGCCAACTTCTTCGTGCACGACGGCGGCGCCAGCGTCGCCGAGATGGTCGCGCTGATGGCCGAGGTGCAGCGCCGCGTCCTCGATCACTCGGGCGTGCGCCTCCAGCCGGAGATCGAGTGGTGGGGCGACGGCCCCCTGCCCGAGGTGTTCGCCGAGCCGGAGCCGGACCTGCCGGACGAGCCGGACGAGCCCGGGACCGCGAACGGGGAGCGCGCCGTCTTCTGAGGCTTCGCCGTCTCGCAGCAACACTGAGCCGCGCGAGGCGCTACGCTGCGCGTAAGGGAGCAAGCAATGAGCGAACGACATGTCCTCGATGAGCAAAACGGCGCGGTGCTGACGCTGACGCTGAACCGCGCGGAGAAGCGCAATGCCCTCGGCAACCAGCTGCGCGGCGAGCTGGACGAGTGCCTCGCGAGCGCCGGCGAGGACGACTCGGTCTCCGTGATCGTGATCAAGGCCAACGGGCCGGACTTCTCGGCCGGCATGGACGTGCGGGCGAACATCGGCATCAACGCCGAGCTGGCGGCGGCGCAGCGAGGCGTCACGCGGCTGCAGGACTTCATGCTGCGCGTGCGCGACGTGCCGAAGGCGACGATCGCGCAGGTGCACGGGCACTGCGTCGGTCTCGCAACACAGCTCGCGATCTGCTGCGACATCGTCGTGGCCGCCGAGGACGCGCGCATCGGCGTGCCCGGCTGGCCGAACGACTGGATCGCGGACTGGTGGGTCTTCCGCGTCGGCGCGCAGCGAGCGAAGTTGATGAACTTCACCAGCGGCAGCCTGCTCAGCGGCCTCGAGGCGGTCGAGTGGGGCTTCGCGGCGAAGGCCTTCCCGGCCGAACGCCTCGATGCCGAGACGCAGCGGCTGGCCGCCTGGATCGCGAAGACGCCGGCGGAGATGCTGCGGCTCAAGAAGCACGCCATCAACCAGGCCGAGGACCAGATGGGCTTCCGTACGGTCGCGCGCTACACCGCCACGCAGAACACGCTGATCTCGCGCTCGGAGAGCGGGCACACCGGCGGCGACTACGCTCGCGAGCACGGCTTCGCCGCCGCGCGCGAGCGCTACGGCCCGCCGCCTCCCGTCGAGTAGCCCTCGAGGGCTGCTACCAGGCCCAGGCGTCGTTGTCCTGCGCGAGCGCGCGCAGGTGGTTGATCTCGCCCGCGTGGTAGAGGTCGTGGCGCAGCAGCACGTGCAACAGGTCCGGCAGCGGCACGGCGCCGCCCCAGGGTGTCGGCCGCTCGCCCTCGAGTTCGGCGTCGTCGAGGCCGGCGAGGGCGCTGCGCAGGCCCTCGTGCGCCTCGTGCAGCCACGCCGCGCCGTCCTCGGGCGTGTCGAGCGCGCCCTCGCCCTGCACGATCGGGTCGTCCATCGCGAGCGTGCCGTCGCCGAAGGCGCGGTCGACGTACAGGCGCTTCGCGCCGCCGGCGTGCTGCACGATCGCGCGGATCGAGCGCGCCCCGTTCGGTGGCAGCCAGTCCCAGTTCTCGGCTCGCACGGACGCGACGTTCGCGGCGAGCGAGTGCGTCGAATCACCCTCGAAGGCAGCGTCGAGCTGGGCCAGGATCCGTTCGGCACGTAGGCCCATCGACGAGCCCCCTTCGGCTGCGGCCACCGTCACCCACGGAGTCGGCGACGGTTTCTCCCTCACCCTAACCCTCTCCCTCAGGAGACCCTCGCGAAACCCCCACAGGCCCCATCCGGCTCCCTCTCCCTGGGGAGAGGGCGGGGGTGAGGGGGAGGACTCCCTCGCGCCTCCGAAAGCCCCGATGGCGCAACGCAATTCCGGAGGGCGGACCCTCCCTCACCCTAACCCTCTCCCTCTGGGAGAGGGGACCGGAAGGCTCTCGCTCCCGGTCGACGAGTGACCGGGGGCTAGCGGCCCCTGAAGACGGGCTTGCGCTTCTCCGAGAAGGCCTTCGGGCCCTCGGCCGCGTCGTCCGAGGTCTGGACGATGGTCATCGCAGCCTGCGCCGCCTCGAGCGCCTCGGTGAACGAGGTGCTCTGGCCGCGGTAGACCAGCCGTTTCGCCATCTGCATCGTGATCGGCGGGCCGGCGGCGAGCTTCGCGGCGTACGCGTAGACCTCCTCCATCAGCGAGTCGTGCGGGACGACGCGCGCGACGTAGCCGATGTCGAGCGCCTCCTGCGCGCTGAACAGATCGCCGCTCCAGATCAGCTCGAGCGCCTTCTGCAGGCCAACGAGCCGCGGGAGCAGCCAGGCGCCGCCGTCGCCGGGGATCAGCCCGACGTTCACGTACGCCATCCCGAAGCGCGCCTGGTCCGAGGCGATGCGGATGTCGGCCATCGAGCACATGTCCATGCCGGCGCCGACCGCCGCGCCGTTGATCGCGACGATGTAGGGCTTGTCCAGGTACTGGAGGGCCTGCGGCACGCGCTGCACGCTGTAGCGCAACGAGTTGCGGCGCATCGCCGGCGTCCAGCTCTCGTCCGAGGCGAGGATCGCGTTCTCCTCAGCGCGCGCCTTCACGTCGGCGCCCGCGCAGAAGGCGCGCCCCGCGCCGGTGACGACGACGACGCGCACGTTCTCGTCCTCTGCGGCCTCGGTGACCGCCGAGGCCCAGCTCGAGAGCAGTTGCTCGCTGAACGAGTTCATCCGCTCGGGCCGGTTGAGGGTGATCGTCGCGATGCCGTCGTGCACCTCGTAGATGATGTCCTGGTACTCCACGCCAACCGCCTTTCCGCTGGTCGCGCCTGCTGTCGTTTGCTCGTCGTCCCGCCGCGTCCGGCTAGCGTCCCGTGAACTTCGGCGTGCGCTTCTCCGCGAAGGCGACCGCCGCCTCCATCGTGTCGTCGAGGGCGTTGAGGTGGGTGCGCGCCTCGACCTCGCGGTCGAGCATCGGCGCGTCCGGCATGTTGCGCATCGAGCGCATCAGCGCCTTCGTGCGGTAGACGTGCTGCGGCGGCAGCGCGAGCACGCGGTCCGCCCAGCGCTCCGCGGTCTCCAGCAACTGGTCGTCGGCGACGACCTCGTTGACGAGGCCGTGCTGGTAGGCGCGCCGCGCGTCGATGCGATCGCCGATCAGCGTCAGCTCCGCGCCGATGCACCACGGCAGCGACTCGACGGCCGAGAACCAGTACGGTCCCATCAGCCCCGTCGGGATCTCGGCCATCCCAAACTGCGCGGACTCGGCCGCGATCCGGAAGTCGCAGCCGACGGTGATGTACCAACCGAGGCCGATCGCGAAGCCGTTGACGGCGGCGATCAGCGGCTTGTCCGTGTCCACGATGCCGAAGATGTTGTACTCGTAGGAGTAGCGCGGCAGGGTCGCCTCGCCGGCCTCAACCTGAGCCTTGATGTCACGCCCGGCGCAGAACGAGCGCCCCGTCCCGGTGATGATCCCCACCCAGGCGTCATCGTCGTTGTCGAAGTCGAGCAGCGCCCCGCGGAACGCGAGGCCCATCTCGTGGGTGAAGGCGTTCAGCCGCTCCGGGCGGTTGAACGTGATCCTCGCGACGTGGTTGTCGACCTCGTACTGGACGAACTCGGACATGGGTACCTCCTCCTCAGCGCCCCGCGGCGCTACAGCTGCGCGTGCTCCGCGACGCTCGCGAGCACGCGCATTGTCTCCTCGGCCGGCGGCCGTCCTCCCGCGAGGGCCGCCGCCCGTACCTCTCCCCAGCGTTCGAACGGCAGCGGCGTACCGGGGTGGTTGTACACCCCGACGACCAGCCGGTCCGCGCCCGCCGACTCGTAGGCGCGCTGCGTCTCGGGCGTGGCGTCCATCGCGAAGACGGTGATCTCCATCCTCGAGGCGTCACGCCCCAGCTCGGCGCACCAGCGCTCGATCTCGCGCCGCCCGCTCTCGCACTCCTCGGGCGAGACCATCACCGGCAGCCAGCCGTCGCCGACGCGCGCGATGCGCCGGAACGTGCGCTCCGAGGCCGGCGCGCCGATCAGCACCGGCGGGTGCGGCCGCTGCTTCGGGATCGGGTCGCAGCGCACCTCGTCGAAGCGGATGCGCTTGCCCTCGAAGCTCGCGCTGCCGTGCTCCCAGAGCTTCTTCATCGCGAGGACGGACTCGTTGGCGTAGCCCCAGCGGTCGGCGAAGTCCGTGCCGTAGAGCTCGATCTCCTCGCGCAGCCAGCCGGCCCCCACGCCGAGCGTGACGCGTCCGCCGGAGAAGTTGTCGAGCGTGCCGACCGTGTTCGCCAGCGTCAGCGGGTGGCGTTCCGGCAGCAGCGTCACACCGGTCCCGAGCCGCACCTTCGAGGTGACGGCGGCGATGAAGGCCAGGAGCACGAACGGATCCGCCATCTCCCCGTAGAGCAACGGGATGGCCTGGCCCGGACGGCGGTACGGCGTCTCCGGGTTGACGGGCAGCACCGGGTGGTCCGGCACCCAGATCGACTCGAAGCCGTGATCCTCGGCGGCGCGCGCGAAGGTCACGGCGTCGACCGTGTAGCCGGTCACGAACATCCCGACGCCGACCTTCATCGCAGACCTCCAAGCCCGCGCGAGCGGCGCTGAGTATACGGGAGTGCGGAGGGTGTCCGGTCAGGCCTGCTGGAACGCCCTCGTCAGCTCGCGGGCGGCCTCGGCGACGCCGCGTTCGGCGGCGTCGATCATGCCGAGCGCCATCCAGAAGTCGTGCGGCTGGTCGTCCTCACGAACCACCGTGACGTCGACGCCCGCCTCGGCGAGCCGCTCCGCGTAGGCGAGGCCCTCGTCGCGCAGCACGTCGTAGCCGGAGATCACCATGTGCGCGGCGGGCAAGCCCTCGAAACTCTCCGCGCGCAGCGGCGCGACGCGCGGGTCTGTCATGTCGCCGTCACCGACGTACTGGCGCCAGAACCACCGCATCATCTCACTGGAGAGCAGGTACTTGGGATCGCCGAACTCGTGATAGGAAGGGCGATCGAAGTCGCTGTCGGTGACGGGGCAGACCAGGAGCTGGAAGGCGATCGCCGGGCCGCCCTCGTCGCGCGCCTTCTGGCTGACGACCGCTGCGAGGTTCCCGCCCGCGCTGTCGCCGCCCACGGCCACCTGGCTCGCGTCGACGCCGAGCTCGGCGGCGTTGGCGACCGCCCACTCGAGCGCCGCGTAGCAGTCGTCGAGCGGCGCGGGGTAGGGATGCTCCGGCGCCAGCCGGTAGTCGACCGAGACGACCGCACAGTTGGCGACGTTCGCGAGCAGGCGCACGGCATCCACGCCGCTGTTGAGGTCGCCGATCACCCAGCCGCCGCCGTGGTACCAGACGAGCAGCGGATACGAATCGCCCGGTCCGGGCTTCATGATGCGGACGGGGATCTCGCCCCCCGGACCGGGGATCGTGCGATCCTCCTCGGCATGCACGGGCGGGCCCATGCCCGCCGCGGCCGCCCCCGCCTGTAACGCCGAGAGGGCGTTGCGCCATGCGGCGGGATCCCGCTCCTCGATCGGGGGGAACGCCGCCTCGAACTCAAGGAATCCGTCGAGAAAGACCTGGGCCTGGGGATTCAGCGTGATGGCGCGCCTCCTCAATCATGCAATCGCTACGGCCCGGCGGCCGCGTGCCGCGGCTCACCGTACGAACGGCGTCCCGACTGGTCAACGCGTGGCGCGGGCGGCGAGGCGGGACGGCTACGGTCGCTGGCCGCCGACCGAGATCACCTCGCCGGTGATGTACTCGGACTCCTTGCTGCAGAGGTAGCGCACGAGGCCCGCCAGCTCGTCCGGCATCGCCGAGCGGTTCAGCGGATGCTCGTTGTGGCCCTCGGGCACTGTGCCCATCGTGCGGCCCATCCACTCGTTCCAGACGGAGCTGGGTGCGACGGTGTTCGCGCGGATGTTGTGCTCGCCCAGTTCGAGGGCGATCACGCGCGTGAAGGCGATGATCCCCGCCTTCGCCGCCGCGTACTGCGCGCGGCCCTGCCCGCCTCGCCACGTCACCACCGAGGCGAAGTTGACGATGTTCCCGCCGCCCTGCTCGATCATGTGCGGCACCGCCGCCTTCGTGCAGTAGTAGGTGCCGTGCAGGCAGACGTTGATCGGCGTGTGCCAGGTCTCGTCGTCCATCTCGAGGAACGGCGTCTCCATGTCGCGGTAGGCGTTGTTGATCAGGTGGTCGATCCGCCCGTAGCGCTCGATCGTCTTGCCGATCAGCTCGGCGACGGACTCCTGGCTGGAGACGTCGCAGGGGACCGAGAGGAACTCGCGCCCATGCTCCTCGGCGAGAGAGTCGCCGACGGCGAGCGTGCGCTTCTCGTTCAGGTCGCTGACCACGACCTCGGCGCCCTCGGCCGCGAAGCGGCGCGCCGTCGCCTGGCCCACGCCGGCTCCCGCCGAGCCCGTGACGATCACCACCTGGCCCTCGAACTCGCTCATCGCGTCCCCCTCGTCGCTCCGCGCCAGCGCCGGGGGGGGCCCCGCGGGCGGGCGCGGGGGGGCGCCCCCCCCCCCCCCCGCCCCCGCGCGGCCCGGGCGCGGGCGCGCGCCCCCACGCCCCCGGCCCCCCGCGGGGGCCGCGACAGAA
>VXOS01000123.1 GCA_009839925.1 Chloroflexota bacterium
CCCCCCCCCCCCCCCCCCCCGACCTCCCTATCGGCGCCCCCCCGCCCACCGGATCGGCGGCCCCGCCCCCCCCCGGGGGGGGGGGCCGCGTGAACGGGAGTGGGCGCAGCCCGCACCGGCCGGACCTGCGTATCAGGGCAGCAGGAAGAGGCGCGCGAGGCGCCTCGATTTGGGGACGGACTCCGCGGAGGGCGCTGGGGCGCCTCGCGGCTTCCGGGCGCTCGCGGGCTCGCTAGCTCTGGCGGCCCGTCGGGCGTTTCTTGGCCAGACCGCGCAGGTACGGGTTGGACGGGTTCGCGGGGAATCCGCGTTCCTCGCCGCAGCCCTTGCAACGGCCCGGGACCTCACCACCCGAGGGCTCGGACAGCATCCAATGATGGACGTGAGCCGTGCCGGTCCCATTCCTCGCCTCTGATGTCATCCGCGCCCCCCTCGCACGATGCATCAGCCCGCCATAGGCAGACCCATGGACTCGGATCCGGGGCGTCCATGCCGCGAGGACGCCCGGTTCCTTCCCGCGCATAGTGCCATACCTGTCCAGTCCCCAGCCGTGCTAGCCCAGCGCGCCGCGAACCGGGGCGCGTGGATCGGGCGGAAAAACTACTCCCCCGCCCCGTCGGCCATCGCGGCCTTGACGCGATCGAGGATCGGCGTGGGCAACGGGTCAACGCCGTGCAGCAGCGCGACGTAGTACGAAACCCAGTCGCCGAGCTGGCAGGCCTCGAGGACCGCGCCCAGCGGGTCCGGCGCCTCGATCGCGACGATCTCGTGCTCAACGCCCGCCGCGTCGAGTTCCCGCGCGGTCAGCTGCGCTCGCCGCCGGTTCCTCGCGTCCATGGCCGGGCCATCGAGGAGCACGGCGTGGAGCGCGCCCGAGGCCTCCTGGCGCCGTTCGAGCGCGACGATCGTGTTGTGGTCGGCCTCCGGCAGCGCGCCGGCAAAGGCCCACTGCTTCGCGTTCTCCGCGAGCTGCCCCGCCCAGCGGCGCGCCGCCACCGCGAGCACGTCGCCGCCGACGATGTAGGGCAGCCGGTCACTCAGCCGCAGCGCGATCTGCTTCGCGGCGTTCGAGGGCGTCGGCTGCTGCGGTCCCCATGACTCGGCACAGCGTTCGAGGGCATGCAGCGCTCGCTCGATGGTGTGGTCGTCGAGGGTCACCGCGCTGAGGCGGCGTAGCACCTCGAGGAGAGGGAGCACGCTGTAGCCGAGCGCGGTCCGCGGTGGACCATCGAAGTCGTACGTGATCAGCGGCACCTCGTGCGCCTCGGCGATCGTGGCCAGCGGGCCGCCAGTCGTCAGCGCCAGCCGCATGCCGGGGCCGCCGAGTTGCGCCGAGAAGGCCGAGATGACCTCCTCGGTGTCGCCGGAGAACGAACAGGCCACCAGCAGCGCGCCCTCGCCGACGGGGGGCGCGGCGTAGTCGCGCACGACCTCGGCCGGGATCGAGCCGAGATGCTCGGTCACGGTCGCGACGACGTCGCCGCCGATTGCCGAACCACCCATCGCGAGGATGACGACGCGCCGGGGGCGGCCGAAGTCGGCGGGTAGCGGGCAGTCGCGGCCCAGCGCCCGGGCCGCCCGGGCGTGCCGGGGCAGCCCGGCGATCAGCCGCCAGAAGCCGCTGGGGTCGACGCGATCGCGCAAGGCCGGGTCGTCGAGCATGCGCGCCCTCTCTTGTCCCGCATCGCGCCGCGCCGCGACACCCTACCCTGTTCGCGTCCCGTCCACGACGCTATAAGGCGCGATGAGGAGCCTCGACGCCGCGGCGGCCCACAGGGTAGCGACCGCCCGGCGCGAACACGAATGCGACGAACCGGGGACCGGGGAGGATCCGTGAGCACGGAGCGTCGGCGGAGTGCGCTGGTTACCGGGTCGTCCGGCTTCGTCGGCCGCCACCTCGTACGGCGGCTGGCCGCCGAGGGCTGGAGCGTGAGCGGCCTCTCGATTGCCCCGCCGGGCGGACCCGCGGACCCGCCGCCCGAGGGCGTCAGCGAGTACCTCGGCGACATCCGCGACCTCGCCTCGACGCGGTCGATAGTGGTCGAGGCGCAGCCGGAGGTCGTCTTCCACCTCGCGGCGCAGGCCTCGGTGCCGGTCTCGATGCGTGACCCGGCGACGGACGTGCTGACCAACGTGCTGGGCAGCGTGCACGTCGCGCAGGCGGCGGCGGAGGCGGGCGCGCGCCGCATCGTCTTCTTCTCCACCGGCGGGGCGCTCCACGGGGCGCCGCAATCGCTCCCGGCCAACGAGGAGACGCCGATCGCGCCGGACGCGGTCTACGGCGCCTCGAAGATCGCGGCCGAGCACGAACTGGGCGCGCTCTGCCGCCATCTCGGCGTCGAGCTGTCGGTGCTGCGCCCGGGGAACATCTACGGGCCGGGGCAGGACGCCGCCGGCGAGTCCGGCGTGGTCGCGATCTTCAGCTCGCGCATGCTCGCGGGCGAGCCGGTTACGATCTTCGGCGACGGCAACCAGCAGCGCGACTACGTCTACGTCGACGACGTGGTCGAGGCGGCCGTGCTGGCCGCCGAGCGCGAGCCGGCCACCTGCGTCATCGGAACCGGCGAGGGCGCGTCCACCCAGCGCATCTTCGACACGCTGGCGGGACTCACGGGCTACTCGCAGCCCCCCGTGTACGCCGCCGAGCGCCCCGGCGACCACGCTGCGATCTACCTTGATCCCTCGCGCGCACGCGAGGTCTGGGGCTGGACGCCACGCACCGCCCTCGAGGACGGCATGGCGCGCACGGTCGAGTGGTTCCGCGGGCAGCGCTAGCCCGGCTGCGTCCTCGCTACTCGTACCAGCCGGAGCCGAAGAGCATGCCGTTGCGCCGGATCACCCAGCTGTGCTTGGTCTGCTCCTCGCCCGTCGCCGGGTTGTTGAAGACGTACGTCAGCCAGCGCCCGGTCTCCGAGGTGTTCGCGAGCACGTCGCCGTAGTAGTAGCCGGTCACGTCGGTCCGCCACTCGCGATCCTGGATGTGGGTCCCGATCCGCTCCGGCCGGGTCGGGTGCGTCACCATGATCCCGTCCGCGTCGAAGATGAAGACGTACCAGGGGCCGTCGATGCTCTCGGGAGAGTTGTAGTAGTCGATCGTCGCCTGCGCCCCCTCCGCCTCGAGGCGGTCGAGCGCCTGCTGCACGAAGTACCTCGTGTAGACATCGGGCTGGGCCCTCGAGGGTGGCGTCTCGGCCGCGCCAGGCGTAACTTCATACCAGCCGGAGCCGAAGTACAGGCCGTCGCGGCGCACCACCCACGAGTGTTTGGTTTCCTCCGCACCGCTCTGCGGGTTGAGGTAGACGTAGCTGATCCAACGCCCGCTCTCGGTTGCCGCCGCCATGTGCGGCCCGAAGGCATAGCCGGTGACGTCCACGCCGAGGTCGTCGTACAGCGACCGCCCGATGTCCGCAGGCGTGGGCGCGTGCGAGATGATCACGGCGTCCTCGTCGAGGATGAAGACGTACCACTGGCCGTCGATGCTCTCGGCCGTGTTGTAGTAATCGATTACCGCCTGGCGGCCGTCGTCCTCGTAGCGGTCGAGCGCCTCCTGCACGACATGCTTGGTATAGGCGTCGGGCTCGTCCTTCGAGGGCGCGCCGTCGCCGCAGGCTGCGGCGAGCAGCGCGATGAGCGCCGCTGCGAACACGGCCACCCGGACGAGCGGAATCTTGCGCAGGCGATCAATCACGAGGTCGGCCTCTCGTCAAGAAAGCGTGATGGTCCCTGAGATCTTATATCAGCACGATCTCACGAACATCCTCGGCGACCGCCAGCTCCGCGCCTGTGATCGCCTGGATCTGATCGACCGTCCACCCGGGCGCGTACTCCAGCAGCGTGACGCGCCCGTCCGCGATCTCGAACAGCCCCACGTCCGTCACGACGCGGTCGACGCACCCGAGCGCGGTGAGCACCATGTCGCAGCGCTCGACGATCTTCGGGTCGCCGTTGGGGGCGACGTGCCTCATCACCACGAGCACCTGCTTCGCGCAGGTCGCGAGATCCTGGCCGCCACCGAGGCCGGGCGCGGGCTTGCCGGGTATCTGGGCGTTGGCGAGGTTGCCCTGCGCATCGACCTGCAGAGCCCCGAGTACGGTCACGTCGATGTGGCCCCCGCGGATCATCGCGAAGGACTCGTCGTGGCTCATGTAACTCATCCCCGGCGCACTCGCGACCGGCTCGCCGCCGGCGTTCATGAGCAGCGGGTCCATCTCGGCGGGATCGAAGACGCGCGCGCCGAAGCCGACGATGCCCTGCTCCGAGTGGAAGAGCACCTCGCGGTCCGGCGGGATGTAGTCCGAGAGCGCGAGCGGCAGGCCGAGTCCGAGGTTGACGATCGCGCCGTCCGGCAGGTCGCGCGCCGCCACCATCGCCATCACGGACTCGTCGAGGAGCTCGGGCTGCTCGCTCATGCGGGCGTCCTCCAGTCGTCGAGCGGCGTCGAGGGCCGCACCACCACGCGCTGCACATAGACACCGGGCGTGTGGATCTCGTCGGGGCCGAGCTCGCCGAGGGGGACGACCTCGTCGACCTCGGCGACGGTGACCGCGGCGGCGCCGGCCATCGTCTGGTTGAAGGTGCGCGGGCCGCGGAACACGAGGTTGCCGAAGCGGTCGGCACGATGCGCGCGGATCAGCGCGAAGTCCGCCTTGAGCGCCGTCTCGAGGATGTGCGCGACGCCGTCAAACTCGCGCACCTCTTTGCCCTCGGCGACGAAGGTGCCGACGCCAACGGGCGTGTAGAAGGCGGGGATACCGGCGCGGGCGCAGCGGATCCGCTCCGCGATCGAGCCCTGCCCGAGCACCTCGACCTCGGCCTCCCCGCGTCGCAGCACGTGCTCGAAGGGGTAGAGCAGCTCGCGCGAGTTGCCGTTGGGGAAGCTGGTGATCAGCTTGCCCAGCCGCCCGAGCTCGGCCATCAGGCCGAGATCCCAGCCGTCAGGCAGAGGCTCCAGGTTGCGGCGCTCGAACAGCTCCCGCTGCACCTCCTCACCATGCCCCGCGTAGGTGCTGACGCCGGTCAGTTGGTCGGCGCCCCGGCGGGCGAGTGCGGCGATGAGGTAGTTGGGCGTGTTGTGCGGGTTGGCAAAGCCGCCAAAGTGGATCATCGCGCCGGACTGCACGTCCGCCATCGCCTCGTCGAACGAGCCGACGACCTTGTTGATCATCATGCCTCCGCCCGCCGCCGCGGAGCTGCCGCGGCAGCGCCGGGCCCGCGCGAGGATGGTACGCCGCGGTGCGCTTCAGCGCCTGCACCATGTGGGAGTAGTCGTATCGGGGCCGTGCTGACAACACCGCCGCGGGTCCGGGCGCGGGGGATTCGTGTCAGCGCGCAGGATGTGCTAGATTCCGCCAGCCGACACAGCGGATAGCGCAAGGAATGCCCATGACCGACTACACGTACGTGAAGACCGAGAAGATCGGTCACATCTTCCGGATGATCCTCAACCGCCCCGAGCGCCTCAACGCGCAGGGCGCGCAGATCAGCTGGGACCGCCGGCGTGCCTGGCACGAGGCGATGAGCGACCCGGACGTGCGGGTGGTGGTGCTCTCCGGCGAGGGCCGCATCTTCTGCGCGGGCCGCGACATCCGCGAGCAGGCCGGCGGCGCCCCCGACATCGTGGGCGCGGACGAGCCGGTCGCCGACCTCGGCTTCTACAGCGTGCCGGAGACCGACATCCCGCTGATCACCGCGGTGCAGGGTGGGGCCTGGGGCCTCGGCTTCTACATGGTCTGCGCCTCGGACATCTGCGTGGCCGCCGAGGGCGCGCGCTTCGCGATGTCGGAGATCCCGACGGGCATCATCGGGCCGGCGCTGTTCCCGATCCTGAACAACCTGCCCTGGTTGCCGGGCTCGGAGATCGTGATCCGCGGCCACCAGTTCGACGCGCAGCGCGCCTACGAGCTGGGCCTCGCCAACCACGTCGTCCCGGCCGACCAGCTGGAGTCGACGGCGATGGATCTCGCCGAGGAGATCGCGGGGTTGCCGCCGGTGCACGTGCGCGTTACCAAGCAGCAGCTGATGATGGCGCGGCCGCGCCCGAACACCTACCAGACCGCGATCAGCTTCCCGCAGGCGATGGCCGACCTTCGCAAGCTGGACGACACGATGGAGGCCGCCAAGGCCTTCGCCGAGAAGCGGACCCCGGTCTTCAAGGGCCGCTAGCGGACGAACGGATTCCGGACACGGCCCGCAAGGGCCACGGAAAACAAAGGAACCGGCCACCAATTGGTGGCCGGTTCTTCTTGTGCCTCAACGCGCCCGAAGCGCGTAAACCGGGAGTTAGCTGCCGACTCGCTTCCAGAGCAGTACCTTCTGGTTCTTGTCCTCCCACGTGGAGCGGACGCGAATTCCGGTCTCCTTCGATGCCTCGGCAAGGAGGCGCTTGACGCGGGAAGCCTTCTCGCCACGGGACAACTCGATCATGCCTGCTTCGGAGCCCTGCAACGCTTCAACGTACATCTGTCGTTCACGAGCAGATGCGCGCTCACGCCCAATGAGCACCTCGGATGCTTCTTTCGGGGTAAAGACCGCCACCTGGAAACCACACCCTTCGTTCACAGTTCAGCTTTCCGAACGACAATATCCTACTCCCATCCAATGGATCGATCCAGAGCACACATCAAGCTCTGCGTCGAAGATCACGCTATTCGGCCGCATTGATACCGCGTTTCGATGCCGCTGCACGACTCGCGCAGAGCGGCTACGATAGCGCGCATGACAGTTGACTCCGGATCGTTGGCGCGTGCCGCCGATCTCCTCGCAACCTGCTCCTATGCGATCGCACTCACGGGCGCGGGCGTTTCGCATGAATCGGGCGTTCCCACCTTCCGGGGCAAGAGCGGACTCTGGACCAAGATCGGCGAGCCGCGCGCCGACGGTTTCGAACGCTTCCTCAGCGACCCGGAAGGCTGGTGGAAGGAGCGCCTCTTCGGCGAGCGCGATCCCGACATCCAGAACCTCATGGACAAGCTCCACGCCGCCAAGCCGAACGCCGGCCATTACGCGATGGCCGAACTCGAGGCGATGGGCGTCCTGCGCCACGTCATCACCCAGAACGGCGACGACCTGCACCGCCAGGCGGGCACCACCTCGCTCACCGAGGTGCACGGCAACATCTACTGGCTGCGCTGCCCCGCCTGCGGCGGACGCTGGCACGAGGACAGCCTCGTCGTCGACCCGGAGGCGCTGCCTCCCTGGTGCCCGGAGCCCGGCTGCGGCAGCCCCGTGAAGACGGACAGCGTCGGCTTCGGCGAGCCGGTGCCGGGCGCGCACCTGCAGCGCTGCGAGCTGGAAACCGCGAGGGCGGACGTGTTCATGCTCGCCGGCACCTCGGCGGTGGTCTACCCCGTCGCCCACTACCCGCAACTCGCCGCGCAACGCGGCGTGCCGCTGATCGAGATCGACCCGGAGCCGACGGCGCTGAGCGACTGGGCAACGGTGATCCTGCGCGGACCGTCCGGCGAGGTGCTGCCGCAGCTCGTCGAGGCCGTGCGCGAGCGCCGCGCGGCCTGACCCCGGCACGCCGCCGATGAGCGATGCCACCCGGCTCCTCGAAGAGCAGAAGGCCTACTACGCCGCACGTGCGCCCGAGTACGACGACTGGTGGCTGCGGACCGGACGCCACGATCGCGGCCCCGAGTTCCGCAGCCGCTGGATCGCCGAGACGAACGAGGTGCGCGCCGCCCTCGCCGCCTTCGGCGCCTACGGCCGCATCCTCGAGATCGCGTGCGGCACGGGCTGGTGGACGCAGCAGCTCGCCGAGGGCGCCAAGGAAGTCACGGCCGTCGACGCCTCGAGCGAGATGATCGAGCGCTGCCGCACGCGGGTCGAAACCGCCGGGCTGGGCGCGGAGCGGGTGCGCTACGTCCAGGCCGACCTCTGGGACTGGACTCCCGAGCGCCGCTACGACGAGGTGTTCTTCGGGTTCTGGCTGTCCCACGTCCCGGAGGAGCGCTTCGACGCCTTCTGGGCGCTGATCGACACTGCGCTCGTGCCGGGCGGGCGCGTCTTCTTCGTCGACTCCGCGTCGGATCAGGGTTCGAGTGGCGCGAGCGGCGCCGGCGAGGCGGCGGAGACGGAGCAGCGCGAGATCTCCGGCGGACGCCGCTTCGAGATCGTGAAGCGCTACTACGAGCCCCGGCAGCTGCGCGAGCGGCTGGCCGCGATCGGCTGGGACTTCGAGGTGCGGACGACGGCGGAGTTCTTCCTTCACGCGCAGGGGCGTCGCGCAGCGGAGCGGTAGCCGTGCAAGCAATCGCTTAGCACTCTCGCGGGGAGAGTGCTAAGATCGAGCCCATGAGCGACCTCCTGCGTTACGAAGAGCAACTGCCTGACCTCTCCGGGCTGCGCGATCCCCTGCTGATCGCCGGCTTCGGCGGCGCCTGGGGCACCAGCGCAGCCGAGGCGCTGCGCGAGCTCGTGGAGCACTGGGAGGCGGAACCCCTCGCGTCCGTCGACCCGCAGACCTTGTTCGACTTCACCGTGCGCCGCCCCCACGTACGCATCGTCGACCGCGACGGCGCCGAGGCGGCCGTGCGCGCCATCGACTGGCCGGCCAACGAGTTCTACCTCGCGCGTCCCGAGGGCGCCGAGCGCGACCTCGTGCTGCTGGTGGGCTCCGAGCCACAGCTGCGCTGGCGCGAGTTCACCGACGCGGTCGTCGCGGCGATGGAGCGCTTCGGCGTCAGCGAGTCGCTGATGCTCGGCGCCTATCGGGCGGCGACGCCGCACTCGCGCCCGCTGCCGGTTCAGCTCTACTCGCGCGACGCGCAGCTGGCCGCGCGGTTCGGACTCGTGCCGGAGGCCTGGAGCTACGAGGGTCCGGCCGGCATCACGACGCCGCTGGCCGTCGCCTGCGAGGAGCGCGGCTGGAGCAGCTCCAGCCTGCTCGCCGCCGCCCCCTTCTACGTCTCGGTCGAGCCCCACCCGTTCGCCGCTCGCGCGTTGATCCAGGCGCTCGGCCACGGGCTCAACGCCGAGGTCGACGTCGCCGTGTACGACGAGCAGATCGCGGAGCTCTACGAGGAGGCCGAGGACGCACGCGGCCGCTCCGACGAGTTCGGGCGCTTCATCGACACGCTCGAGCTGAACTACGACGAGCTGCACCCCGCGCTCGACTCGATCGACACGAGCGAGGCGCCCACCGCGCCGGAACTCGTCGAGGACGTCGAGTCGTTCCTGCGCCAGCTGCGCGATTCCGAGGACAGCGAACACCCGCCGAGCGAGACCGCCTCCGGCTCGTCGTAGGCGGAATCGCGCCGCGCCTTCCACAGAGCGCCGCGGGTGTAGCATTCGCAGGCGCGAAGGAGCGGCGATGACCACCGCCGAACGCGACGCCTCGGGCGCCGCCAGCGACCAGCCGGACAGAAGCCAGCCGGGCATCATCGGCATCTTCGTGGCGACCGAGGCCGGCGCGCCGATGCAGCAGCGCGAGTGGGTCGAGGTCGTGCCCGGCGTGGGCATCCTCGGCGACCGCTACGCGACCCGCCGCGGCCACTGGAGCGACCCGCGCTGGCGCGAGCAGCAGCTCACGATCATCGAGGCCGAGACCGCCGACGATCTCGGGCTGGAGCCGCACCTGCTCCGTCGCAACATGGTCACGCGCGGCGTGCAGCTGCAGGGTCTGCTCGGCCTCGAGTTCCGGATCGGCGACGCGAGGCTGGCGGGGATGCTGCCCTGCGACCCCTGCAACTACCTGCAGGATCTGCTTGAGCGGCCGGGGCTACTGCGCGACCTCGTCGGACGCGGCGGCATCCGCGTGCGCGTGCTCGAGGGCGGGCGCATCTCCGCCGGCGACGAGATCGTCGTGCTCGGCGTGCACGAGCCCTCGCTCGTCTTCGACGACGAGGAGGATCCCGGATCGTGAGCCGCGAGGAGGACGTCGCCGCGGCAGCGGCGCGCCTCTGGGCCGACCGCGACCCGGAAGCGCTGCTGAGCAGCGGCGCGCGCGAACTGAGCCCCGGCACGGCGACCGACTGGGGCCTGCCGGCCAGCGCCTGGGAGCTCGCGAGCAGGGGCGAGGCGATCAGCCTCGCCGGCGGCATCCCGGACCCCTCGACACTCCCGGCAGCAGCGCTGCGCGAGGCGCTCGATCACGCCCTCGCGAGCGACGACGGTGGCGCACTCACCTACGGCGGCGGACTCGGCTTCGAGGGCCTGCGCGAGCAGCTCGCCGACCGCTCGGCGCGCGAGCTGGGCCTGCCCGCCAGTGCCGAGCACTTCATGCTCACCAACGGCTCGGCCGGTGGGATCGCGATCGTCTGCGCGGCGCTGCTCGATCGTGGCGACATCGTCGTCAGCGAGTCGCCGACGTTTTCCGGCACGATGCGCACCTTGCGCGGCCACGGGGCGCGCATCGTGACCGTGCCCGTGGACGAGGACGGCTGCCGCACGGACGCACTCGCCGCGACGCTCGCGAGACTCCAGGCGGAGGGCCGCCGCGCCAAGCTGGTCTACGCGATCCCGAACTTCCACAACCCCACCGGCGCCTCGCTCACCCTCGAGCGGCGGCGCGAGCTGGTGCGGCTGGCGGCGGAGCACGGCGCGCTGCTGCTCGACGACGACCCCTACGGCGAGATCCACTTCGACGAGGCGAGGCCGCCCTCGCTGGCTGCGCTGGCCGGCGGGCGCGGCGTGATCACCGTCGGGACGTTCTCCAAGACGATTGCGACAGGGCTGCGCGTCGGCTGGATCGAGGCGGAGCCGGAGCTGATCGAGCGCTTCACGCGCATGCGCTTCGATATGGGAGGCAGCCCGCTGCTGCATCGCATGATCGCCGGGTTCATCGAGAGCGGCGGCTACGGAGACCACGTCGGCCGGATGCGCCCGCTCTACGCCCGCAAGGCCGAGGCCCTGCAGCGCGGGCTGCGCCAGTACGCCGAGCCGTACGCGGAGTTCCGCGGCCCTCGAGGCGGGTTCTTCCTCTGGGTGCGGCTGCGCGACGGCCTGAGCACCGACGCCGTGCAGCGCGAGGCGCTCGCCGAGGGCGTCGTGTTCCCGGTCGGCCGCGCCTTTTTCCCGGACCACGCCGAACGCGACGACGACCCGGGCAGCGACTACATCCGCCTCGCGTTCTCGACGGCGAGCGTCGAGGAGCTGGAGGAGGCGGCGGCGCGGATCGCGCGCGCCTGCGAGCGAGCCGCGGGGGGTTAGGTCACGGGGCCGCCCGATTCTCATCCCCCCTGAGCCTCTTCGGCCGGGAAGGGACCGGCCCTCACCCTCCGCCCTCTCCCTCGGGGAGAGGGGACCGGACGGGCGCTACGAGTCCATCATCATCACCTGCCGGGTGACGGCGCCGCCCTTCATGATCTCCAGGAAGTCGTTCACGTCCTCGAGCGAGCCGCGGGTGGTGATCATCTCGTCGAGCTTGAGCCGGCCCTGCATGTAGAGGTCGACGAGCATCGGCAGGTCCATGCGGAAGCGGTTCGAGCCCATCATGCAGCCCTGGATCCGCTTCTCTCCGCCCAGCCGCCGCCAGCCGAAGGTGAGTGGCGTCTCCTCCGGGATCACGCCGATCAGCGTCGCCGTGCCCTGCGGGCGCAGGCAGTCGAGCGCCTGCATCGCCACCGTCGCCAGCCCGATCGCGTCGAACGAGTAGTGCACGCCCTCGCCGTCCGCGATCGCGCGGATCGCGTCGACGGGGTCCTCGTTCGAGGCGTTTACGGTGTGGGTCGCGCCGAACTCACGGGCGACCTCGAGCTTGGAGTCGAGCAGGTCGACGGCGATCACGCGCTGGCAGCCGGAGACGAGGCCGCCCTGGATCGCCGAGAGGCCGATGCCGCCGCAGCCGAAGACCGCGATCGAGGTGCCGGCCTCCACCTGCGCGGTGCGCATCACGGCGCCGAAGCCGGTGATCACGGCGCAACCGAGCAGCGCGGCGGCGTCGAGCGGCATCTCCGGCGAGATCTTCACCACGCCGTTCTCGTGCAGCAGCATCTGCTCCGACCAGCCGAAGATGTTCGAGCCCCACTGGTTGAGGCGCTGGCCGTTCCAGGACATCACCGGAGCGTCGTCACTGGCGCGGCCGGGGCGGCTCGTGCAGACATTGAGGTGCCCGGTCAGGCACATCTCGCAGTGGCCGCAGAACGTGCCTCGGGCGATCACGTGGTCACCGGGCCGGACGTAGCTCACGCGGCTGCCGACGCGCTCGACGACGCCCGCGGACTCGTGACCGAGCACGGCGGGCGGGGGCACGGGCGAGTGGCCTTCGATCATGTGCAGCTCGGAGTGACAGACACCTGCGGCGGCGGTGCGCACCAGCACCTCGTAGTCGCGCGGCTCGTCGACATCGATGTCCTCGATGGTGAGCGGCTGGTGCACGCCGTGGAAGACTGCTGCTTTCATCCCCTACCCCCTCGATGCGCGCGATCGGGCGCGGGGCGGACGCTACACGACAGCCGCCGCCGATGCCACACGACGCGCCGGCCCCTCGCCCCGAGGGAGAGGGTGGGGGTGAGGGAGGCGCACGCCTGAGCTTCCGAGGGCGCAACGACCCAGCGAGGCGGCAGCCAGGCCGGCGGGCCAACTGGATTCCGGCTTTCGCCGGAATGACGGGAGGGGCTCCGGCCCCCTCTCCCCTCGCGGGAGAGGGCGGGGGTGAGGGGGCGCCGCGCGGCAGCGCGGCCAGCGAGGGCAGGCGCGCGCCGCAGCCTAGTGGGCGTGCGGGTGGTCGTGGTGGTGATGCTCCGAGCCCTCACGGGGCTCGCCGGAGTCGCTTCAGCAGCCGGGCTCGCCGAGGTTGCCGCAACACATCGAGAGCGTGCGCGCCATGGTCCACTTGTTGCGGACGAAGAGGCGGACCTTCACGAAGAACGGCGCGTCGTAGTCGCGGAAGTTGACGTAGGTGGTGCGCCAGCTCCTCACGGTGCCGACGACGAGGCGGCGCAGCCAGTGCCAGGGGTTCACCATGCCGCACCTCCGGTCCGCCCTCGCCCCTACAGGGTAGCGCCTCGGCCCCCGGATCCGGCGGCGCTAGTGGTGGTGCGGGTGGTCCGGGTGATCGTGGTGGTGGCCTTCCGAGCCCTCACGGGACTCCTCGACGTCCCGTCAGCAGCCGGGTTCGCCGAGGTTGCCGCAACACAACGAGAAGGTGCGCGCCTTGATCCAGTTGTTCCGCCAGACGAGCCGCCACTTCACCGACAGCGGCGCATCGTAGTCGCGGAAGTTGCGGTAGGTGGTCCGGAAGCCCCAGAGCAAGTCGGCGACGCCTCGACGCAACCGCTGCCAGACGTTCGCCACACCACACCCCGAATCGCGTCCACGTACAGGGTACTGCGCGAGGGACGCTCCGCCACTTCGGCCGCTCCGAAATCGCCGATCGAAAGGCGCTGTGCTGGTATGCTCCCCCGGATGCGCCGGAGCGGTGCGCGGGCCCGCGGCCCGCGACCGGGCGGGCGGCGCGGGCGAACACCGAACGGGGTCCGACGATGTTCATCATGTACTTCACCGAGCAGCCGATGTCCGCCTACCCGGAGGAGGAGGCGCGCAAGCGCGACGGCCTCACGGTGCTCCGCTTCTCCAACGAGTTCTACGACTCCGACGCGGGCAGCCAGATCTATCAGGACCGCCTCGCCGAGTACCAGCTCGTCGACGAGGTCGGCTTCGACGGCATCATGCTCAACGAGCACCACAACGCGCCGTTCTGCATGCAGCCGCAGATCCAGATCTGGGCCTCGATCCTCGCGGCGGTCACCAACAACGTGAAGATCGTGCTGCTCGGCGTGCCTCTCCCGCTCCGCGACAACCCCGTCGCGACCGCCGAGGAGCTCGGGATGATCGACATGATCTCGCAGGGCCGCCTCGTGCCCGGCCTGATCCGCGGCGGCGGGACCGAGCAGTTCGCGATGAACGCCAACCCCGCCTACAACCGTGACCGCCTCGAGGAGGCGCACGACCTGATCATCAAGACCTGGACCACGCCCGGACCGTTCCGCTGGGAGGGCGACCAGTACCACTTCCGCGTCGTCAACCCGTGGGCGCTGCCGATGCAGAAGCCGCACCCGCGTATCTGGGTGCCCGGAACCTCCAGCCTCGAGACCGTGCAGTGGGCGGCGGCGCACCGCTACCCCTACATCGGCCTCGGCACGGACGAGCGTGCGCAGAAGCGGATCATGGGTACCTACAAGGAGGTCGCCGCCGAGAAGGGCTACGAGGTGGGCACCTGGAACTTCGGCCAGACCATCCACTTCCACGTGCAGGACACGATGGAGAAGGCGATGCGCAACGCGCGCGAGTTCATGTGGATGGCGGGTGAGTTCACCGGCCTCGGCCACCCCGTGTGGAGTTCGCCCTCGGGCTACCTCTGGGGCGCGCCGGACTCGCCGGCGGCGATCGCGCGGCGGCGCGGCGCCGTGGCCCGCAACAACCAGCGCACCGGCGCGAAGGGCCTCCGCTCCGCCGGCGGCGGCGCCGACACCGGCGCCACGCTGCAGAAGCACCTCGACGACCTGACCTGGATCATGGGCGACCCGGACCACGCGATCGCGCAGCTCCGCAAGGTGCTCGAGCAGACCCGGCCCGGCATCGTCAGCTTCTACGCCACCGACGGCCACATCAGCCACCGCGACAACATGCGCAACATCGAACTGATCGGCGAGAAGGTCATCCCCGCGATGCGCGAGATGGCCGAGGAACTCGACCTCAAGAGTCCCTTCGAGGTCGACGTGCCGATCAGCCTCGCCACGACCCCGCCCGAGGATCTCAAGCCCTACGAGTACTCGATCGATGACGACCCGATGTTCGCGAACATCGCCTGAGGACGGGGCGGAGTAGTCACGGCTCAGCCGTTCGGCCTGACAGGAGCTGGGTAGAGGACATGGCAGGCGCCGTCGCCGGCCTGCGCGTCGTCGAGGCCGGCCAGGGCAAGGCCATCGCCTACGCGGGCAAGTTGCTGCGCGACCTCGGCGCGTCCGTCATCAAGATCGAGCCGCCCGAGGGCGACGCCCTCCGCCTGCACGGCCCCTTCCCCGACGCTGCGCACGACCCGGAGCACAGCGGCCAGTTCAGCTACCTCAACGGCGGCAAGGACGGGGCCCGCCTCGACCTCACGACCGGGGACGGCCGCGCCACCCTCGAGGCGTGGCTCGCCGCCGCCGACGTGCTGCTGCACTCGTTCCGCCCGCGAGAGGCGCGGGCGCTCGACCTCGACGAGCAGCGGCTGCGGGCGTCGCATCCGGCGCTGGTGCTGACGGCCGTCACCACCTTCGGGCACAACGGGCCCTACGCCGGGTGGAAGGGCGCGCCGCTGCTCGCCTACTGCGGCTCGGGTGTCGCCTACCGCCTCGGCGACCCGCAGCGCGAGCCGCTCACCGCGCCGCTCGACGCCGCCGACGTGCAGCACGCCGGTGTGCAGGCCGCGCTGGCGACGCTGATCGCACTGCACCACCGTGACCGCAGCGGGCGCGGGCAGTTCGTCGACATCAGCGCGCTCGAGGCGGTGAATGTCGCCGTCTGGGGGCACGGCATCCCGCAGGTCGCCTACCTCGGCCAGGCGATCCCGCAGCGCAACGGGCAGAACCTGAGCGGCGGCGTCTGGGGCGTGTACCCCGTGAAAGACGGCCACCTCTCGACGATGACGCACATGGCCCGACACTGGACCGCGTTCCTCGACGGCCTCGGCAACCCGGAGTGGGCGCGCGACGAGCTGATCCGCAACCTCGGCGACGCGCAGGTCCGCCGCAATCTCGATCCGGAGCAGGCGGAGCAGGTGCAACGCGTGCTGCGCGGGGACATGTTGGCTCACTTCGCGCAGCTGACGAAGGCCGAGCTGTGGGAGATCACCCGCCGCGAGCGCATCCCCTTCCAGCCCGTGCTCACGGTCCCCGAGGTCTGCGAGTCCGACTACGCCGCCGAGCGCGACCTGCTTGTCGAGGCGCCCGGCGTCGACCCGCCGCTGCGCGTCCCCGGCGCGCCCTACCGGATGGCCGGCACCCCCTGGATCCCGCCCGGCCCGCCGCCGCGCCTCGATGACGCGAATGTCGAGGGCTGGACGGCGCCGCCGCGGCCACGCGCGCGCGCCGACGCCTGGCGTGCGGCCGGCGCCTCCGACTTCCCCGGCGCGGCGGACCCGGTCGATGGCCCGCTCGCCGGGCTGCGCGTGCTTGACCTCGGCCAGGTCTGGGCGGGGCCGCTCGTCAGCCGCTACCTCGCCGACTACGGCGCGGATGTGGTGAAGGTGCAGACCACGAAGCGCCCCTGGGGCTCCGGCGTGCCCGGGAGCTTCAACCCCGCCGAGCCGCTTGCCTGGGAGTGGATCCTGCGCAACCGCCGCTCGATCGCCCTCGACCTGAAGGCGCCCGGCGGCCTCGAGCTGTTCGAGCGGCTCTGCGGCGTCGTCGACGTGGTCGTCGACAACTACGCGCCGAGGGTGATGCGCTCGTTCGGCGTCGACTACGCGCGACTGACGGCAGAGCACCCGCGGCTGATCATGCTGGCGATGCCCTCGGCGGGTCTCGACGGACCGTGGGCCGACCTCATCACCTACGGACCGTCGCTGGCCGCGCTGTTCGGCATGAAGAGCCTCAATGGCTACCCGGAGGACGGGCAGGTGATGGAGGAGGCGGCCGAGCTGGACCCGATCGCCTCCGCCTACGGGACGTTGGCGATCCTCGCGGCGCTCGCCTCGCGCTCCCGCACCGGGCGTGGCCAGTTCATCGAGCTGGCGCAGGGCGAGGCAGGCTTCGCGGGCCTTGCCGAGGCGGTGATCGACTACAGCTGGAACGGCCGCGACGCCGGTCCCGTCGGCAACTCGCACCGCTACTACGCGCCGCACGGCATCTACCGCTGCACCGGCGAGGACCAGTGGATCGCCATCGCCTGCGGCGACGAGGAGGAGTGGCGCGCCCTCGCGCGTTTCGCCGGCCGCGAGGACTGGCTCGTGCACGCGGACTTCGCGACGCGTGAGGGGCGCATCGCCGCGCGCACGGAGCTGGACCGCGCGATCGGCGACTGGAGCGCCTCGCACGACAAACGCGCGCTGGCCGAGGCCCTGCAGACACGGGGCGTCCCGGCGTTCCCCGTCCTCGACGCCCGCGAGGTGATCACGGACCCGCACCTCGCCGAGCGGCGGAGGCGCTTCGTGTTGCACGAGGACTACCCCGGCGACGAGCTGCTCAACGGCAACGCGTGGAGCCTCTCCGAGGCCCCGCCCCGCCTGCGCCTGCCCTCGCCCGTCTTCGGCGCGCACAACGTCGAGGTGCTGGGCGAGTACCTCGGCATGCCCGAGGCGGAGGTGCGGCGGCTCGAGGAGGCGGGGGTGCTCGAATAGCCGGCGTGCCGCCCGCCGCCGCGCCGCTCTGGCGCAACGACCCGGCCCTGCCGCTGCCCTACGTGCTGGACGAGCCGCCGGGCGAGCCGCGCGAGGGCGGCGTGCTGCGCATCGGCTGGCACCAGGATCTCGTCTCTTTCGACCCGACCTTCTCAACGAGCGCGGGCACGCTGATGCTCCCCAACCTGGTCGCGAACCGGCTACTGCGCTTCGCCGGCGGCGTCGCCTTCGATCCCTTCGAGCGGCGGCTGGAGCCGGAGCTGGCGCGCTCCTGGGAGCGATCGCCGGACGGGCTGACCTACACCTTCCACCTGACGGACGAGGCGCGCTGGCAAGACGCGCCACCGCTCGACGGCCGCCCGCTCCTCGCCGAGGACGCGCGCTGGGCGATCGAGCGCTACGCCCGCGAGGGCGCGCACCGCGGCTACCTCGCTGCAATGGCGCGCTGCGAGGCGCTCGACGAACACACGCTGTCGATCACGCTGCGCCGCCCGCAGGCCGACTTCGACCTCCCGCTGGGCAGCCGCTCGTTCTGCATCTACCCGCGCGAGCTGCACGAGAGCGGCGCGCTCGAGGGCATGCGCGGCCTCGCCGGGAGCGGCCCGCTGATCCTCGATGCGGCGACGCCGGGCGAGCGGCTGCGGCTGCGCCGCAACCCCGACTACTGGGAGGGCGCGGTCCACCTCGACGGCCTCGAGGTGGTGATCGAGCCGGACCCGGCGCGACGCCTCGAGGGCTTCCGCAGCGGCGAGTTCGGCTACGTCAGCAACCCGCTGGAGCGGCTGAGCGAGGCGCAGGCGCTGATCGGAGAGCTGCCCGAGACGCGACTGCACCTCGTGCCCGCGTTCGCCTCGCAATGGGGCATCGCGCTCGACCTCGCGGACGCGCGCTTCGCCGACGAGCGCGTGCGCCAGGCGCTGATGCTGGCGATCGACCGCGAGGCGCTCGCCGGGGAGCTGCACGAGGGTCTCGCGAAGGTGCTGCCGAGCACACCCTGGATCTTCGCCTTCGACGCGGAACCGGAGGGCGAGGCGCTGGGGCCGTGGCTGCGCCATGACCCGGCCGAGGCGCAGCGTATGCTCGAGGCCGCCGACGCGCTGCCGCTCGCGTTCGAGCTGCGCTACCGCAACTACCACGACGTCACGAATCGCCGCGCCAACGAGCGGATCGCGGAGCAGTTCGCCGCCCTCGGCGTGACGATGACACTGCGCGAGGTCGACATGACGGCCTTCAACCGCGCCTGGAGCGGCAACGACTACGGCGCGGCCGCCGACGGCTACGCGCCCGCCGGGTTCACGACCGACGCCTACTTCCACGACTCGCTGGTCACGGGCGGCGCGCTCAACCGCTGGGGTATCAGCGACCCGCAGATCGACGGCTGGGCGGCGCGCCAGTCGGGGGAGCTGGACCCCGAGGCGCGGCGCGAGCTGCTGCGCCGCATCTGGGATCGCGTGCTGGAGCGCGCGTACCGCATCGAGAAGGTGGGCGCGCTGCGCTTCGAGGTCTACCAGCCGTGGCTGCGCAACCTGCGGCTCTACGACGCCACGGGCGACCTCGGCCTGCAGATCGCCCGCGTCTGGCTCGACCGCGACTAGCCGGGGGACTCGCCCCGCCGGGCAAGCACCTGTGGGGGCGCAACACTCCGTCGAGGCATGCGTAGCCGCGGGCGAGCCCCCTCACCCGCGGGGGTGTGGGGGATTTCCCCCACAACGCACTGGCTCTCCCCCAGGAGAGGGGGCCGGAAGGGCGGGTTTCCCCATCCCGTCATTCCGGCGGAAGCCGGAATCCAGCCGAGCCGCCCCCTCACCCCCAC
>VXOS01000133.1 GCA_009839925.1 Chloroflexota bacterium
GTCGGCCCGGTTTCCCGCACCCGCGCGGGCTGGGGTGCCGGACCCGGCGCCGGCCCCGGGGTCGGTTCGCGTGTCGGCCCCGGCGTGGCGCCGGAGTCGTCGGCGTCGGACGGGGTGCCGGTCGAGGGCGTCTCGATCGCGGCCGCCGTGGGCGTGCCCTCACCAGTCCCGCCCGGCGCGTCGGCCTCGTTACTCGTGCCCGGTGGGACCACCGGCGCCTCCGCCGCGACGTGCATCACCATCCGCCTGCCAACGAAGACGGTGCCGTCCGAGACGACGAGGGTGATGTCGTAGGCGCCTTCGCGGTCCGGCGCACGCCAGACGATCACTCCCTTGCTCCCGCCGCCCTCGACAACTCCGTCGGATGCGCTCCACTCGGGGTCGAGGTACGGCCCGTACGGCAGCTCGAGGTTGACCGAGCCGCCCTCGGCGAAGCTGCTGACGAGCCCTCCGAGGTCCGGCAGCAGCTCGCTCGGCCCCGCACCCGCCACCACGACGCCGCCGAGGTCGAAGCGCGCGGCGAGGTCCAGGCGGAAGGCAGCGGAGAAGCGATTCTCCAGCCAGACGCTGCGAGGACCGCTGCGTCCGGAGTAGACGAAGCTCACGGCCCTCGCGCCGTCGTCCCAGAACAGGCCGCTGTTGCCCGCCTCGCGGTCGATGTTGACGGCGGCCACGGCGACGGAGTCCCCGGGCCCGATTGAGCCATCGGCGGCGTCGCTGAGCGCGCTCGCCAGCGCCAGCCCGTCCTGCAGCGTGAGCGGGCGGAGGCCGTCCGCCGAGCGCTCCCACGAGCGCCGGTCGATGATCAGCGAGACGCTTGAGAGGTCGAGCCCGTCGTCGTGTTGCCGGGCGAGCGCCTCCTCCAGCACCTCGTAGTAGACCGAGGCGTCGCGGGGGGCGCGCAGCCAGAGACCGTCGCTGCTGGCGGCGAGCGCCGCCCAGTCGTACGCGCCGAAGTTGGAGCCGTCCCCTGCCGGGACGGCGACCACGACGCCAAGGCCGCGCACCCGCGCGCCCTCGGCGAGGGCGGCGATGAAGTCGCTGAAGGGCGCCCGGAGCGCCGGATCGAGCGCGCCATAGTCGATCAGCAGTCCGCTCGCACCCTGGTCCTGCGCCGCTATCAGCAGCTCGTCGACGTGCGCCGTGGTGAGTTCGGGCGTCGCCAGCAGGCGGTCCACCGTCTCCGCAACGGCGCTGCTCTCCACCGTCACGCCGAGGTAGACGCGCGCCTCGCCGGCTTCCGCGAGTGCACCGTCGAGCGCGCCGCTCTGGACGGCGAGCGCCGGCTCGCCGGCCGCGTCCTCGCCCGGTTCGGCGGCGAGCACGGCGACGATCGCCGGAGCGGGCAACCCGCCGAGGTCGGGGGCCTCGCCGGCCCCGACGATCAGCGCGATCGTGCGCTCGATCTCGGTCTGCGCGAGGACGGCGATGTTCCTCGGCACGACCTGGACCTCGCCCTGCGCCGCGGCGCCTTCCTCGACCACGCTCGCGGCCGCGAGGTAGCGCCACTGACCGCCCACATACGTGTAGAAGCCGAGTTGATCGCCCGCCCCGACCGGCTCGCTGAGCAGCACGGTCAGCTCGGCGGGGCCGTTGATCGCGCCGTCGCCCGCGAGGTCGTAGAGCTTGCTGCGCGCGCTCAGGCCGTCCGGTACGTCGGGCAGATCCCCGCGCGGGGCGGCGCCGACATCGGCCGGCTCATCGCCGCCGCGATCGATGATCGAGAACGGGGACCAGACAAGGACGGCGATCAGCGCCGCGAGGACGGCGACGACGGCGCTGATGCGCACGAGTCCGCCGCGACCGGCGCCTTCATAGTCATCGCCGAAGTCCTCGTCGAAGTCCTCATCGAAGTCCTCGAAGGGTGAATCGAAGTCGCCCTCGTCGAGGGGTGCGAAGGATTCAGGGTCATGCCGGATCGGGGGGTCAGACTTGTCCATGGATCACTCCAGCCTGGGCAGCACGGCGATCGAACGCTGCTGGCCGCCGCGCACCACGGTGAGATCGGCCATCTCACCGGGCCCCAACGGCTTCAGCAGATTCACAAAGGGGTTGTCGAGGTCGATTGCGACGCCGTTCACGGCAATCACGATGTCCCCGACGCGGACACCCGCCTCCTCCGCCGCGCTTCGCGCCTCGACCTCGATCACGAGTGCGCCAAGCGACAGCGGGATGCCCTGCGAAGCGGAGAGCTCCGGCGTGAGTTCGACATGGTGCCGGAACGGCCGCTCGATGCCGAGGCGCGGCCGCACGTACGAGCCGAACAGCACGATGTCGTTGACGATCGGGCGCAGGCTGTTCGAGGACTGTGCGAAGGAGATGCCCTGGATCGGGCTCCCGGTGCTGGTGCCGCGCACCACCGTGGTGAGCAGCCCGATCACCTCGCCCTCGGCGTTGATCAGCGCCCCGCCGGAATCGCCCGAGTTCACGGCGGCGTCGGTCTGCACGAGGTCCTCGAGGATCACCGCGTTGCGCGGCCAATCCCGCCCCGTCGCCGAGACGACGCCGACGCTGACGGAGTTCCCGATCGCGAACCCGGCTGCGGAGAGCGCCGCCACCGGTTCGCCGGGCACGAGTTGCGAGGAGTCGCCCCAGGAGGCGCTGCGCAGGCCCTCGGGCGCGACACTGAGCACGGCAAGGTCGCTGTAGGGCGAGTCGTGCGAGCGGACCACGGCGGGGCGCTGCTCGCCGGTGGTAAGGAGCACGTTGATCTCGGCGGCGCCGTCGATCACGTGGAAGTTCGTGACGATGTGGCCGCGATCGTCGATGACGATGCCGGAGCCGACGTTGCGCGTCTGCGTGATGGCGCCGTCCTCGTTGCGCCGGGGAACGCCGTCGGCAATGACCGTGACGACGGCGGGCAAGACGCGCTCGATCGCCTGCTGGAGCCGTTCGGCGCTGCCGATCGCTACGGCGGTCGCCTCGGGGGTCGCGGCGGTGGCGACGGCTGTGGGCGTCACCACCTCCTCGGTCGCCTCACGCCCGCCGGGCGCAACGACGACGACAAGGCCGCCCGCGAGGCCGCCGGCCAGCCCCGCCGCGAGGGCGAGGAAGAGGAGCGAGAGTGATCGATGTTGTTCCACGTGCGCCGGCGTGATCGTCTTGACCCCTGCCGAGGCCTGACCTCGGCGCCCCGCACCCGGTTATGGTACCACCGACATGCTGGATTGTGTAAGCCCATGATCGATAGGCGGACCGAGGCCAGGCTCGCCCTTACGGGGTCACAAGCGGCAGCCGCGCCTCGAGCGCGGCGAGGTCCAGCTCCCGCAGGGAGGCGACGACGAGATGGGCGCCGGGTTGCGGCGGCGCGGCTGTCGAGGCCTGACGCGACTGGACGACGAACATGCCGGCGGACGACGCGGACTGCACCCCGGCCGGTGAACCCTCGATGGCCACGCTGACTGCGGGCGCGACGCCGAGGCGTTCCGCCGCAAGGAGAAAGATGTCGGGCTCCGGCTTCGCGCGCTCGATGTCGTCGCCGCTGATCGCCACGTCGAACGCACCGGCGAGGCCGCAGCCCTCGAGGGTGGCGTGCACCCACTCGGCGATCGATTGCGAGGCGAGGCCGACGGCCCAGCCCGCCGCGCGCGCGGCGGCGATCAGCTCGCGCGCGCCGTCGAGCGGCTCGATGTCGCCACTCCGCAGCTCGGCGGTGACGAGCGCGGCGTAGCGCCGGATCAGCGCCTCGACGGACTCCGCGAGGCCGTAGTGCGCGCGCACCCACTCCATGAACGGCTCGATCGCCAGGCCGGTGAAGCGGGCGTAGTCCTGCTCGCTGAGCGGCTGCGGGTCGACCAGCCGTCGCGCCGCACGGTGGTGCACGGGCTCGGAGTCGACGAGGACGCCGTCGAGGTCGAAGACGATCGCGCGTGCCGGGGTCGGGCTCATGCGGATCCGTCGCCGTCGCCGGGCTGCGCTGCGGGCCCGGCGCCCTCGAGCAGCTGCTTCAGCCGCCACACGGCGTCGCGCAGCGCCTGGCGGCGGTGCTGGCGCTGAACGAGCAGGTCGAGCAGCCAGCCCGCGAAGCCGCCCGCCGGCGTGTAGATCGCCTCGACCAGCAGGTGGACGTCCTCCGCGCCCTCGGCGGTGAGCACCCAGCTCAGCGTCTCGAAGGCGCCGCGAGCGCCATCGGTTGAGCGGAAGAGCAGCAGGCGCGAGGGCTCGCGCTCGGCGACCTCCAGGCTCACCCGCTCCGACCGCAGCGGCAGAGTGAGCACGCCTTCGAGGCGCGCATGTGCGCCGGACTCACCCTCGACATCGCGGAAGCTGCCCGGCAGCCACTCGGCGTAGCGCGCGGTCGCCTCGAGCCGTTCGAAGGTCTCGCTCGCGCTGGCGTGGATGTGCACGTCCTCGCGGATGCGTCCCACGCGCCGCTAGCCGCCCGACTCGCGCATCGCGGGGAAGAGCACGACCTCGCGGATCGAGTGCTCGCCCGTCACGAGCATGACCAGCCGCTCGATGCCGACGCCGAGGCCGCCCGCCGGCGGCATGCCCTGCTCCAGCGCGCGCACGAAGTCCTCGTCGGCGACTTCCGCCTCCTCGTCGCCGCCGGCGGCCTTCCGCGCCTGCTCGCGCAGCAGCTCGCGCTGCTCCACGGGGTCGTTCTGCTCGGAGTAGGCGTTGGCGCGCTCGATGCCGAGCGCGAACAGCTCGAAGCGCTCGGCCAGCGTTGGGTCGTCGCGCTTGCGCTTGGCCAGCGGCGAGAGCTCCGCCGGGTAGTCGAAGACGAAGGTCGGGTGCACCAGGTGCGGCTCGACGAACGCCGCCATCAGCGCATCGAGCGCCGTCCCCCACGAGGCGTCCGGGTCCACCTCGACCCCGCGGTCGAGCGCGAGCGTGCGGACCTGCGCCGCCTCCGGATGCGCGCGGTAGTCGATGCCGGTGTGCTCAAGCAGCGCCTCGCGGTAGGTGGTGCGAGCCCACGGCTCGCCGAGGTCGATCGTCTCCTCACCGTGCCGCACCTCGAGGCCGCCGGTGACCTCGCTCAGCACGGAGCGAAACAGCGCCTCGACCATGTTCGCGACATCCTCGTAGTCGGCGTACGCCTCGTAGGACTCGAGCAGCGTGAACTCGGGGTTGTGGCGGTGCGAGATGCCCTCGTTGCGGAAGACGCGGCCGATCTCGAAGACCTTGTCGAAGCCGCCGATCACGAGCCGCTTGAGGTGCAGCTCGAGCGAGATGCGCAGCGCCAGGTCGCGGTCGAGGGCGCCGTGGTGCGTGTAGAACGGCCGCGCCGCGGCGCCGCCCGCCTCCTCCTGCAGGACCGGCGTCTCCACCTCCATGAAGCCGCGCCGCTGGAAGAAGCGGCGCACCGCGGCGAGCACCTCCGAGCGCGCGCGCGCGATCTCGCGCGAGCGCTCGTTCGCCATCAGGTCGAGGTGGCGCTGGCGGTAGCGTGTCTCCACGTCGACGAGGCCGGCCCACTTCTCGGGCGGCGGACGCAGCGCCTTGGTCAGCACACGCCAGCGCGTCACGGCGACCGTGACCTCGCCGTGGCGCGTGCGGAACAGCCGCCCGCTCGCCTCGACGAAGTCGCCAAGGTCGACCAGCGCCAGCAGCCCGAACTGGTCGCCGAGGACGTTGCGTCGCACGTGCAGCTGGATGCCGCCCGATCCGTCGCGCAGGTCGACGAAGGCGGCGCGGCCCATGTCGCGGATGGCCGTGACTCGCCCGGCGACGGTGACGGCGCGGCGGGACTCCTCGAGGCCCTCGCGCTCGGTGCGCTCAAAGAGCGCGACGGCCTTCGCTGCCTCGTGGGTGCGGGATGTGCGGGCGGGGTAGGCGTCGCCGAGCGCGAGCAGTTGCTCGCGCTTCTGCCGGCGCAGCTCGATCAGTTCCTGTTCGGACGGCATCGGCTACCTGTCCGCGCGGCGGCGGCAGCCCCTCTGCCGTCGCGACAACGCCCGCGCGCCGGTCAGGACACCTCGACGATGGTCATCATCGTGTTCCCGCCGGGGGCGCTGACCTTCACTCTGTCATTCTGCTTCCTGCCGAGCAATGCCTGCCCGACGGGCGACTCGTGACTGATGCGGCCCGCGCCCGGGTTCGCCTCGGCGGGCCCGACGAGCTGGAAGGTCTGCTGCACACCGCCCTTGAGCTCCACGGTGACGTTCGAGCCGATGCGCACGTCCATCGAGTGGTGCGCGGCGTCCTCGTCGATCACTTCGGCGCCCTCGAGCAGCAGCTCGATCTCGCGGATCCGGCCTTCGAGGAACGCCTGCTGGTTCTTGGCGTCCTCGTACTGCCCGTCGATCTGGGCGATGCCGAGTTCCTGGGCCTCGTGAATCGCCTCCGCGACCTCGACCCGGCGGCTCGTGCGGAGTTCTTGCAACTCGTCCTCGAGCCGCTTGAGGCCTTCCTGTGTGAGCAGCACCCGATCCTCGCTCATTTGACACCTCCGAGGGATGCGGACCCGCCGGCCGCGGGGCCGGTGATCAGCGGATACCCCTGTGAGACGCGAATGCGGACTCGCCATGGGCAAGCCCGCAATCCAGTGACACCTCGTATCTATCGTTCAGTACATGTTATCGCGGACCCCTCTGGCGCGGCAATATTCTCCCGTTCTCGGCGCCGTCCCGCCCGCCGCTTCGTTGCCCTCGGCACGGGCGGGGCGTAGGCTCGCAGTCGTGGAGCGCCACTTCACGGTTTCCGGCTTCCTCTCGCACGACGGGCGAACCGCGCTCCACTGGCACCGGCTCGGGCTGTGGCTGCCCCCCGGCGGGCACATCCAGGCCAACGAGGACCCGATCCAGGCCGTACTGCGGGAGATCGAGGAGGAGACCGGCGTCGAGGCCCTCATCGTTCCCACCAGCGCCCCCTACCTGCACGTCGACCCGCGGCAGCTGCCGCCTCCGGTGACAGTCGGCGTCTACGAGATCGACGAGCCCGGCAACCCGCACGAGCACATCGACTTCGTGTACTTCGCGCGCCCCCGCTCGCCGGGAGGGTCAAGCCTGCCGGACCTGCCCGGCGGCCCACACAGCGGCGAGGGCTGGCGCTGGGTCGGCCGCGAGGAGTTGCGCGATCCGGGCGTGGTGCTCGGCGGACCGGGCGGCTCCGCGCAGGTGCCTGAGGACGTGCGCCGCCTCGCTCTCGACGCGATCGACGCCGCCGCCGAGGCTCTGGCGGCGAGTCCGGCCGACGCGGAACGGCAGGGCTGATCGCATGCTGCCGCTGCGCCTGATCCGCGAACAGACCGACGAGGTGCGCAGCGCCTGCGCGCTGCGCGGCGTCGAGGCGCCGATCGACGAGATCCTCGAGGTCGATCGCGCGCGGCGCGCGCTGCTCACCGAGGTCGAGGGGATGCGCGCCGAGCGCAACCAGGCCGGGCGCGCGATCGGCGCGACCCGCGACCCGGACGAACGCCAGCGGCTGATCGACGCACAACGCCAGGTCGCCTCGCGCCTCGACGAGCTCGACGCCGCCGTGCGCGAGCGCGACGAGGAGCTGCAGCGCCTGCTGCTGGAGCTGCCGAACCTGCTGCACGCCTCGGTGCCCGAGGGCGGCGAGGAGGCGGGGCAGGTGCTCTTCGAGGGGATCGGCGCTGGCGAGCGCATCCCCACCGATCCGCCGCTGCCCGTCTCCGCGGCGCCCCGGCCCGCGAGTGAGGAGGGCCGGCGGCCGCACTGGGAGATCGGCGAGGCGCGCGGGCTGATCGACTTCGAGCGCGGGACCAAGATCTCCGGCTCGCGCTTCTACGTGCTGCGCGGCGCGGCGGCGCGGCTGCAGCGCGCGCTCATCGGCTGGATGCTGGACCTGCATCGCGAGCGCGGCTGGGACGAGGTCTACGTGCCGTTCGTCGTGCGCGAGGAGATGCTGGTCGGCTCGGGCCAGCTGCCGAAGTTCGGCGACAACCTCTACCGCGACCACGAGGACGACGTCTGGCTGATCCCCACCGCCGAGGTGCCCGTAACCAACCTCTATCGCGACGAGATCCTGCCGCTGGACGCGCTGCCCATCCACCACGTCGCCTACTCGCCCTGCTTCCGCCGCGAGCGCATGAGCGCCGGCCGCGACGTGCGAGGCATCAAGCGCGGCCACCAGTTCGACAAGGTCGAGCTGGTCAAGTTCTGTGAGCCCGAGCGCTCCTGGGACGAGCTGGAGACCCTGCTCGACGAGGCGCTCGAGGTCGTGCGGCAGCTCGGCTTCCGTTACCGCGTCGTGCGGCTCGCCGCCGGGGACGTGGGCGCTGCCTCGGCGCTGACCTACGACGTCGAGGTCTGGGCGCCCGGCGCGGAAGAGTGGCTGGAGGTGTCCTCCTGCTCGAACTTCCTCGACTACCAGGCGCGCCGCGCCAGCCTCCGCTACCGCGACGCCGAGGGGCGCGTGCGCCACATGCACACGCTCAACGGCTCCGGCCTCGCGCTTCCCCGCACGCTCGCCGCGCTGCTCGAGCAGTACGAGCGCCCCGACGGCATCGAGGTGCCGGAGGTGCTGCGCCCCTACCTCGGCGGCGCGGCGCTGATCGAGGACGAGCCGCAGCCGGGCTCCTGAGTCGCGCTTCGAGCCGACCGCCCCCGCATCGAACGTCTGTGCTTGACAGCAGCGCACGCATGTTCCATCATGCGAGGCGAGTGGCGGACATGCGTTCTATGTGCGGGAGGTGCGGAATGCTGTTCGCAACGGTGCTCGGAGTGCTGCTCGGTGCCGCCACGGTGCTGCTGCTGGAACAGTGGCTGCGCGCGGAGCTGGCCGCGGCTCGCCCCGCCGTGCACGCCCGGCTCGCGCGCCCGGGCCGGGCGACGACCTCGATCGCGCTGCGCCGCCTGCCACCGCGCTAGACTGCGCGCGTGACGCAGCCCCACGGGACCACGCCCTCCTCGCCGCCCACGCTCGTGCGCCTGCTCTTCGACGCCTTCGACGAGTTCGAGCGCGTCGCCGAGGCGCTCGCGGACCTCGATCCCGGCGGCGCACCGGCTGCCGGCGCCGATCGGCTCAACGCCGGCGGCTGGATCGTCTCCCATGTCGCCAAGCAGCAGGACCACTACTGGAACGCCGCATTGCAGGGCCTCGAGCGCGATCGCTGGCTCGAGGAGCAGCGCGTCGACTTCGGAGACGCGCCCTCGACGCCGGATCTGGCAGCCGCGATCGAGGCGTTCCGGCGCGTGCGCTCGCGCGCGATCCCCTGGCTGCGCCGCCTCGACGCCTCGCGCCTCCATGAGGTCGTGAGCCGATCGCGCGGCCTGCGACGCGAGCAGCGCGTGAGCGACCTGCTCTCGAGGAGCATCGCGCACCTCTTCGCCCATGCCGGCGAGCTGAGCGCGATCGCCTCGCTGGCAGGCGCGCCGGACCTCGGGGTGCCGGGGCGCATGACGCACTCGACGCGGGGCTGAAAACAGGGAGCGGCTGGCGGTTGCTCGCGCTGCTACGCGTGGAGCATCCGAGCCGCGGTCTCGCGGGCCTCGTCCAGCGTCACGACGAAGTTCTCCGCGGGAACCCGGTCCAGGACATTGAGCGCCTGGAGCGAGGATGCGGGCGAGCCGCTCAGGCCCATCACGATGCACTCGGTGTCCTCCGCGATGGCGATGTCGATCATCTGCTCCACCACCAACGCGGCGCTGTCATCGATGTAGTCGGTTTCGGTGAAGTCCAGGATCACGACCTCGTGGTCGCGGATGTCCACGCCGATCGTGCTGATCAGGCTGCTCGAGGAGGCGACGGTGAAGGTGCCGCGCAGCGCCACCATGCCGACGCGCGCGACGAACGCATCGGCTGCGTCCTCCTCGTCCGCCTCGGCGGCGCCGGCGAGGAAACTCTGGTCCAGCAGCGGCACGGAGACGACGCTGTCCAGTTGCAGGCGCTCGAGCCGCCGGGCGCTGGCCATCCCGGCGGCGATCAGGCCGATCGCCACCGCTGTGACGAGGTCCAGGAACACCGTCAGGGCGAATGTGATCAGCATCACTATCAAGTGTTCCCGCTGCACCTTGTGAAGCCGTGTCACGAACCGCCAATCGATGATGTCCCAGCCGACCTTCATCAGGATGCCGGCCAGCGCCGCGTGGGGAATCGATTCGACGTAGGTACCGAGGCCCAGCACCAGCGCCAGCAGGATGCCGGCGCGCAACGCTCCGGAAACCTGCGTCCGCCCTCCGGCGCGGATGTTCACCACCGTGCCCATCGTGGCCCCGGCGCCGGGCAGCGCACCGATCAGCCCGGCCACCGTGTTCCCGATCCCCTGGCCGACCAGCTCCCGGTTCGGGTTGTGCTGCGTCCGCGTCATCGAATCGGCCACCAGCGAGGTGAGCAGGCTGTCGATGGAGCCGAGCAGCGCGAGGACCAGCGCGGGCTCCACGGAGCGCACCAGGACGTCGGGAGCGAGGTCGGGGGCCATCAACTCCGGCAGGCCGGTCGGCACCTCGCCGATGACCGGCGTGTCGCCCAGCCAGAGCAGGCTCACGGCCGTCCCGGCGATCAGCGCCGCGAGGGTGGGCGGCAGGTACTTCCTGAGCTGGGCCGGCCAGCCTACGCCCACGGCGAGCGTGACGACCGCGATCACGAGCGCGCTGCCGTTGAGGCCACCGATCGCGTCGGGCCAGGCGCGGATTGCCTCCATCGGTCCGCCCTCCACAACAGGCGCACCGAGGAAGGGCAGGGTCTGCAGCAGGATGATGATCGCGCCGATGCCGGTCATGAACCCGGAGATGACCGAGTACGGCGTGTAGGCGACGAAGCGGCCGATGCGCGCCACGCCCAGCGCGATCTGGATCAGCCCGGCCATGATCACGATCGTAAACGCCTCGGCGAGCGTCTCGGCGTGGGTGGTGACGATCACCGCCATCGCGACGGCCATCGGGCCGGTGGGCCCCGAGATCTGCGATCGCGTGCCGCCAAACACCGCGGCGAAGAACCCCACGGCGATCGCTCCGTAGATGCCGGCGATCGCTCCGAGGCCTGATGTCTCTCCGAACGCCAGGCCAACGGGGAGCCCCACCACCGCTGCGGTGATGCCGCCAAAGAAGTCGCCCCGCAAGAGCTGCGGGCTGTAGGTGAACCTCAAAGGGAATACTCTCGATTCTGATCGGCGCTCGCGCCCGAACATACCGAACGGAACTACGTCTCACCACTCGGGCACGCGGTGTGCCCACGGCAACGGTGGAGCGATCAGGAAGGCGGGGTCAGCGGAGCGGCGTTAGAGCTCCCGGACGAGCATGCCGCCCGGCTGGCGCCGCCAGGTGCGGATGCGCGCGTGCTCGATGCCGGCGGCCATCGCGTAGTCGCGGGCCCGGGCCGCGAACCCGGACGGCACGTAGATGTAGAGCGGCGCGTCGTCGTTCTCGAGTTGCGCCCAGACCAGCTCGGCCTGCCGCCGCGTCACCGTCTCCTTCGTCTCCACCTGCGCGACCATGATCGGGCGGTTGCGCGGGTGCTCGACGACGACGATGTCCGGGAAGACCTGTGAGCGCGAGGCGCCGCCAGCCGTGAACTCCAGCGCGAGCTGCGGTTCCGGCACGTTGACGTAGGTGCGGTAGTCCGGATGCGCCTCGTCGGGGAACGGGAAGCGGTCGTTCGCGAGCTGGCTGATCGTCGTTTCCAGCTCGTGGCGTCGAGACTCCTCGCTGCGCCGCCACGGCACGCCGGCCTCGCGCCAGCCCGCCAGCACCCGCTCGCGCTTCGCGTCGAAGCCGCGCAGCTCGCGGGCCTGCTGGACGACGAAGATCAGCAGGAACAGCAACGCCGGGAGGACGAGGACCACGCCCAGCTCCGGCGGCCCCTGCAGGTTCCGGAAGATCCCCAACCTCGGGATGATGTCGATCACCCCACCGATGATCGGCGTGCCGCCGTTGACCGGATCGCCCGGCGCCAACCAGACGCCGACGAGCATGACGAGCATCCCGGCAAGAGCGATTACACCCATCGGCGAGGGCTGGCCGTATTGCGAGACGGCGGGCCCCTCGTGGCTCCCGTGGTGCTCGACCGCTTCGATCTGTGTGCTGGCCGCGACGACGGCCGGGGCCGCCTCTGCCGGCTCTTCGGCGGGCTCGCCGGCAGCCTCCGCCTCGGCAGCGGGCGCCCCCGCGGCGGCCACGGGCTCGGGCTCGCCCTCGGGCGCGGGCGCCTCGGCCGCCGGGGCGGCGGGAGCAGCAGCGGGCGCCGGAGCGGCGCCGCCGCCGACCATCGCGCGTGCGGCGGCGGGGTCTTCGAACCAGAGGGTGTTGATTTCGAGGAAGTGCGCCTGGTCCTCGGGCAGGTCGGCCTCGGCGAAGATCGCGTTGACCGGACAGGCGGGCTCGCAGGCGCCGCAGTCGATGCAGACCTCGGGCTCGATGTAGAGCATCCGGTCTTCGCCGGCATCGAAGTGGATGCAGTCGACCGGGCAGACCTCGACGCAGGACTGATCCTGCACGTCGACGCAGGGCTGGGTGATGACGAAGGTCACCCGCGCGGCCTCCCCTCCCACGCTCGCCCGAGGGCGGGCGTCAGGCGCGGCACCTTGTCGGGCATCCTATCGGCGCTCCGTGTGAGCGTCTACGCCACGCCGGGAGCCGCTGCCGGTCGCGCCCTCGTCTCCCTCGCTAGCCGCCGCGCACGTGCGTCGCCGCGGAGCGGCCGGCGGCGTGACCGAAGACGGCGCCGGACATCAGGCCGGAGCCCGCCGGGTAGTTGTAGTGGAAGAGGCCGCCGACCATCTCGCCGCAGGTGTAGAGGCCGGGGATCGGCGTCCAGTCCGTGCTGAGCACCTCGGAGTCCGTGTTGATGCGTAGACCGCCGAACGTGAACGTGATGCCGCCGGTGGTCGGGTAGGCGCGATACGGCGGCGAGTCGAGCCGCTGCGCCCAGTTGGTCTTCTCCGGCTCCAGACCGTCCGTCTTCAGCCCGTCGCGGACGCCCGGGTCGAACGTGCCCCCACCGACGACGGCAGTGTTGAACTCCTCGAGCGTGCGATTCGCCGTCTCCTGGTCGAGCGGCAGCTGCGCGATCAGCTCCTCGAGCGTGTCGGCGACGATCGGATCGCTCGTGCGATAGCGCGGCTCGAGGGCCTCGAACACCTTGGAGTCGAAGATCTGGTAGCCGATGCCACCGGGCTGGCGCAGCACCGCGCCGCCGGTCTTGGCATAGGTGAGCAGGTGGAAGTCCTCGCCCTCGTCGATGAAGCGATCACCCTCGGTGTTGAGGATGACGCCGAAGGGGTAGGAGAGGCGGTTGGTCTGGTCCGTGAGCCGGCGGTCGCCGTACAGCGGCGCGTCCGCCGAGATCGGCGTGCCGTGGCTGCCGGACCACTGCCCGTAGGGCAGCGCGCCGACCTCGAGGGCCATGCGCAAGCCGTCGCCGTTGTTGTAGCGGGTGCCGCGTACCCGGGCCGTGTCCCAGGGCCGCCCGAGGTAGCGCGCGCGCCACTCCGGGTTGGCCTCGAAGCCGCCGCAGCCGAGGATCACCGCGCCCGTCTCGATCTCATGCAGGCCGTCGGCGTCGTTCACCACCACGCCGCTGATCGCGCCGCTGTCGTCCAGCGTCAGCGAACGCGCGCCGGTGCCGTAGCGCAGCTCGATGCCGCGGTCGCGGGCCACCTCGAACCACATCCGCGAGAGCCCGATGCCGATGCCCACGGCGCGGATCACCGCGCCCTGCGGCCAGCGCACGGCCCCCTCGTACTTCACGGCCGAGAGGTCGGTGGCGGGGCCCATCACGATGCCCTGCTCGACCATCCAGCGGACCGTGTCGTAGGAGCGGCTGATCAGCGCCTCGGACAGCTCCGGGTCGGAGGAGCCCTCGGTCACGCGATCGAGGTCGGCGCGGAACTGGGCGGCGCCGTAGGGCTTGATGTTCTGCGTGAAGCCCGGCACCTGCTCCTCGATGTTGGGGACGATCGGCAGCAGATCCTCGGGGCTCTCGAAGGCGAAGCGGAAGAGGCCGCCGCTGTAGTGGGTGTTCCCGCCGCGCAGCTCCTCGGGAGCCTTCTCCAGCATCAGCACCCGCTCGGCGCCGTGCTCGTGGGCGGAGACGGCGGCTGCGTGGGCGGCGTTGCCCGCGCCGACGACGACGACGTCGTACTGCATGTCAGTTCCTCGCTTCCGGGCCGTTCAAGCCCTCGCGGCGCCGTCGCGCCCTCGCTGCGCCGGGCCGATGGTACGGGCTCGCGCGGTACGGGGTAGCGCGTCCCGTCGCACTCAGTGGATCACGTTGTCGTGGACCAGCTCCTTGATCTGCTCGTCGCTAAGGCCGAGCAGCTCGCCATAGATGTAGCGCTCGCCGCTGCCCTGCAGCCTGGCCGCGTGGCGCACCGTCGCCGGCGTGTCCGAAAGACTCCAGGGCGACGTCATCACCCACTTCTTCCCGAGGATGGCGTGCTCCACCTCCACCCAGCGGCCCTGCGCCGCCAGGTGCTCGTCCTCCAGCAGCTGCTTGCCGTTGAGCACGGGCGCGGCGGCCACGCCCGCGGCCTGCAGCCGCGCCGCGAGGTCGCCCGGGGGCTGTGCACTCGTCCACTCGCCGATCAGCGCGTCCAGCTCCTGCTCGTGCTCCAGCCGCTCGAGGACCCCTGCGAAGCGCGGATCCTCGGCCAGCTCGGGGCGGCCCAGCTCCTCGCAGAGCGCCCGCCACTCCTCGTCGGTCCCGACGGCGATGCTGAGCCACTCGTAGTCGCCGGCGCAGCGGTAGACGGCGTGCGGGGCCATCGTCGGATCGCGGTTGCCCCGCGGCTCGGCGCTGCGCCCGTTCAGCGCCGCATCGAGCACGAGGTCGCCGACCAGCGAGGTCAGCGACTCGTTGGCGGAGAGGTCGAGGTACTGGCCCTCGCCGGTGCGCTCGCGGTGGATCAGGGCGTAGAGCACGGCGAAGACGAGCCAGTGCGCGCTGATCAGGTCCGGCCAGTTGACGTACTCGCCGGGCGGCCCGCCAGCATAGCCCGAGGTCAGCCCGACGCCGCTGCGCGAGACAAAGTTCGGTGCGTAGCCAACCTCGTCCTCGGCGGGGCCACCCTTGCCGGAGGCGCTGAGCGAGATCGCGATGATGTCCGGCCGCAGCTCGCGCAGCGCCTCGTAGCCGAGGCCGAGCCGCGCAACGGAGCCGGGCCGCTGGTTCTCGACGACGATGTCGCTCTGCGCGGCAAGCCGCCGCCCGAGGTCGAGGCCGCGCGGGTCGCGCAGGTTAAGCCGCACGCACTCCTTGTTGAGGTAGAGCACGTTGATCGCGGGGTCGTCGTCGGTCGCGCGGATACGCGGGATCATCGCGCTGGTGACGCGGATTACCTCGGCGCCGAGGAAGCCGAGCATCTGCGTCGCCGCGGGACCGGCGACGCCCGTCGTCAGGTCCAGGACGCGCCTGCCCGCGAGCGGGCCGGGCGCGGATTCGTCCGCCATCAGCGCCTACTCCTCGACACTGGACTCGCCGCCGCCGAGCTCGACCCCCGCCCGCTCCTCCTGGAGCCGGAAGAAGATATTGGAGTCGAAGTCGCCCCAACCGCGCCCGAGGGCGGCGAGCATCTCCTGCTCGGAGAGCGCGGCGTGCGCCATCGGCACGCCTAGCTCCCGCGCCAGCTCGGTCGCGAGGCCGAGGTCCTTGCGCGAGAGGCGCAGGGCGAAGCTCGGCGGATCCCAGCGCTGCGCGAACACCGTGTCGACGAGGCGGTGGTCGAGGAAGTGACCCTGCCCGAACGCGCCGTCCTGCAACACGCTCCGCATCACGTGCGGATCAACGCCGGCCTTCGCGGCCAGCGTCATGCCCTCGGCGATCGCCATCCGCGAGGAGATCGAGGTCATGTTGTGCACCAGCTTCGCGACCATGCCGCTGCCGATGCCGCCGATGTAGCTGACCTTGTCGCCGATGGAGTCGAGCACCGGCTTCAGCTCCTCGTAGCGGTCGGCGTCGCCGCCGACCATCACGGCGAGCGTGCCCCCCGCCGCGCCGGTAATGCCGCCGCTCACGGGTGCGTCGAGCACCTCGATGCCGCGCTCGGCGAAGCGCGCGTGGATCTCGCGGATCAGTGTCGGCCGGTTGGAGGAGAGGTCGATGTAGACGCTGCCCTCGGCGGCGCTCTCGAGGATGCCATCGGGTCCGAGCGCGACCGCCTCGACCTCGGGCGGGCCGGGCAGCGAGGTGAAGACGAGTTCGCTCGCCTCGGCGACGGCGCGCACGCTGTCGGCCCAGTTCGCGCCGGCCGCGAGGTGCGGATCGGCCAGCTCGCGGCGCAGGTCGTTCACAGTGAGATCGTGGCCGGCCCGGATCAGGTTCATGGCCATCGGACCGCCCATGTTGCCGAGCCCGATGAAGCCGATGCGCATGGCCGTGCCCTCCGCTCGCAGCGCGCCCGGACGGCGTTCGCTGGCCGCCGGCGCGTCGCCCGGCGGATACTAGCAGCGCCCACGTGCAGGCGCTGCCGCAGCGCAGCGCAGCGTGTAGGCTTGCGCGGCCTGCAACCCGCTTCCGCGACGCCCTCGGAGAGGACCGCGACGTGACCGCCCGCCCCCTCGACGACGTGCTTGTGGTGGAGTGGTGCTCACTCGTGTGCGGCCCGTTCTGCGGCAAGTGGCTCGCCGAGGCCGGCGCCGACGTGATCAAGATCGAGACGCCCGGCGAGGGCGACGAGGCGCGTCGCCGCGGCCCGTTTCCCGGCGACGAACCGGACCCCGAGCGCAGCGGTCTCTTCCTGCTGCTCAACACCAACAAGCGCAGCGTCACGCTGGACCCGGAGACGGCCGACGGCCTCGCGATCCTGCGCGACCTGATCGCGCGCGCCGACGTCTTCATGCACGACCGCCCTCCCGCGCTGATCGACGCGCTCGGCCTCGACTACGAGACGCTGGCCGCGCAGCACGAGCGGCTGATCGTGACCGCGATCACTCCCTACGGCTCGACCGGCCCGAGGCGCGACGAGCACGCCTACCCGCTCAACGTCGTGCACGCCAGCGGGACCACCTATCACCAGCTCGCCGGCCAGATCGCGCTGCGCGACTTCCCGGACGACGGGCCGGTCAAGCCCGGCTCGTTCATCGCCGAGTGCGACGCGGGGCTGAACGCGGGCACGGCCACCCTCGCGGCGCTGCTCGCGCGGATGAGCACGGGCCGCGGGCAGTTCGTCGACGTCTCGAAGCAGTGGGCGCTGATGAGCACGCAGCGGCCGGAGGTGCACCGCTACGCCTCGGACGGCACGCTCGTCACGCGCGAGCTGGATACGGAGTGGTTCCCCGGCGTCTACCGCTGCAAGGACGGCTGGATCGTGATCGGCGCGGTCTGGGGCCAGCGCAACTGGTCCGCCCTCGTCGCGATGATGGGCGGCGACCCCTGGTTCGCCTCCGAGCCGTGGTTCACGGAGGAGCTCTGGAACCTCCCCCAGCTCGGCATCCACAAGCCCGACCACGCCGACGAGGTGCGCGACGCGATCGCCGAGTGGTGCATGGAGCGCACCCGCGAGCAGATCCAGAAGACCGGGCAGGCGCACGGCCTCACCATCACCGGCCACGCCACGATGGAGGAGGTGCTCGCCAGCGAGCAGATGCGCCTGCGCGGCTTCCTCCGCGAGGTCGAGCATCCCGAGGCCGGCGCGCTGACCGACACCGCCTTCCCGTTCCGCACCTCGACGATCGACTCACGCCGGCCGGGCCCCGCGCCGCTCCTCGGCGAGCACAACCGCGAGGTCTACTGCGACCTGCTCGGCCTCGAGCCGGAGCAACTGCCGATCCTCCGCCACGCGGGCGCGATCTAGGCGCTCCGGCGCAACGATGCGAACCCTCGAGACGCACACGGACCCGAAGGAGCACCGCCCATGACGCACGACCCGATGCAGACCCGGCTCTGCGACGAGTACGGCTGCGAGATACCCCTCGTCGGCTTCGCCCACACCCGCGACGTGGTCGCCGCGGTGACGAACGCCGGCGGCATCGGCATGTACGGCGTGAACGCGCTGACGCCCGATGAGATCCGCAACGACATCCGCTGGATCCGCGAGCGCGTAGGCGACAAGCCGTTCGGCATCGACTTCCTGCTCTCCGCCTCGTACGTCGAGGGCACGCCGGAGGAGCTGATGCCACAGATCCCGCAGGGTCACTGGGACTTCGTCGACGGCGTGATGGCCGAACACGGCATCCCCCAGCCGAAGACGCCCGGTCCCTGGGGCGTCAAGCGCGTCGACCTGCTGCGCAAGGCGCGCGCCAAGTTCGACGTGCTGATCGAGGAGCAGATCCCGATCTTCGCCTCCGGCATGGGCAGCCCGGCCTTCGCGCTCGAGCTGCTGCACAACGCGGGCATCAAGGTCTGGGGGCTGATCGGCCTCGCCCGCCAGGCCGCGCGCGAGCTGGAGCAGGGCCTCGACCTGATCGTGGCGCAGGGCCAGGACTCCGCCGGGCACACCGGGCGGATGGGCACCTTCTCGCTTGTCCCGGAGGTCGTCGAACTGGCGAAGGCCTACGACAAGCCCGTGCTCGCGGCGGGGGGCGTCACGCACGGCCGCCACATGGCGGCGGCGCTCGCCCTCGGGGCGGACGGGGTCTGGACGGGCACGATCTGGCAGGCCACGCACGAGTCCGACACGCCGATGAAGAAGAAGCAGCGACTGATCGAGGGTCGCGGGCAGGACGCCTGGATCTCGACCGCCTACGACGGCAAGCGCGTGCGCGCGATGCGCTCCCGGTTCCAGGAGATGTGGGAGCGCGACGACGCCCCCGAGATCCTGCCGATGCCCCTGCAGGGCATGCTGGTCGGCAAGATCGAGACGGCGATCGAGGACCACCAGCTCGACGACTGGCTGCACGTCACCGCCGGCCAGGGCCTGACCTTTATCGAGGAGGTGAAACCCGCCCGCCAGGTCGTTTTCGACCTCGCCGACCAGGCGCGCGACGCCCTCGAGCGGCTCGGCGCCTACGGCGACGAGTAGCCGCCTCCAGCCGGATAGAGACCCGTGCGTAAGCCCCTGCCCGACCGGCCGAGGGGAACAGAATCGACGCTATCGAAGCTGGCCCTAAGCCCCACTGGATTCCGGCTTTCGCCGGAATGACGGGTTGTGCAAGGTCTCCGGCAACGAGAGAGCCGCCCGCGAGGG
>VXOS01000101.1 GCA_009839925.1 Chloroflexota bacterium
ATGTGAATAACACACCGGGGGTGAGGGGGCTCGCCCGCCACGGCTCGTGCCTCGAGGCTGTGTTGCGCCCCCAACGCCCTCCGCCGGGATGACCCGGCCGGCTGGATTCCGGCTTTCGCCGGAATGACGGGAGGGGGCGCACCCTCCGCCCCCCCTCCTGGGGGACAGGGCGGGGGTGAGGGGGCTCGCCCACCGCTGCTCGTGCGTCGAGCGGTTGTTCCGCCCGCGGCGTTTCCGCCTAGCCCCGCGGGAGGCCGAGGCCGCGCGTGGCGATGATGTTGCGCTGGATCTCGGAGGAGCCGCCGGAGATCGTGATCGGGACCAGCCGCACGTAGAGGTAGGTGAAGTTCCCGCGTAGCGGCGCGCGCGGCTCGTCCTTCCAGAGCAGCCCGTGGAGGCCGAAGGCCCGCATCCCCGTGCGCGCGATGCGCTGCCCCAGCTCCGTGCTGAACAGCTTGCCCATCGACGCCTCCTGGTTCGGCGTCAGCCCCGCCGCCTGCATCGAGGCGATACGCAGCGAGAGCTGCCGCGACACGCCCGCCTCGATCCAGCGATCCGCCAGCTCCGCGCGCGCCGTCGCCCAGCCGCCCGTGCGGCGGTACGCCGCGCCCTCGGGACTCGCGAGGAACTCCGCGAGCTGCGCGACGTTCTGCTCGTGCGCCACCGCGCCGGCCACGCCGGAGCGCTCGAAATCGAGCAACGTCATGCCCACGTACCAACCGCGATTCTCCTCGCCGACGCGCTGCGCGACGGGGACGCGGACGTTCTCGAAGAAGACCTCGTTGAAGTAGTGGCCGTAGGTCATGTCCAGCAGCGGGCGCACCTCGAGGCCCGGCGTGTCCATGTCCGGCACCAGCAGGAAGGTGATGCCGCGGTGCTTGGGCGCGGCCGGGTCGGTGCGGGTGAGCATGAAGAGCGCGTCGGCGTGGTGCGCGCCCGAGGTCCAGATCTTCTGCCCGTTGATCACGTACTCGTCGCCGTCGCGCTCGGCGCGCGTCGCCAGCGAGGCGAGGTCCGAGCCCGCGCCCGGCTCGGAGTAGCCCTGCGCGTAGACGTAGTCGCCGCCGAGCATGCGCGGCAGCACTTCGCGGCGCTGCTGCTCGCTGCCGTGCACGATCAGCGTCGGCCCGAGCATGACGACGCCGTTGCCGCCGACGGGCGGGGCATGGGCGCGCGCCATCTCCTCGCCGAAGACGAACTGCTCGATGGAGCTGAGGCCGGCGCCGCCGTATTCGGCGGGCCAGGCGGGGGCGACCCAGCCGCGATCGGCGAGCGCGCGCGCCCACTCGCGGGCTGCCTCGCTCAACGCGGGCTCCTCGGCGTGGCGGTCGAAGACCCACTGCACGAAGTGCTCGCCGCTGTCGAAGGGGTCGTGCTTGTAGCGGTCGGGCAGCCGCGCTTCGATGAAGGCGCGCACCTCGGCGCGGAAGGCGGCCTGATCGGCCGTATCGCTCCAGTCCACCTTGGCGCCTTCGCTACTCCGCCAGCTCGATCTCGAATCCGGCGTCGGAGCCGCGGACTGCAGTTAGCACGAGGCGCGCGATCCGTTCGGCTTGGACGGCACTGACGTTACCCTCGACAAAGAGGCGTGTACCGGGAATCAGAAGCGGCTCGCGGAGATCGGAAGCGGACGAACTGAAGTAAGGTCGCCGTCGGCCGCTCACGGTCGCGACCATTCCCGGGAACCCTGCTCCCGACTTCTTCGAGAGTTCCTCCGACAGCCTCACGAGCAGTCGCCGCCAACTCGTGACCTCGTGCTTGGTGCCATCAAGTGCGAAGGCTGCAACACGGCGGCCCGTGAAACTCGTGGACGGGCGTGTCGCGGGCACCGTGCCCCGGACACGTACAGACTCGCTCGCGGGAGCAGCCTGACCAGCCGGCTCCGCGTCCTGAGTGCGCCTCGAACGAGTCCGGCGCGGTGGAGGGCGGGGCGGCTCAGTTTCCTCGGACGTGTCTCCCGACACGCTCCTCAGGAAGTCGGCAATTGTCTGCTGTTCAGGACGGTGTCCTGCGATCTCCCTGACCTCCTCGGCGAGCAAGTCACGTAGCAGTCCATTCGGATCGCCAAGCACTTGCCGCCAAGCCTGTTGGAGCGCGGCGCGGACTCGCCGATCGCGTTCCTGGCTCTCGAACTCGCGTCGAGCCTCCTCCAGCGCCTTGCCGCTGGTTACTCCGTCCCGGCTCAGGAAGCGTTGAAGGTCGACAGCCGCACTGGCCGCCTCCCGCTGGCGGAAGTCGATACTGTAGAAGCGACGCTGCTCCCAGCTCCCGGTCGCCGTGGACAGGTACAACCACCACACGCGACCGTCGGTGAGCGCGGCCAACGGCACGCCCTCGTCGAAGGCATAGCGCAACAGTTGCTCCTCCGGAGGCCCGCTCAGGTCCGCACCCGTTCGCTTCACCTCGATGAGCACGAGACGCTCGCCGGGAACCTGGAGACAGTAGTCCACGCGCCCGCCACGCACCTCAAACTCTGGAGTGACCTCGTTGCCGTCCCAGCAATCCCAGCCAAGCGCGTCGAGGACTGGGAGCACCGCCGTCTGGCGCGCCGCCTCCTCGACGCGCTGCGGCAGCGCCTCATCCTGCGCGATGCGGGCGATGTGGTCGGCCAAGTCCGGCATGGTCCGGAGTCTACCGCTTATCCGGCCGCTCGGCGGGCGACAGCAGCAGGATCAGCGGACAGGGCGGCGGTCGCGGACGATCTCGGTGAGGATGCCGTTGGCCGACTTGGGGTGGAAGAAAGAGGCCGTGATGTCCTCGATCGGCTCGCCGAAGTCGATGTAGCGCAGGCCGTTGTCCATGAACTGCTTCGTGTCGGCGACCACGTCGTCGCTGCCGTAGCCGATGTGGTGCAGCCCCGGCCCGCGTCGCTCGAGGTACCGCCCGATCCCGCTCTGCGCGTCGTCCGGCAGCAGGATCTCGATCTTCGTCTCGCCGACGCCGACCCGTACGAAGAAGATGCGCGTGCGCTCCGGCGCGAAGTAGCCGCCCTCGGGCATGGGCGCGCGTTCGGTGTCCCAGGCGAGGCCGAGCCGCTCGACCAGCACCTCGCCGGCCTGCTCGAGGCTGTGCGACACGATCCCGATGTGGTCGACGTAGGTGATCATCGCCGTCCTCCTCCGCGCTCGCCGTCGAGGCGCAGCCTAGCGCTTGCCGGCCGGCGACGCGGATGGGCGGTGCGCCCGGATGGCGCGCTGCGCGTCCGAGGCAAGCCTTCGTATACTCAGCAGCCACGAGGGCTCCCGTCACCCGGAGGCGTCATGGGCGAACTCGAAGCGCCGCTGACCGGCATCCGCGTGCTCGATCTCGGGCAGGCCGCCGTCGGCCCGGTCGCCGCCGAGTACCTCGCATGGCTCGGCGCGGACGTGATCAAGGTGGAGTCGCCGGAGGGCGACATGGTGCGCCGCACCCGCCCCGAGCTGCGCGGCATGGGCCACACCTTCCTCGGCAATAACCTCGGCAAGCGCGGCATCGTGCTCGACCTCAAGCAGCCCGAGGAGTTCGCGCGCGGTGAGGATCTGATCCGCACCGCCGACGTGCTGATCGAGAACTTCCGCTCGCCCGCCGTAATGGAGCGGCTCGGCCTCGGCTGGGAGCGCCTCCAGGAGCTCAACCCGCGCCTCATCTACCTGCAGAGCTCCGCCTTCGGCCCGGTCGGGCCGATGGTCGGCATGACCAGCAACGAGTGGTTCTCGCAGGCCGCGGGTGGCGCGACCAGCCTCAACGGCCAGCCCGGCGGCCCGCCCGAGTTCTCGCGCGGGACGCCCTCGATCGACTGGAACGGCGCGGCCGTGAACCTCGAGGCGCTGCTCGTCGCGCTCTGGGTGCGCGAGCGTACGGGCCGCGGGCTGCGCATCCACAACTCGCAGCTGCAATGCACGATGTTCGGCGCGACCACGCGCATCGCCGAGTTCCTCGCGACCGGCGAGCCGCCGCCGCGCCTCGGCAGCGCGCGCAGCAACATCGTGCCGGACCAGGCGTTCGCGACCGCCGAGGGCTACGTCGCCGTGAGCGCGCTCAACCAACGCCTCTGGACGCGGCTCTGCGGGGCCCTCGGGCGACCCGAGCTCATCGACGACCCGCGCTTTGCGAGCAACGCGCTGCGCGTCGAGAACCGCGAGGCGCTGATCCCGCTGCTCGAGGCGGCCTTCGCCGAACGCGGCGCCCCGGAGTGGGTGGAGCAGCTGCGCGCAGCCCGCGTCCCGGCCTCGGAGGTGCTGACCGGGCTGCCGTTGATCGAGGGCCTGCTGGCGCATCCGCAGGCGATGGAGCAGCGCTTCCTCAGCGTCATGGACACGCCCTGGGGTGACATGGGCACCGCCGAGCCGCACTGGCGCTTCGACAAGTCCCGCGCGCGTATCACCGGCCCCTCGCCCGCGCAGGGCCAGCACACCGACGAGGTGCTGCGCGAGCTGGAGGATGAGGTGGCCGCGCTACCGCCTCCGGCTCCCGTTGCGAGCAATGGCGCGCGCGGCAACGGCGCCACCGCGCTGGGCGCTGACGCCACGCCCGCACCCGCCCTCGCGGGCCTGCGCGTGCTCGACCTCTCGCAGGGCGTCTCCGGGCCGATCTGCGCGATGCAGCTCGGCGACCTCGGGGCGGACGTGATCAAGATCGAACCGCCCGAGGGCGACTGGATCCGCCAGATCGGTCCCTTCCACACCCCGGCGGAGGGCGAGCCGGAGAGCGCGCTCTACCTCCAGCTCAACCGCAACAAGCGCGGCATCGCGCTCGACCTCAAGTCCGCCGAGGGCAGGGCCATCCTCGAGCGGCTGCTCGCGGACGCCGACGTGCTGGTCGAGGGCTACCGGCCGGGCGTGATGGAGCGCCTCGGCCTCGGCTACGAGGAGCTCTCGAAGCGCTATCCGCGCCTCGTCTATCTCTCGATCAACGGGCAGGGCGCCGCGGGGCCGCTGGCCGCTGCGCCCGCGAGCGAACTGGACGTGCAGGCCGTCGTCGGCTCCAACCGCCACCTCGGCCGCGCCTCCGAGCCGCCGGTCCGCTACGGCTACGACCTCGCCTCGGTGGGGGCGGGTATCGCCGGCGTGCACGGGGTGCTGACGGCGCTGCTCTGGCGCGAGCGGCACGGCCTCGGGCAGCACGTGCAGACCTCGCTGCTGCAGACCTTCATCGCGATGCACCAGTGGACGATCAGCGCCGAGCTGGCGGTCGAGGATCGCGTCGGCCGCCCGCTCACCGGCGCCGACGAGGAGCCGGACCATGGCTTCGAGACCGCCGACGGCCACGCGCTGATCACGATGCGCGGCGACGAGGGAGCCTGGGCGAAGTTCCTGATCGCCATCGACCGCCCCGAGGTGCTCCTCGATCCGCGCTACGAGGCGCCGGACAAGCTGATGCGCAACCTGCACCTGCTGCCGCCGCTGGTGAACCACCGCACGCGCCAGATCCCCTTCGAGGAGCTGCGCACGCTGGTGCAGGACGAGCTCGGCTACACGATCGTGCGCATGCACGACCTGCGCTCGCTGCTCGCCGACGCACAGACCGAGGCGCTGGGCATGGTCCAGACCATCGAAGGCCACCCGACGCTCGGTCCGCTGCGCACGCTCAACGTGCCGTGGGGCTTCGAGGACGGGCTCGCCTCGCTGCGCCTCCCGCCGCCGCTCCTCGGCCAGCACGGCTCCGAGGTGCTGCGCGAGGCGGGCTACGACGAAGCCGAGATCGCCCGCCTCGCGGAGTCGGGCGCGGTGCGGCTCACCCCTCGGGCGGCGCTCGCCGGGACGTAACACACTGCCCTCGACTTGCTGACACGGGCATGCTACGATGCGCGCTCCCCGAGAGCGAGGCCTCGTGCCCGAGCAGAGCGCCAACGGATCCGTCCCGCTGGACGTAGTCCGTCAGGTCGTCCGCGAGGAGATCGCTCCCCTCGCTCGCGACGTCACGCAACTGCGCGAGGACGTGACCGAGTTGCGCGGGGAGTTCACCGAGCTTCGCGAGGAAGTGCGCGAGGACGTGACCGAGTTGCGCGGGGAGTTCACGGAGCTTCGCGAGGAAGTGCGCGGGGACGTTACGGGACTGCGCGGCGAGTTCGCACAACTCCGCGGGGAGTTCGCCGAGCTTCGCGAGGAAGTGCGCGGGGACGTCACGGAACTGCGCGGCGAGTTCGCGCACCTGCGCGGGGAGTTCGCCGAGCTTCGCGAGGACTTCACCTACCTGCGCGGGGAGTTCACTGAGCTTCGCGGAGACGTCACGCAGGTGCGGAGGGACGTAGCTCAGCTGGCCGAAGGCCAGGTGGTGCTCCTTCAGGACATGGCCGAGATCAAGCAAGTCGTGCGCGGGCACGAGGCCCGAATCACCGCCCTCGAACGAAGCCAGCTGTAGTACTCGCCGACCTCGGCCGCGCGGTCTACGCCCGCGCCCGCGGGTCCACGTGGTTCACGCGATAGCGAAACTTCCAGCCCTCGGCCGTGCGCACATAGACGTCGTCGTACCAGCCGGTCGCGAGGATGCGCGCGCGCGACTCGCCCGTGGTCGCGATCGTCACGAGGAACATCGCCTTGCCGCGCACGCTGCCGTCGGCGTCCGGCTCCTGCAGGCGGATGTTGGAGACCATGTGCCGGCGCGGCGTCGGTTCCTCGACCCAGCGGTTGGCGACCAGCTCGCGGATCGCCTCGCGGCCGCGCACCTCGCTGCCGGCGCGGCCGAAGACGGCGTCCTCGCTGAACAGCGCGGCGAAGGTGTCGTGGTCGGCGCCGTCGAAGGTGTAGCAGTAGTCCGTAATCAGGTCGTGGATCGCCTGCCGGTCCGCGGGGTCCATGATCGCCTCCGTTCGCAGCCCAAGCGCGGGTCATCGTAGCGGCCTGGCGCGTCGAATGACGGCCGCGGGTGGCAAGGCCTGCTGCGCGGGAGTAACCTTGGAGTTCATCACGGGTTCAACAACGAACGTCTTCGCCGGAAGGAGGCATGCGATGTCGATTCGCGGAAAGGCGGCGATCGTCGGGTTCAGCGAGCTCCCGACCCTGCGCCAGTACGGCGAACGCAGCACCACCGGCCTCCTCGCCGAAGTCGCACGAGGCGCGATCCGCGACGCCGGAATGCGCAAGGACGACATCGACGGTGTGATCAACCGCGAGGACGTGAACTCCCTCGAGCTCTGCGAGGCGCTGGGCATCACGCCCCGCTACACCTCCTCGATGACCGTGCACGGGGCGAGCGGCGCGGCCTCGATCCTGACGGCGGCCATGGCCGTCGCCTCCGGCGTCGCCAGCAACGTGCTCTGCATGCTCGGCCAGTCGCGGCCAGCCAGCGCGACGCGCCTCGAGGCGGGCGCGGGCGCGCGCGGCGGCGGTGGCCCCGCCAACATCCTCACGGAGTGGGAGGCGCCCTTTGGCACCGTGGTCGCCGCCAACGGCGGCTACGGGATGATCAAGGCGCGCCACATGCACGAGTTCGGCACCACCCAGGAGCAGTTCGCCAAGTGCGCCGTCGATCAGCGCTTCAACGCGTTGAAGAACGAGAACGGGCTCTGGAAGGACCCGATCACCATCGACGACGTGCTCAACTCGCGCTTCGTCAACGACCCGCTCCACCTGCTGGAGTGCGTGATGCCCTGCTCCGGCGCGAACGCGGTGATCGTGACCAGCGCGGAGCGCGCGAGGGCGCTCCCCAACCCGCCCGTCTACATCCTCGGCGTGGGCGGGCCGGCGACGAGCCACAGCGTCGTCTGGCAGAACGAGAGCATCACCACCACCCCGGTCGTGCAGTCCGCCCCGGTCGCGCTGCAGATGGCGGAGTACAGCGCGCGCGACATCGAGTTCGCGCAGTTCTACGACTGCTACACGATCCTCGCGATGATGTGCCTTGAGGACGCCGGAATCTGCGCGAAGGGCGAGATCGGGGCCTTCTACGAGAGCACGGACACGACCTACGCGGGCGAGTTCCCGATCAACACCGACGGCGGCCAGATCTCGGCCGGCCAGCCCGGCGGCGGCGCCGGCGGCTTCCGCCACGTGGTGGAGGCGACCCGCCAGGTCATGGGCCGGGCCGGTGAGAGGCAGGTGAAGAAAGGCGATCTCTGCCTTGTCAATGGCTGAGGCGGCACCGGCAGCGTCATGACGACGCTGGTGCTCGGTTCGGGCGCCACCCTCTAAATCCAGCAAGCAAAGAGAACACCGAGGTCCACCATGGCCGAATACGAGAAGCCGCTCCCGCGACAGGCCGACCCGGCGCTCACGCAGCCCTTCTGGGACGCGGCGAAGCGCCACGAGCTGATCCTCCCGCGCTGCTTCCAGTGCAGCCGCCACTTCTGGTACCCGCGGCAGGCCTGCCCGCACTGCCTCAGCCCGGACTGGGAGTGGACGAAGGCGAGCGGCCGGGGCCGCCTCCACACCTACACGATCGTGCGGCAGCCGCAGAACCCCGCGTTCAACGACGACGTGCCTTACGCCTACGCGATGGTCCAGCTCAACGAGGGCGTGCGCATGATCTCGAACCTCGTCGACGTCGAGGTTCCCGACGGGGTGCGGATCGACATGGAACTCGAGGTGACGTTCGAGGACGTCACCGAGGAGTGGACGCTGCCGCGCTTCCGTCCCGCGTCGTAACCCGCGGAGCACCTCTTCGCGCCTTGACGATGCTCCTTACTGCGAATACGTTTTGGGTAAGGAGATGCCGTGCTCGTCAAGATCACCTCGAAACGTCAGGTCACGTTCCCTGCGAGGGTGCTGAACGCGCTGGGCGTGGGCCCCGGCGACCAACTGGAGCTTGAGGAAGGACCGGACGGCTTCACCCTGCGTCCCCGGCGCATCAACCGCGCTCGCCTCGCGCCGCTGCGCGACAAGATCCGCCGCGGACACGGCACGTTCGACATCGAGACATTCCGCGGAGAGCCGCATGACCGCTCGCTTCGGGATTGACACCTCCGTCCTGGTACGACTGTTGTCCGGCGACCCCTTGCCGGAGTTCGAGCGCTGCGTCAGCCAGCTCAGCGCGTTGGTCGCGGACGATGGTGCAGAGGTCTTCGCCTCGAACCTGGTCATCGGCGAGGCATACGTCGCCGTGCAGCACCACTACGGCATCTCGAAGGCCGACGCCCGGGCCGGTCTCGCGGAGGTGCTGCGCAGCGGTCTGGTCGCTCCGCTGCACGGTCGCGCGATCTTCGCGGCCCTCGAGGCGTCCGGCGGCGCGGGTCTGCTCGACCGCCTCATCGCCGACGACTACTCCCGGGCCGACCTGGAGATCCTGACGCTGGACCGAAAGATGGCGTCGCTGCCCGGTGGGCGGCGTCTGTAACCCGCGGAGCGTCGTTCAGCGCTCTGCGGCGCCCTGCTCCAGCAGCGCCAGCGCCGCCTCCGCGGCGCGGCTGGCATAGGCGACGTACTCCGCCGGGCTCAGCTCATCGAGGGGTACGCGCAACTCGGACCGCGTCGTGGCCGGGTCGTCGGTGTCGAGCTGGTCCGCCTCGAAGCCGATGCGGAGTTCGTAGAGCCCGCCGTCCTCGCCGAGCACGACGCAGCCGGGGGCGTCCTCGCCCTGGCCGCCGGGCGGCGGCTCGACCTCGATGCCGTAGGAGAAGAACGAGCCGGGGTACTCCGGGAACGGCTCGAACGAGGCGGCGATCTCGCGCAGCAACTCGCGGTACTCGCGCGCGGCCTGCTCCATGATCGCGTCGGCGTGCGCGCGGAAGCGCAGCGTCCCGCCGCCCGCGGCCTGCCCGCTCATCGTTCGCCCACGGGCGGCTCGCCGTGCCTCAGGACAGGCAATGGCAGTCCGTGCTCAACTCGCCGTCCACCTCTTCGCGTTCGGCCCATTCGATCAACTCCTGGCGGCCGAGCGAGCAGATCTTGATGGACTCCCCCGTGGTGTAGCGCTGGCCCGGCTCGGCGATCAGTTCGCAGACGGCGAGGTGCAGCACGATCGGCGTCGCGGGCTGCGGGGTACGCCCGACGTTGAGGACGTAGCCCTCCGCATGCCAGCGCGTCCACGCGAGGTAGGCCTCGTCGGCGTCGACGAACATCTGCATCGGGCGGCGCTCCGTACGCCGGGCTTCCCGCCTTAGTCGATGGCCTCCCAGCGGTCCTTCATCATGGCGGCGACGGCCGGCATCGTCGTGTACTCCATCTCGTCGAGGGGCAGCCGGTGCGGCTCGAAGGGGCCGTGCTTGCGCAGATAGTCGCTGACCCGGTTCGCCTCGTCGCGCGCGTTGTCGTACGAGGGGTCGTCGAACAGGTCGCGCGGGCCGACCAGCATGCCTTCCGCCAGCTGGAAGCCGAGCGCGATGATCCGCGGCGGGCCATCGAAGCGCGCCGGGTGCGCCTGCTCGATCGAGGTCGGCATCCACGGCCCGTAGTGCGAGCCGCGCATGAAGCCCTCGACGGTCCAGGCGGTCGTGAAGGGCTCGATCACCTCGCCGACGGCCGGGAAGTTGCCCTGGCACCGCACGATCGCCGTCGGGTCGTCCTTGCCAACGTAGCGGCCGGCGATCAGCGAGAGCTTGTCGGTCGAGGAGACGGCGGCGACCTCGCCGGTGCTGCGGCTGCGCACCCGCTTCACGGCGTAGTGCGCCGGCGACCCGATGAAGACCAGCAGGTCGTACATCTCGTCCGGGCAGTTGAGGTGGATGCGGGTGTGCTCCTTGACGTCGTGGACCTCGAAGGAGAAGCCCTGGTGCAGCGGCTCGGCGATGACGAGGCCGGCGGTGTTGAAGGGGTCGGCGAACATCTTGAAGAACGGCAGGTTGAACGAGCCCGCCGAGGTCTTGTCGCCCATGAACACGATCACCGGCTCGGACGGGCGCTCCTCGAGCTCCAGCTCCGCCGAGCCGGGGCCCGCGCCGCGAATGTTGCCGGAGAAGGCGTCGACGAGGATGTCCTGGCCCGCGCCGTAGAGGCGCAGCTTCTGGGCGACCGCGGTACCGGTCTGGAAGGTGTCCCAGGCAAGCTGGTGGACCGCCTCGTCGTCCTCGCCGCGGTCGTGCGACATCACGAGGAAGAGGTCGTCGCCACAGGCGTGGGCCTGAGCGTCGATCAGCAGCCCCGACTGCACCGCCTGCGCGAGCGACTCGCGGCCCGCATCGAGCAGCTCCGGGTGCATCGCGGAGTGGCCGACGTAGCCGCCGACATCGGCCTTGATCACGCTGAGGGTTTGGGGCATGACGCCATCCTTCGTCTCGCTCGTGCGGGCGATTCCTGCCGTGCCGCCCGGCCTCGGGTTGGGTGTGACGCGCCGCGTGGACCCGCGACGCTCCGCTGTTTGCCCGATTCTACACGACGCACCGCTAGCGCCCCCGGCGGCGTCACCCGCCGTAGCGCCCGCTCAGCTCCTCGCGCACGCGCCGCGCCAGCGGCTCGGTCAGCGCCCACAGCTCGCCCGACGGGCGCCTGGCGGCGAGGAAGGCGTCGAGGGCGGCGATCGTCTCCAGGCCGCGCGTGCGCGCGTGCTCCTCGTGCGCTGCCCGAAAGCCCTGCAGCTTGCGCGGGCCTTCGCGGCCGCCCTCGGAGATGTACCAGTCGCGGAAGGCCACGCCGCAGCCGAGGTCGAAGAGCAGCGCGCCGAGCGGCGTCGCGACCGGCGGCACACCCGCCGCCAGCGCGCGCGCGGTGCTGGTCCGCGCGCGCGAGTCGTACTCCGCCATCAGGTGCCCGCCCGTCGGGACGAGGCTCGCGAGCCGCCCGAACAGCGCTCGCTCGACCTCGGGCGAGACCGGCTGCACGCCCCCGCCCGCGAGCGGGGGCGCGTCGCTGTAGTCCAGCACCTCGACCCAGTTGAAGCCGGGGAACGGCCCGGAGTTATGCAGCCCGAAGATCACCGGCGCCGTCGTCGGCCCCGAGGGGCCATCGAGCATGCAGCGGAAGTACGTGGAGCCGACCGCGCTGCGCGGGCCAAGCAGCACAGCAAGCCGCAGCCCCCCACCGAGCGAGGCGCCATCGATCGCCGCGAGCGGGTGATCGGGGCGCTCGGACGCGGACTGCCAGCGCCCGTCCTCGGAGCCGCCTCGCGCTGTCGCCGTCATGGCCCGGACGCTAGCACGGGGATCGGAGCCATGCGAGCGACGCAGTCCGCCGCAAGCGAGCCGCGGGCTATCCTCGCACCATGACCACCACCCCGCCCGGCGACCTCCCGGACCAGGCGACGCTCGCGGCCTACGCCGAGGCCGTGCGCGGCCTGCTCGCACGTGGGGGCTACGAGCGCAGCGGCGACCCGCGGGAGGCGAAGCGCTTCCGCCTCACGCACATCGAGGCGTTCCTCGAGGCTGCGGGCCGCCCGGACCGGCGGCGCACCGTCCACATCGCCGGCTCGAAGGGCAAGGGCTCGACCGCGGCGCTGGTCGAGGCGCAGCTGCGCGCCGCCGGGGCGCACACCCTGCTGCTCACCTCGCCCGACCTGCACCAGGCGCGCGAGCGCGTGCGCATCGACGGCGAACCGCTCGCCCACGCGGACTTCGCCCGCCTCGCGAAGGCGCTGCTGGACGACGAGGCGACCGAGGGCTGGTCCTACTTCGAGCTGCTGACCGTGCTCGGCTGGCTCGCGGGCGCCGAGGCCGGCTGCGACTGGCAGGTGCTCGAGGTCGGCCTCGGCGGGCGGCTCGACACGACGAACGTCGTCGACGCCGCGAAGGAGGCGGCCGTCATCACGCCGATCGACCTGGAGCACACCGCGATCCTCGGCGACACGATCGAGCAGATCGCGACCGAGAAGTCGGCGATCATCCGCGCGCCCGGCGCGGCCGTCGCGGCGCCCCTGCGCGAGCGCGCCCTCGACGTGGTGCGCGCGCGGGCCTCCGAGGTGGGCGCGACGCTGCACGAGGTCGCGGCCGAGTGCGCGCTGCGGGTGACCTCGCAGGGTCTCGACGGGCAGCAGCTGGATCTGCGCACCCCGCTGCGCACCTACCGGCGGCTGCGGCTGCCGCTGATCGGCCGCCACCAGGCGGAGAACGCGGCCACCGCCGTTCGCGCGGCGGAGCTGGCCTGGGCCGCTGCCGGCGGCGCGCCGCCCGAGGCCGCCGTGCGCGACGGTCTCGGCTCGGTCCGCTGGGGCGGGCGCTTCGAGGTGCTGAGACAGCGCCCGCTGGTGGTGCTGGACGCGCTGCATACGCCGCTCGCAGCGGAGCGTTTCCGGGAGACCGTGCGCGATCTGCCGCTGCCCCAGCCCCATGTCCTCGTGATTGGCCTGCTGGCCGGCCGCGACATCCCGCTGCTGGCCGCGCCGCTGCTCGCCGGCAGCGAGACCGTGATCATCGCTCCGCCGGCCTCGGAGCGGGCGGCCGACCCCTCGCAGGTCGCCGTTGCGTTCGACGAGGCGGGAGCGGTCGTGCAGCAGCAGCCGAACGTCACGGCCGCCCTCGATCTGGCGCGCGCGCTGGCCGGCGAGGGGGGCTCCGTCTTCGTCGTCGGCAGCCTCTACACCGTCTCCGAGGCACGCGAAGAGCTGCTGGGTGTGAGCGGGGACCGCGCGCTCGGGCTGCGCTAGACTGTGGCCCGGTAATCGGTCACGTACATGGAGGCCGGATGACGCAACGCAGTGGCAGGGATCGCCGTGTCGTCGTAACCGGCATGGGCGTGATCTCCCCCCTCGGCAGCACCGTCGACGAGCTGTGGGAGCGCGCGCTGAACGGCGAGTCCGGCATCACGGCGCTGACGGCGATCGAGCCGGGCGACTACCCCTGCAAGGTCGCCGGGCAGGTGCATGACTTCGAGCCCAACGAGTGGATGGACCGCAAGGACGCGCGCCGCATGGCGCGCTTCTCGCAGTTCGCGATCGCCGCCGGCAAGCAGGCGATCGCCGACGCCGGTCTGGACCTCGAGGCAATCGACCGCCACCGCGCCGGGGCGCTGCTCGGCACCGGCAACGGCAGCCTCCCGCACGCCGACCAGGCGATGCGCACGATCCTCAGCCGCGGCGGGAACCGCCTCGACCCGCTCTACATGGCGAAGATGCTGCCGAACATGGCCGCCGGGAACCTCACCATCCAGCTCGGCCTGCTCGGCTACACCAACACCGTGACCACCGCCTGCGCCGCGGCCACGCAGGCGATCGGCGACGCCACCGAGGTGATCCGCCGCGGCCACGCCGACGTGATGCTGGCCGGGGGCACCGAGGCCGGCATCTCCGAGCTGGGACTCGCCGGGTTCTGCGCGATGCGCGCCCTCACCACCTCCTACAACGACCGCCCGGGCGAGTCGTCGCGGCCCTTCGACCGCGATCGCGATGGCTTCGCCCCTTCCGAGGGTGCGGGAGTACTGGTGATCGAGGAGCTTGAACACGCCCGCGCCCGCGGGGCCGAGCCGCTCGCCGAGCTGATCGGCTACGGCGTGACCGCGGACGCGACGTTTCTCGTGGCGCCGCCCGAGGACGGCGCCGGCGCCGCCCGTGCAATCCGCCTCGCGATCGAGGACGCGGGCATCACCCCGGGCGATGTCGACTACATCTCCGCGCACGCGACGGCCACCGAGGTCGGCGATATCGCCGAGACGCGGGCGATCCGCTCGGTCTTCGGCGAGGCTGCCGATCGCATCCCGGTGACGGCCTTCAAGTCCCAGATCGGGCACCTGCTTGGCGCGGCCGGTGGCGTCGAGGCGATCGCGGCGGTCCAGACTCTCCGCACCTCGACGATTGCCCCGACGATCAATCTCGAGAACCCGGACCCCGAGTGCGACCTCGACTACGTCCCGCTTCAGCCGCGCAGCGCGGACATCCGCACCCTGGCCAAGAACTCCTTCGGCTTCGGCGGCCAGAACGCCGTGCTGATCCTGCGTCGCTTCGAGGACTGAGCCGCTCCGCGCCTTCCCGCTCTTGCCTCCGCGCACTGGTATGATGAATCTGGCGGGGCGCCACGAACGGCGCCCCGTCGGCGTGCGCGCCGAATTCACGCAACCTCCCCGCGGATCAGGCCAGCGGATCGGGCCACATGAGCACCTGGGTCGGGCGTTACGCCATCGTCGGCGGCGAGGTTCGCGAGGACGGACCGTGGCTCGCCGAGCAACTGCGCTTCAGCGACGAGGAGCGCGTTCACCTCTTCGTCCTCGCCGACCCCGCCGACGAGCGGTCCACCGAGTTCTGCCAGGAAGTCGCCGGCGCCGTCGCCGACCTCTTCGCAAGCGAGTCGCTCTCGCTCACGGGCGGGCTGCTGCGCGCGCTGCGCCAGGCGCATCGCAATCTGGCCGAGTGGAACAGCCGCTCGCTACGCGAGCACCACGTCTCGATCGGCGTCACCTGCCTGGCGGTGCGCGGCGACAGCGCGACCGTCGCGCAGGCAGGCCCCGGCGTCGTCTACGTCGCCGCTCCCGACGGCGTGCGCCGCATCAGCTCCGAGGGCCAGGACGGCGCGCAGCCCCTCGGGGGCACTGACCGGCTGGACCCGCTCTTCACCAGCATCCCGCTCGAGCAGACGAAGATCCTGATCCTCAGCAGTCCCGCCGAGGAGACAGCCGGATCCGCGGCCATCGCCCAGGCGCTGGGAAGCGAGCCGGACCGCGCGCTTGCCGAGATCTTCCGCCTCACCCGGCAGGTGGACGACATGACGGCGGTGCTGATCGCCGACGTGCCCGACACCGCGACCGAACCCGCCCCCGTGGAGATCGATTTCCCCGACAGCGAGCGCCCGGAGGACGATCCGGGAACGGCCGTTCCCGAACCCCCGGCGCCGATCATCACCTCGCCGGCCCCGCAGCCGCCTTCCGGACGGCGATTGCCAAGCCTGCGCCGCCCCCGATCGGCCGGCGCGCCGCGCAGCCGGCGGCGCTGGCTGATCGCCGGACTGCTGCTGCTCGCCGCGCTGCTCGCCGCCGCCGCCACGTACTACCTCCCGCCACTGCTCGAGGGCGACCCGCAGGCCGAGGTGGACGAGCGGCTCGCGGCCGCCAACGCCTTCCTCGACGCAGCCGCGGAGAACGACGACATCGCGTGGCAACGCCAGCAGCTGCAGGCCGCGCTCGCCGAGCTCGAGCAGGCGCGCGCCGTCGGCATCGAGGATCCACGGATCGCCGACCTTCAGGCCGGCGTGCAGCAGCAACTGGACGACCTCAACGGCGTAGTCGAGGTCCGCGATCTGCGGCGCATCCTGCAGTTCGCCGGCTCGCTGACCGCGCCCCTCAGCCCGGTCAACCTCGTCCTCGGCGGCGATTGGCTGTGGCTGCTCGACGGCGATCGCGGACGCGTCTTCGCGATCGATCCCGCGGGGCGGGAGCCCTCGCTCGAGGCCTACCGCTCGGGCGTACGCTACGGCACCGTGCTCGCCTCGCGCCCGAGCGTCATCGCCTGGGACGCTGCGGCCTCCCGGCTGCTGCTGATCGACGAGGCGCGCAGGCTGTTCGCGCTCGTGCCCGGGGAAATACCAACCGCCCTGCCGCTGCGCGACGCCGACGAACTGGGAGCGATCGACGCCATCGCCGCGTACCAGGGCAACCTCTACATCCTCGACACGCTCGGAGCCGAGGTCTGGCGCTACCGCCCGGTCGACGACGGCTTCGACACGGAGCGCACCGGCCTGATCGGCGGCACGCTGCCCGGCGCGGTGAGCACGGGCGGCGCGCCGCACGAGGGCGCGCTGCGGCTGATCGTCGACGGCGATCTCCACCTGCTGGTCGGCGATCTGGCGCGCCGCTTCCGCCTCGGCCGGCAACTGGGCCCACTGCTGGAGGGCATCGACCGGCCACTGAACACACCGGTCGGCATCGCGCGCGACTCCGCAGACGGCGTGCTGTACGTCGCCGACCGCGGCAACCGCCGCATCGTCGTGAGCGGCGACGACGGCGCATTCCTGCGCCAGTTCGTGCACCCCACCCTGCTCGACATCCGCGCGCTCGCGCTCTCCCCGGACGGCGTCACGCTCTACATCCTCACGGGCACGAGCATCGAGGCCTTCGACCCCGCCTCGGAGCTGGAGCCGGAGGCGGAGTGACCGGACCGGACTGTAGCGGTCGCCGCGATATCCTGTAACGCATGACCACGGTGCTCGCGATCGAATCGTCCTGCGACGAGACGGCGGCGTCGGTCGTCGTCGACGGGCGGCGCGCGCTCTCCAACGTCGTCGCCTCGCAGCAAGAGTTGCACGCCGAGACGGGCGGCGTGGTGCCGGAGGTGGCCGCGCGCCAGCACCTGCGCGCGCTGCTGCCGGTGGTGCGGCAGGCGCTCGCCGATGCGGAGTGCGACTGGGACCGCCTCGACGCGATCGCGGCCACCGCGGGGCCGGGCTTGCCGGGGGCGCTCGTCGTCGGCCTCAACGCCGCACGCGGCATCGCCTGGGCGCGCGGGCTGCCGCTGATCCCGGTCGACCATCTCGAGGGTCACGTCTGCGCCAACTGGCTCGGCGAGGAGGAGCCGCCGCTGCCCGCCCTCGCGCTCGTCGTCTCCGGCGGGCACACGGAGCTGCTGCTGATGCTGGACCACGGCCGCTTCGAGCGCCTGGGCGGGACGCGCGACGACGCGGCCGGCGAGGCCTTCGACAAGGTCGCGCGGCTGCTCGACCTCGGCTACCCGGGCGGCCCGCCGCTCTCGCGGCTGGCGGCGACGGCCGAGGAGCGCACGCTCCGCCTGCCGCGCGCCTGGATGCCGGGCAGCGACGACTTCTCCTTCTCCGGCCTCAAGACCGCCGTCGCGCAGCGCGTCGCCGCCGAGCCGGACCTGCCGCCCGCCGAGGTCGCCCACGCCTTCGAGGAGTCCGTCGCCGACGTGCTCTCCCGCAAGACGGCGCGCGTCGCCGAGCGCGAGGGCGTGTCCTGCCTGCTGGTCGCCGGCGGGGTTGCCGCCAACGGCCGCCTGCGCGAGGCGGTGCGCGAGGCCTCGCCGGTCCCGGTCTTCATCCCGCCGCCCGTGCTCTGCACCGACAACGCGGCGATGATCGGCGCCGCGGCCTTCCGCCACCTCGACGAGGCGGTCGCCCCCGAGTCCGAGCTCGACATCTTCCCCACCGCCAAGCGACGTCCGCCGCGCGCAAAGCGCCGCCGCAGCTGACCCGCGCCTCCGCCTCCGGCCCCTCCCCTGGGGGAGAGGGTGGGGGTGAGGGGGCTCGCCAGCCTGACTGTAAGCTTGATCGGTTGTTGCGCCCTCGGGGCCCCGAGAGGGGCGCGCGCGTCCTCCTGTGGGGGGGGGGGGGGGGCCGCCGCCCCCCCCCCCCCCCCCCCCCGCCCCCCCCCCAAACAACAAAAAAAAAAAAAAGAAAGAAAAGATAGGCGGGCCCCGGCCACCCCCGGGGGGGCCCGCGGGGCCCCACCGGGGGTGGCGAGGGG